>NZ_JBSFDZ010000013.1:0-183025 GCF_053594175.1 Nocardia sp. NPDC001965
CCGCCCCGGTTCTGGAGCGACGGAGCGGGGGAGCGAAGCGGAGGAGCGCAGGAGTGAAGAACCGGGGTCACGAGGGCCCCGACCCCGCGGCGCCGAAGGCGCCGCAAAAAAACACAGTACCTTCGTGGCATGGAGGTACTGTTGCACCAGATCGACGCGTTCGCCGACGCACCGTTCTCCGGTAACCCGGCGGCGGTGATGCCGTTGCCCACGTGGTTGCCCGATACCGTGCTGCAACAGCTGGCCGAGGAGAACAATCTCGCGGAGACGGCCTTCTATACCTCTCGGTTACCCCCGGAGGCCGGGCCGCCGCCGGGCAGCTGGCCCGCCTATCACCTGCGCTGGTTCACCCCGATGACCGAGGTGGTGATGTGCGGGCATGCCACGCTGGCGACGGCGGCGCATATTCTCTGCGATATCCAGCCGGGCGAGGATCGGGTGAGTTTCTTCACCCACAGTGGCTGGTTGCGGGTGGATCGCACGGATGACGACGAGTACGTGCTGGATCTGCCGGTGGTCGCGTCGGACCCCGCCGAACCGGACGAGGTGCTGGTGGCGGCGCTGGGGGTCGAGCCGGTGCGAGTTTATTCCGGGGCGGATGTGGTCGTGGTGGTGGACAGCGAACGGCAGGTGCGGGAGCTGGCGCCGACGTTGAGCGCGTTCCCGAAGGTGCAGCGCGGTGTGGTGGTGACCGCGCGGGGTGACGAGGTGGATTTCGTTTCGCGCTTCTTCGCGCCCGGGGTCGGGGTGCCGGAGGATCCGGTGACCGGTTCCGCGCATGCGCAGTTGGCCCCGCTGTGGGCGGCCGAACTGGGCCGGACACGGTTGACTGCTCGCCAGTTGTCGCGCCGGGGTGGGTCGCTGGGGGTGGAGCTGGCCGGTGACCGGGTATTGCTGACCGGTCGCTGTCATCGGTATCTGGACGGTGTGGTGACGCTGGACTTCTGATCAGGCCGGTGGGACCGGGCCGTCGTCGGGTTGCGGTCCGACCGGGTCGGTGCTGTCGGGGAGCAGGGGTCCGACAGCGAATCGTCCGGCTACGGCGTCGGCGGGCAGGGCCTCGACCGCGTGGATTCCGGGGCGGCCGGCCAGTTCGCGCAACCGGGACAGCGGGGCCCGGACGACGACACCGGGGGAGCACGCGCAGCCGTCGCGTAGGCGTGCGACGGTCACGTCCAGGACCTGGGCCGCGCGTTCGCCGCCGACGTAACCGCGTCGATCGGCCAGCTGCCAGGCGGCATCGGCGCCCGACCGGCGCAGCGCGATATCGGAGTCGGGTGTCGGGACCGCGGTCAGCGGGGTCGCGACGCGAGGCAGCGGTACCTGGTAGAGCGCCTGTCCGATCCGAATATCGCCCACCTGCTCGCGGAGGCCGGCGGCCGGACGGTACCCGGTGAACGACACCAGCGCCCACCGGTCGCCGTCGTCCGGTCCGGTCAGCGTTTCGTGCGCCCGGTCGAGATAACCGGTGACGGTTTCGCCCTGGTCGGGTCCGAGGCGGTCGGTGGACACCACCGGCTCCGCGGGTGGGATCAGATATCCCAGTGCGACGACGAGGACGCCGCACGCCGCCGCGGCCGCGCCGAAGGCAAGGCCCCGGCCGATGCGGCGGGGCCCGGTCGGTGCGGGTGCCTCGGGCATTCGGGTCAGGCGTCGCGCAGGACGCGGAGCGCGTTCGTGAGATCGTCCGGGTATTCGCTGGTGATCTCGAGGTAGCGGCCGTCCGCGGGATGCTGGAAGCCCAGCGACCGGGCATGTAGCCATTGACGTTGCAGTCCGAGCCGTTCGGCGAGCCGGGGGTCGGCGCCGTAGGTGAGATCGCCGCAGCACGGATGGCGGACGGCGGAGAAATGCACCCGGATCTGATGGGTGCGGCCGGTTTCCAGATGGATATCGAGCAGGCTCGCCGCCTGGAACGCTTCCACCGTGTCGTAGTGGGTGACGCTGGGCCGGCCGTCGGAGGTGACCGCGAACTTCCAGTCGTTGCCCCGGGCCCGGCCGATGGGGGCGTCGATGGTGCCGCTGCTGGGATCGGGATGGCCTTGGACCAGGGCGTGATATCGCTTGTCCACGGTGCGCTGTTTGAACGCGCGTTTGAGCACGGTGTAGGCGTGTTCGGACTGCGCCACCACCATCACTCCCGAGGTGCCGACATCGAGGCGGTGCACGATCCCCTGGCGTTCGTGGGCGCCGGATGTGGAGATCCGGTAGCCTGCCGCGGCCAGTCCGCCGACCACGGTCGGGCCGGTCCAGCCGACCCCGGTGTGCGCGGCCACGCCGACCGGTTTGTCGACGGCGACGATATCGTCGTCGGCGTAGAGGATCTTCATACCTTCGACCGGTTCGGCTTCGATGCTCAGCTCGCGCCGGGGTTCGGGGAACACCACTTCGAGCCAGGCGCCGGCGGTGAGCCGGTCGGATTTCCCGGCGGCTGTGCCGTCGAGATGCACCGATCCGTCCTCGGCCATGGCCGCGACCGCGGTCCGCGACAGTCCGAGCAGCCGGGCGAGGCCGGCGTCCACCCGCATCCCGTCGAGGCCGTCGGGTACGGGCATCGTCCTGGTCTCTCTCATGCGGCGGTCTCCTTGCCGTCGGCGGTAGCGGCCGGGCCGGCGGTATCGCCCGGGACCGGGCCCGTCGTGGTACTCGTCTCGGCTCCGGCCGGGGCGGATCCCGGTGCGGCGGCCTCCGGCGTGGTGTCGCCGGTGGATCCGTCCCGGCCGGGGTCCGCGGCCGGATCCGGCGCGGTGTCCCCGGCCGGTCCGCCGGCGGCCGCGTCCGCGGCGGCCTTGTCCTTGTACCGGGTGCCGTCCGGTTCGTAACCGAAGACGGTCAGGGCCACGAGCAGGATCGCCCCGCAGACGATCGACGAATCGGCCACGTTGAACACCGGCCACCAGCCGACCGAGACGAAATCCACCACATGGCCCTGCAGCGGTCCGGGCGCCCGGAACAGCCGGTCCATCAGGTTGCCGAGCGCACCACCGAGCACCCCGCCGAGACCGATGGCCCACAGCGGCGAGCGCAGCGTGCGGCCGATACGCAGCACCCCGATCACCACCGCCGCGGCGATCAGGGTCAGCAGCCACGTCATCCCGGTGGCCATGGAGAACGCCGCCCCCGGGTTGCGTATCAGGACGAGTTCGACGACGTCGCCGATGACCGAAACCGGTTCGCCGGGCCGTATCCGCGCGACCACGATCACCTTGGTGATCAGGTCGAGCGCGAACAGTGTCGCGGCGACCAGCAGCAGTAGCCGGAGGCGCTGCCGGGGCTGGGCGGCGGTCCCGCCGGGGCGGTCGTCGGGGTCCTGCTCTGGCGTAGGCCGGTCCTCACTCACGCCGACCATCATCTCTCGAGGTGTATCCACGCAGTAGCGTGGGCACCCGCGCATACCCGGCCGGGCCGGTCGCCGCGGCGGGTCGCGGCCGGGCGCCGCGGGTGTCCGGGGCCCTTGCCCGAAGTTCGGGCGATGTCCCAGCCCACGCTCAGGTACGCCTCGTAGGCTGTCGGTCGTGACGGTGTTGTGTTCGTTTCCCACGCCCCGGCTGGCGCGGTCCAGAGTGCTGATGGTGGTTCTCGCGGTAGGGCTCACCGCTTTCGGTTCCGGCTGCAGCGACGGCGGCGACGCGGGGGGCGACGCCGACGGCACCGAACCGCTGGGGATAGGTAACGAGGTCACGGTACCGATCGCTGCGGCCGCGGTGACGACCGTGGATCCCGGCGAGGAGCCGCGGTCCATGCTGCGGCCCTCCTACTACAACGGCACGATCCAGGCGGTGACGCTGCGCACCGATCACCGGATCCAGCAGCAGATCGATTCCCAGCAGGTACGCGATTTCTCCAGTCCGTCGCTGACCATCCCGATGACCGCCACCACCGATTCCGGCGGGGTGGAGCTCACCCTGGGCTCGGTGACGACCCCGGATCCGGCCCTTTCGGAGGCGCTGACCGCCGCCGACGGTACGCATGCCGGTTTCGAGATGAGCGAACTCGGTGGTATCACGGCGCTGCGCCTGGCTCCCGCGCCGGATACCTCGAATTCGGCGCGAGCCGCCCTGGAGCAGGCTTTCTACCAGGCCGTCTACCGATCCGTCACCTTCCCCGACGAACCGGTCGGGGTGGGGGCGGTGTGGCGGGTCCAGCAGACCGTCGGCGGCGGCGTGGACCTCGACCAGGTCACCACCGCCACTCTGGTGGACCGGGACGGCGGGCGGTTGTCCATCCACCTCGACGTCACCCAGACGCCGAAATCCAGTATCTGGGACCTCCCGAACGAGGCCGGCACGCTCGATATCGAGGACTACGCGATGCAGGGCAACGGCGATATCACCGTGGATCTCGGGTTGCCGCTGCCGGTCGCGGGATCGATCTCGATCGGCGGCCACCAGTCCTACCGTGACCCGCGGACCTCGACGGTATTGCGTCAGGTCATCGAGACGAACGTCAGCTGGGGCGACTGACAGCGGGCGTCGGATCGGGCCCCGGCGGCGGTGGCCGGGCATAGGCTCGACACTGTCCGACGAACCACCCCGAAACCGGAGGTCGTGTGATGTCCGATGTTTCTCCCGTTCCCGACGGCTATCCGACTATTTCCCCGGGTCTGGCCGTTGCCGGTGCCGCGGACGCGGTGGAGTTCTACAAACGGGTGCTGGGGGCCACCGAGCGGATGCGGATACCGGGGCCCGGCGGCACCGTCATGCACTGTGAGCTCCTGATCGGCAATTCGGTGCTGATGCTGGGCGACCCGGCGCCGGATATGGCGTTCCGGGATCCGCATTCGATCGGCGGTACCCCGGTCAATCTCTATGTCTACGTCCCGGATATGGACGCCGCCCACGCCGCCGCGCTCGCCGGGGGCGCCACCGAGATCAGCGCTCCGGAAACCCAGTTCTACGGCGACCGGACGGCCGCGTTCGTGGACCCGTGGGGCCATCAGTGGACCGTGGCGACCCACGTCGAGGATATCGAGCCCGAGGAGATGCAGCGGCGGATGGACCAGCTGGGATCCTGACCGGGAACGGCAGTACCGGACCCGCGGCCCGGCCCCGATGACTACCATGGTCGAGTCGAAGAAGCAGGAAGGGTCTGGCGTGATGCGGGTGCTGGCCGTGGACGACGAGCAGCCGGCGCTGGACGAGCTGCTCTATCTGCTGCGCGCCGAGCCCGCCGTGAGCGAACTGCACGGCGCCGCCGACGCGACCGGTGCGCTGCGGATACTGCGCGCGCACGGGGCGGACGCGGTCTTCCTGGATATCAACATGCCGGGTCTGAACGGGATGGAACTGGCGGGTGTGCTCGCCGAATTCGTCAACCCACCGGCGATCGTCTTCGTCACGGCGCACGAGGACCACGCGGTCGCCGCGTTCGACCTGGGTGCCGTCGATTATCTCCTCAAACCGGTGCGGCAGCAGCGTCTCGCCGCCGCCGTGCGGCGGATCGCCGAACGCCGTGCCCGCACCGAACCCGGTCCGGGACCGGATCCGGGCGGCAACCACGAGGTCATTCCGGTCGAACTGGGCGGTGTCACCACGCTGGTGCACCGATCGCAGGTGAACTGGGTGGAGGCCGAGGGCGATTACGCCCGGCTGCACACCGATACCGGCTCCCATCTGGTGCGTATTCCGCTCTCGGCGTTGCAGGAACGCTGGCACGACGATTTCCTGCGAGTGCACCGCTCCTATCTCGTAGCGCTCGGCCGGGTGACCGGACTGCGGGCGGTGGGGTCGGGCACGCTGGTCTGTCTGCGCGGGGCACAGCGGGTGGAACTGCCGGTGAGCCGCCGGCAGGTGCGTGAACTCAAACAGCGGCTGGTGCACGGACCGCATCCGGCGCCGGATCGGCGATGATCGGCCCCGCACCGCGACCGCCGCGTCGCCGGGTGGTGCTCGCCGAACGGCGCGGCGCGCGCCCGGTCCGGACCCGGGTGGAGGTCGCCGAGCAGACCGAGATAGGGGAAGCCCTGATCGGCGGGCTGATCCGCGCGCAGCTGGGGCTGGCCCTGAGCTGCGGGCTGGTGATCGCTCTGCTCCTGGCGGCGCTACCGCTGCTGTTCGGGGTGACGGCGGTGGCCGAGACCGTGGTCCTGGGTATCCGGCTGCCGTGGCTGGCGCTGGGCGGTGCCGCCTACCCGCTGTTGTGGCTGACCGGCCGGGTGTACGTGCGGCTGTCCGAACGCAATGAGAACGATTTCCTCGAGCTCACCGGTGATTGAGCAGGTCCCGCCGGTGCCGCAGCGGATGCGCGGGCCGCAGTGGTGAACGCGTCCGGTCTGACGGTGGCGGCGCTGCTCGCCGCGGCGTCGGCGACCGTGTTCCTCGGGGTGTACGGGGTGCGCTGGGCGCGTACCACCTCCGATTTCCTGGTGGCCTCGCGCAGTGTGGGGCCGCGGTGGAACGCCGCGGCGGTCTCGGGTGAATATCTCTCGGCCGCCTCGTTTCTCGGAGTGGCGGGTTTGATCGCCAAATACGGTGCCGACGCGCTGTGGTATCCGGTGGGGTTCACCGCGGGGTATCTGGCGCTGCTGCTCTTCGTGGCCGCCCCGCTGCGCCGCTCCGGCGCCTACACCGTGCCCGATTTCGCCGAGTTCCGGTGGGGTTCATCGCGGTTACGGCGGCTCGCCGCCGTGGTGGTGGTGCTGGTGTGCGCGGTGTATGTGATCCCGCAGTTCCAGGGGGCCGGGCTCACACTGCGTATTCTGCTCGGGGTGCCGGGCTGGGTGGGTGCGGTCGCGGTGGCGGTGATCGTGGTGGCCAATGTCGTGTCCGGGGGCATGCGGTCGATAACTCTCGTGCAAGCCTTCCAGTACTGGCTGAAACTGACCGCCGTGGCGCTGCCGACGCTCGTCCTGCTGGTGCACTTCTTCGCGGCCGACCGGCCGGACGGGGATCGCGAACTCGGCGCCCCGGCACCGCCGACGGTGAGCGAACAGACCACGGTCGAGGTGACCACACCGGTGGTCGTGCAGTTGGCTGCCCCGCAGTGGGCGGCGGTGCACGGAGTGCTGGACGACCGCGGGGTGGACGGGCCGGTACTGCTGTCGGCGGGTACGCATCGACTGGACCGGGATACCCGGCTCGTCCTCGAACCGGGTGCGGCCGTGCCGGTGGTGGCCGGAGCTCCGGCCGACGGGGCGCACTGGCTGTTACCCGGTGGCGGCTTCGCCGGGCCCCATCCGCGATATCAGGTGTATTCGCTGATCATCGCGACCTTCCTGGGCACCATGGGATTACCGCATGTGCTGGTGCGGTTCTACACCAATAGTGACGGCCGGGCGGCCCGGTCCACGGCGGTCGCGGTGATCGCCCTGGTCGGGACCTTCTATCTGTTTCCGGTACTGCTCGGTATCTTCGCCCGGCTCTACGTCCCGCAGCTGCTGATCACCGGAACCTCCGACGCGGCAGTGCTGTTACTGCCCTCGTCCGCGCTGGCCGGGTTGCCGGGGCAACTGCTGGCGGCGCTGGTGGCGGCGGGTGCCATGGCGGCCTTCCTGTCGACATCGTCGGGGCTGGTGGTGAGCATCGCGGGTGTGCTGAGCACGGATGTGCTGCGCGGGCGGATCCGCGACTTCCGGGTCGGCGCGGTGGTCGCGGGGGCGGTACCGCTGGCCCTGTCGCTGGGTGTGGTCTCGCTGGACCTGTCCCGCACCGTGGGGTTGGCCTTCTCGCTCGCGGCCGCGACGCTGTGCCCGCTACTCGTACTGGGGATCTGGTGGCGGGGTCTCACGGCGGCGGGTGCGGCGGCCGGGCTGACGGCCGGTGGAGTCGTGGCTGGTGCGGCGACGCTGGTCTCGGTGCTGGGCGGGGTTTCCGACGGATTGGCGGGCGGGTGGCCCGCGGCGCTGCTCGGTTATCCCGCGGCGGTCGCGGTCCCGCTGGCCTTCGGGACGATGGTGCTGGTCAGCCGCTGGACTCCGGGGTCACCGGGAGTGCGCCGGGCATTCGTCCGGATGCACGCCCCGGAGCGGCTGGGAATGGGTGCGGACCGGGTGCCGGGACACCGGCCGGACTGATCATCGGACCCGTCGCGCCGGACCGTTCGTCGCGGCACGGCGACCGCTCACCGCACACTTACCCACCTCTACCGAGTGACCGTCGTCACAGGGGTTCCGAAAGGCTGTGGGGCCGCTACCTTCTGCACAGGTAATACACGTCACATGATGAGGGACCCGGCATGACCGAAATCGATCTCGACACCAGCGACGGGCGGGCCGACCCGCCGCCCGATTTCGTCGCCGCGCAACACAGTCCGGAGTTCCAGGAACTCCGTAACCGGCTGCGCCGCTTCATTTTCCCCATGGCCGCGTTGTTTCTGCTCTGGTACCTCGGCTATGTCCTGCTCGGCGCCTACGCGCACGATTTCATGGCCACCCCGGTATTCGGTGAGATCAATATCGGACTGTTGCTCGGGCTGGGCCAGTTCGTCTCGACCTTCGTGATCACCGGGCTCTACGTCCGGTTCGCCAACCGGGAACTGGACCCGCGGGCCGCCGCGCTGCGCGCCGAACTGGAAGGAGATCGGTCGTGAACTCGCTGTACGCCGCCGACGCCACGGTCGGCAACCCGGTTGCCAATATCGCCATCTTCGCGGCGTTCGTCCTGGTCACCATGGTGGTGGTGTTCTGGGCCGGCCGCAATACCTCCGGTGCCACCGACTATTTCACCGGTGGCCGTGGTTTCACCGGGCCGCAGAACGGTATCGCCATCGCGGGTGACTATCTGTCCGCGGCGAGCTTCCTCGGGATCGCCGGAGCCATCGCGGTCTACGGCTACGACGGCTTCCTGTACTCGATCGGGTTCCTGGTCGCCTGGCTGGTCGCTCTGCTGCTGGTAGCCGAGATGCTGCGCAACACCGGCAAATTCACCATGGCCGATGTGCTGAGTTTCCGGTTGAAGCAGCGGCCGGTGCGGACCGCGGCCGCGATCAGCACCCTGGCGGTCTCGCTGTTCTATCTGCTCGCTCAGATGGCCGGCGCCGGTGGCCTGGTGGCGCTGCTGCTGGATGTATCCAGTAAGACCGGCCAGGCCGTGGTGATCGCGGTGGTCGGGGTGCTGATGATCGTGTACGTACTGGTCGGCGGGATGAAGGGCACCACCTGGGTGCAGATCATCAAAGCGGTGCTGCTCATCGCGGGCGCCGCGGTGATGACCGTGATGGTGCTGGCGAAATTCGGTTTCGACCCGTCGGAGATCCTGTCCGGGGCGCAGAGTGCGATCGGCGGTTCCGAGAACGCGAAGGTCGCCGCCCGCGATGTACTGGCGCCCGGCGCGCAGTACGGCGGGACCGAGATGTCGAAACTGAACTTCGTCTCGCTCGGCTTGGCGCTGGTCCTGGGCACGGCGGGTCTGCCGCATGTGCTCATGCGGTTCTACACGGTGCCGACGGCAAAGGAAGCGCGGCGCTCGGTGGTCTGGGCGATCGCGTTGATCGGCGCCTTCTACCTGTTCACCCTGGTGCTCGGCTACGGCGCGGCCGCGATCGTCGGACCGGATCGCATCCTCGGCGCGGCCGGTGGGCAGAATGCCGCGGCCCCGCTGCTGGCCTTCGAACTGGGTGGAGTCGTCCTGCTGGGCATCATCTCGGCCGTGGCGTTCGCGACCATTCTCGCGGTCGTAGCCGGTCTCACGATCACCGCGTCGGCGTCGTTCGCACACGATATCTACGCCAATGTCATCCGGCGCGGAAAGGCCGACGACGCCGCGCAGGTCCGGGTCTCCCGGATCACCGCGGTGGTGATCGGGATCCTGGCCATCGCACTGGGCATCCTGGCCAACGGCCAGAACATCGCCTTTCTGGTGGCCCTGGCCTTCGCGGTCGCCGCTTCGGCGAATCTGCCGACGATCCTGTACTCGCTGTTCTGGCGTCGTTTCAACACCACCGGCGCGCTGTTCAGCATGTACGGCGGGCTGATCTCCACCATCGTGCTGATCGTCTTCTCCCCGGCGGTTTCCGGCTCCTCGACGGCGATGCTGCCGGACCTCGATTTCGACTGGTTCCCGCTGTCCAACCCGGGGATCGTATCCATCCCGCTGGCGTTCGTGCTCGGCATCGTCGGCACCTACCTGGGCGGCAAGGACAGCGAGGACCCGGCGAAGGCCGCGGAAATGGAGGTGCGGGCGCTGACCGGCGTCGGCGCCGAGAAAGCGGTCGTGCACTGAAATCCGGTCCCGGATGCCGTGGTGGCGGTATCCGGGACCGAATCCTGGTGCAGGCCGGCCGGTCCCCGCTCTGTGAGGGTGAGCGGGGCCCGGCCGTTTCGGTGTCACGGCCGGATACCGGGGCGGAACTTGGGCACCCGCATGCTCACTTTCGTTCCAGCCCCGGGAGCGGTGTCCACGACCAGGCCGTAATCGTTGCCGAAAGCGGCGCGTAACCGGTCGTCGACATTCGCCAATCCGATATGCGCACCGTCGGTGGCGCCCGCCCCCGGCGCACCGGACCGCAGCAGATCGGGGTCCATACCGGCACCGTCGTCCTCCACGCTCAGTACACAGTCGGTACCGGCATCGTGGGCCTCGATGGTGACCGTGCCGCCGCCGGGCGTGGCCGCCAATCCGTGCCGGACAGCATTCTCCACCAGCGGTTGTAAGGCCAGGAAGGGCAACGTCACGCCGAGCACCTCGGGGGCGATCCGCAGCCGTACCTGCAGGGCCGGCCCGAATCGGGCACGTTCGAGTTCGAGATACCGTTCGATATTGCTGAGTTCGTCGGCCAGCACCGTGTATTCCCCGGCGTCGCGGAACGAATACCGGGTGAAATCGGCGAAATCCAGCACGAGTTCACGGGCCCGGTCGGGATCGGTGCGGACGAACGAGGCGATGGTGTTCAGCGCGTTGTAGATGAAATGCGGGCTGATCTGTGCCCGGAGCGCGCGCACCTCGGCGCGATCGAGCCGGGCGCGGGACGCGTCGAGTTCGGCCAGTTCCAGTTGACCGCAGACGTACCGGGCGACTTCGGCCAGCGCTCCGAGCGCACCGGGCCCGGGCCGGTTCCCGGTGACCATTCCCAGCGCGCCGACGATGGCACCGCTGTCGCTGAGCAGCGGCTGGGTGACCAGAGTACGTCCCGGATGGTCGGTATCGGGCAGATGCGCCAGCACCGGCCGCTGCGCCCCGACGGCCCGCCGGGCCGTCCCGGTGAACTCGGCGGCCAGGATCTCGTGGCTGCCGTCCCAGGCGAGCAGTTCGCCCTCGGGATCGCTCACCCCGAGACCTTCGGCCCCGACCAGGGCCCGCAGATGCGGCGCGGCTTCGTGCGCGGACTCCCGGGTGAGCCCCCGGCGCAGCGGGCGGGCCGCCAGGGAAGCGGTATGCAATGCGGCGTGTACCGCCCGTTCTGCGGGGGTGGTGACCATCCGCCGGGGCCGGGCCCAGATCAGCAGTGCCGCGGCGATCGGTACCGCCGCGGCGAATACGGTGAGCAAGGTCGCGGTCATCGCTGCTCCCGTCCCGTCCCGGCCTTACCCGCCGCTGTCCCGATCGCGGGTCCGGCGGTCATCCGCGCGCCGCACCGGAGACCATCGTGACCCGGGCAGATGCTACGAGCCGACTCGGGGACATCCGCGATCGCCCCGGTTCCGCCGTTCCGGCTCGCCGGTGTGGGCCGGCCATCGTCTCACGCTTCCCGCGGCAACCGCCATTGCCGTGAGAAACCTTCTCCGGAAGCGATGACCGGCCCGCACCGGCGAGCCGAGGTCGAGAACCCGGTAGCACTGTCGTGCCGGGTGGTGGGAGGTCGAGGAAACAGTTGTCGGGGCCGCCGGGCGCCGATCACGCCGAACGGGCCGGATGCGCGCTACGAGGGCCGGTGATCACCCCTGGTATTTCTCGACGACGAAGTCCACGGACCCCGATTCCGGCAGATGGGCCGCGCCGACGGTGACGGTCGCGGTGAAGCGGCCGATCCCGGGATGGAACAGCGCCGAGCGGCCGTCGTTCATCCAGTGGCCGGGACCGTTCGCGGTCCGGGTGGTCGACCCGGTCTCGCCGGTGTCGAGATTGCGCCAGTTCAGCGTGATCGGCAGGCTGCACGAACCCACGCCGAACATGATGGTCGAGACGGTGAACGACGCGTGCTCGGGATAGCCGGGGCCGTTGACCGAAGTATCGACCTGGGCCACACACGGACCGTCGGTGAGGGAGTAGAGGGTCTGGAACGAACCACCGTCGGCCGCGGCGGGCGCGGCGGTGGCCGCCAGCGTTCCCACCGCCAGCACCGCGGCGGCGGGCAGCGCGAGTGCGGTCGTACGTGCAGTCATCGTTCACCTCGCTGGTCGATCGTGCACTTGCGGGTCGATCGTGGGGCGGTCGTCCGCCGGACGTGACGCGGCACGACCCTACCAGTGGCCGAGCGTGCCGGTGGCAGAATCGGTTTCCCGCGCCCGGCGTCCGGTACGACACGCCCGGGCCCCGCGGGCACGCCCATCCGGCGCCGAAGCGGTCGGACCGTGCGCATAAACTCGCTACACCAACCCCCGCCGAGCCATTGGGAGGAAGGACAGATCTTGGCCGCCTCGTCCGGATTCGTTCATCTGCACAACCACACCGAGTACTCGATGCTCGACGGTGCCGCCAAGATATCGCCGCTGTTCGCGGAGGCCGACCGGCTGGGAATGACCGCGGTGGGTATGACCGACCACGGCAATATGTACGGCGCGGCCGAGTTCTACCATTCGGCGAAGAAGGCCGGGATCAAGCCGATCATCGGCATCGAGGCCTATATCGCGCCCGGCTCCCGCTTCGACACCAAGCGCATCCAGTGGGGCGATCCCGGGCAGAAGAGCGACGATGTATCCGGTTCCGGCGCCTACACCCATATGACCATGGTCGCGGAGAACGCGACCGGCCTGCGGAACCTGTTCAAACTGTCCTCGCTGGCCAGTATCGAGGGCCAGCTCGGCAAATGGGCGCGGATGGACGAGGAGCTCATCGCCGCGCACGCCGAGGGCATCATCGCCACCACCGGCTGCCCGTCGGGCGAGGTGCAGACCCGGTTGCGGCTGGGGCACGAGCGGGAGGCGCTCGAGGCCGCCGCCAAATGGCAGGAGATCTTCGGCCGCGACAATTTCTTCCTCGAGGTGATGGATCACGGTCTGTCCATCGAGACCCGGGTCCGTCAGGGCCTGATCGAGGTCGGCCGGGCGCTCGACATTCCGCCCCTGGCCACCAACGACTGCCATTACGTCACCAAGGAACACGCGCGCAACCACGAGGCACTGCTGTGCGTCCAGACCGGTAAGACCCTGTCCGATCCCACCCGGTTCAAATTCGACGGTGACGGCTACTACCTGAAATCCGCCGACGAGATGCGCGCCCTGTGGGACGCGGAGATTCCCGGTGCCTGCGACAACACCGTCTGGATCGGGGAGCGGGTCCAGTCCTACGCCGAGGTGTGGGAGCACCGGGACCGGATGCCGGTCTTCCCGGTGCCCGAAGGCGAGGATCAGTCCGGCTGGTTGCGCAAGGAAGTGCACCGCGGCCTGGAACGCCGGTTCCCGAGCGGGGTGCCGCGCGAATACGTCGAACGTGCCGAGTTCGAGCTCGATGTCATCATCGAAATGGGTTTCCCGGCCTACTTCCTGGTGGTCGGTGACCTGATCAACCACGCCCGCGAGGTCGGTATCCGGGTCGGTCCGGGGCGCGGGTCGGCGGCCGGTTCGCTGGTCGCCTACGCGATGGGGATCACCAATATCGACCCCATTCCGCACGGGCTGCTGTTCGAGCGCTTCCTCAATCCCGAACGCGTGTCGATGCCCGATATCGATATCGACTTCGACGATCGCCGTCGCGGCGAGATGGTGCGCTACGCGACGGACCGCTGGGGCAGCGACCGGGTGGCCCAGGTCATCACGTTCGGAACGATCAAGACGAAGGCCGCCATCAAGGACTCCGCGCGAGTCCAGTTCGGCCAGCCCGGTTTCGCCATCGCCGACCAGATCTCCAAGGCGCTGCCGCCGCCGATCATGGCCAAGGACATCCCGCTGTCGGGGATCATGGATCCCGAGCACGAGCGGTACAAGGAAGCCGCCGAGGTCCGTGAGCTCATCGGCAGCAATCCCGATGTCGCGAAGATCTACGAGACCGCGCGCGGCCTCGAGGGCCTGATCCGCAATGCGGGCGTGCACGCCTGCGCGGTCATCATGTCCTCCGAGCCGCTGATGGACGCGATTCCGCTGTGGAAGCGGGCGCAGGACGGTGCCATCATCACCGGCTGGGACTATCCGTCGTGTGAGGCCATCGGCCTGCTGAAGATGGACTTCCTGGGCCTGCGCAACCTCACTGTCATCGGTGACGCACTCGACAACATCTCGTCGAACCGCGGTATCGACCTCGATATGGACAATCTCCCGCTCGACGATCCGGCCACCTACGAATTGCTCTCGCGCGGTGACACTCTCGGTGTCTTCCAGCTCGACGGCAGCGCCATGCGGGATCTGCTGCGCCGGATGCAGCCCACCGGCTTCGAGGACATCGTCGCGGTGCTCGCGCTCTACCGCCCCGGGCCGATGGGCATGAACGCGCACAACGACTACGCGGATCGTAAGAACGGCCGGCAACAGGTCAAGCCGATCCATCCCGAGCTGGAAGAGCCCCTGAAAGAGATTCTCGCCGATACCTTCGGCCTGATCGTCTATCAGGAACAGATCATGCAGATCGCGCAGAAGGTCGCCGGATATTCGCTCGGCCGAGCCGATATCCTGCGCCGCGCGATGGGTAAGAAGAAAGCCGAGGTGCTCGAAGCCGAATTCGAGGGCTTCGAAGCCGGTATGCAATCGAACGGTTTCTCCAAACCGGCCATCAAGGCATTGTGGGACACCATTCTCCCGTTCGCCGGTTACGCGTTCAACAAATCGCATGCCGCCGGCTACGGGCTGGTTTCCTTCTG
Organism: Nocardia sp. NPDC001965; assembly: GCF_053594175.1. Taxonomy (NCBI): domain Bacteria; kingdom Bacillati; phylum Actinomycetota; class Actinomycetes; order Mycobacteriales; family Nocardiaceae; genus Nocardia; species Nocardia sp. NPDC001965. The sequence goes on from NZ_JBSFDZ010000013.1 coordinate 14,884, forward strand.
GACCGCCTATCTCAAGGCGAATTACAAAGCCGAATATATGGCGGGTCTGCTCACCTCGGTCGGTGACGACAAGGACAAGGCCGCGATCTACCTCTCGGATTGTCGCAAACTCGGTATCACCGTGTTGCCGCCCGACGTGAACGAATCGGAGACCAACTTCGCCTCGGTCGGCGCCGATATCCGGTTCGGTCTGGGCGCGGTGCGCAATGTCGGTCAGAACGTGGTGAACTCGATCATCAACGCCCGCACCGAGAAATCGAAGTTCACCGATTTCTCGGATTATCTGAACAAGATCGACACCGTGGCCTGCACCAAGAAAGTCACCGAATCGCTCATCAAAGCCGGTGCGTTCGATTCGCTGAACCATCCCCGCAAGGGGCTGTTGCTGGTGCACTCCGACGCGATCGACGCCGTCATGTCCACCAAGAAGGCCGAGGCCATCGGCCAGTTCGATCTGTTCGGCGGGATGGGTGACGAGGGCGCCGATTCGGTGGCGTCGGTCTTCGATGTGAAGGTCCCCGACGACGAATGGGAGAGCAAACACCGCCTGGCGCTGGAGCGGGAGATGCTCGGTCTCTATGTATCCGGTCATCCGCTCAACGGGGTGGACCATGTACTCGCCGCCCAGGCCGATACCCAGATCCCCACGATTCTGGAGGGGGATATCAAGGACGGCACCCAGGTCACCGTCGGCGGCATCCTCGCCTCGGTGAACCGCCGGATCAACAAGAACGGCCTGGCCTGGGCCTCGTGCCAGCTCGAGGATCTCACCGGTGGTATCGAGGTGTTGTTCTTCCCGCAGGCCTACTCCGTGTACGGGATGGATGTGGTGGAGGACGCTGTCGTACTGGTGAAGGCCCGGGTCTCGATGCGGGACGACCGGATCTCGCTGATCGCCAACGATCTCGCCGTCCCGGATCTGTCGGCGATCGGGGTGGCGAAACCATTGGCGGTGACCATCTCCACCCGCATGTGCACACCCGACAAGATCGGTGAACTCAAGCGGGTGCTGTCGCGCCATCCGGGCACTTCGGATGTCCACGTCCGGCATGTGGGTGCCCGGGAGAAGACCACCCTGCTGAAACTGGACGACAGTCTGCGCGTGGAGCCCTCGTCGGCGCTCATGGGTGATCTGAAGGCGCTGCTCGGCCCGGGCTGCCTGGCGAGCTGAGCGCGGGGCGGCGCTGCGTGTCGTACACGCCGCCGCCCATTCCGGTACGGCCCGGCGGCGTTCACGGATCGACGGCCACCCCGACCGACTGCGTATCGAGGAACGCCGGGCCCTGCCCGCGGACGATCTCCAGCTCGCGAATACCGAATCCCGCGGTCTCGACCAGGGCCCGGATGTTCCGGTCCAGATGACAGCCGCCCGCGATGCGCTGCTGAAGCGGGTCGAGACGATGCTGCCAGCGCTGTACTTTCGGGTCCGGGGCCAGGCCGTGCTCGACGAAATGCAGGGTGCCGCCGGGAACGAGTACTCGCCGGATCTCCCTCAGCGCGGCCTCGATATCGGGAATGGTGCACATCGTCCAGGTCGACAGTGCGGTATCGAAACTGCTGTCCGGGAACGGGAGCGACTGCCCGTCCAGGCCCGCGCGTTCGATCGGGACCCGGGCCGTGGCGCGGCGCCGCGCGGACAGTTGCCAGCCCAGGTCGGCCGGTTCGACAGCGCTCACCGATTCCACCGCCGCGGCGTAGAAGGGCACGTTCAGCCCGGAGCCGAAGCCGAGTTCGACCACCCGCCCGGCCAATCCGGCGCAGACCCGCTCACGCAGCGGCTCGTTGGCCTTCATCCCGCAGGCCACGTTCACCAGGCGCGGTACGAAACGATCGCGATAGATTCCCACGCCTTCCACTCTGGCACCCCTGACCAGCGAAAGCTATGGGGACTCACCCTGATCCGCTATCCTGGCCCTGAGCTGAGGAGGTTGCTCATGCCCATCAGGTTCCGTAAACGCCAGTCCTTCGGACCGCTGAAGCTGAACTACACCCAATCGGGTCTGTCGTCGTGGAGTATCAAAATCGGCCCGTGGTCGTGGAACTCCCGGACGAAGAAGAACAGCGTCGATCTACCGGGGCCGCTGAGCTGGCGTCAGCGCTGACCCGGCCGGCCGTGACCGGAAACCGGCACGATCAGATCGGGCGCAGTTCGATCACCACACCGCCCTGCTGCCAGGTCTGGTAGATATCGGCCTTGTTCGGATTGCCCTCGGCATCGAAACCGATGCCGTTGTAGTCCGCATTGGTCTTGTTGTCACGGGCGATGATCTCGAACAGTCGCAGCACATCGTCGGCTTCGGTGTACACGATCGGGTCGAACCGCTCCGGACGCCCGCCGCGGGTGACGGCGAGCGGAGTACCGGGTGCCAGATTCTTCACCCACGGTCGCAGCGCTGTCCCGATGAGCAGCGTCTGCCCGTGGGTGGTGTAGGCCACCGGAATGTCGTAGGTGTTCCCGGACTTGCGGCCCACCACATGCAGGGTCGCCAGTCGTTTCCCGACCACCCCGGACAGGCCCGGGACGCGTAGCAGGGTACGGACCACCCGGTTGGTCACGCCCTGGGCCCGGCCGATGGGCTTGGGTCCGCTGGTGGTCGGTGTGCCGTACGGGTTGCCGGTTCCGGAGTCCTCGCTCATGGGTTCCAGTATCGTCGCCTCAGAGCACCTGGTCGAGAAACCTTCGCAGCCGCGGTGTTTCGGCATTGTCGAATACCGCGTCCGGGCTGCCGGATTCCACCACCAGACCGCCGTCCATGAACACCACGTGGTCGGAGACGCTGCGGGCGAATCCCATCTCGTGGGTGACCACGATCATCGACATACCGCCCGCGGCCAGATCCGACATCAACGCGAGCACACCTTTGACCAGCTCCGGGTCCAGTGCCGAGGTGGCCTCGTCGAAGAACATGATGTCCGGTTCCATGGCCAGCGCCCGCGCGATCGCCACCCGCTGCTGCTGGCCGCCGGAGAGGTTCGCGGGCCGGGAATCGGCCTTGCCGGTGAGGCCCACCACCTCGAGCTGTTCCAGTGCCAGGGTGCGGGCTTCGTCCTTGGACAGGCCGCGTAGCTTCCGCGGGCCCAGCGCGATGTTCTCGGCGACCGTCCGATGCGGGAACAGGTTGAACTGCTGGAACACCATCCCGATGCGCCGGCGCAGCCGGTCCGGATTCTCGGTGAGTACCGAATCGCCGTCGAGCAGGATATCGCCGGAATCGGGTTCGTGGAGCCGGTTCAGCACCCGCAGCAGGGTGGATTTCCCGGAGCCCGACGGGCCGATCACGGTCGTGGTCCTACCCGCATCGACGTGCACGTCCACCCCACGCAGGATGTGGTTGCCACCCAGCCGCAGGTGCAATCCGGTGCCGGTCAGTGAGGCACTCATCGGTTACCCCCGCCCTTCGGTGATGGTGGCCTGCTCGACCTGGTCGATCGGCTGATCTGGGCGGCCGGTGCGCATCCGCCGGTCGATGTAGTTCACCAGATGGGTGAGTGGGATGGTCAGCACCAGATAGACCAGACCGGCGGCCACCAGCGGTGACAGGTTACCGGTCTGGGCGTTGAGGTCGCGGCCGACGGCGAACAGTTCGCGCTGGGTGGCGAGCAGACCGAGGAAGTAGATCAGCGACGAATCCTTGATCAGCGCGATGAACTGGTTCATCAGCGCGGGCAGTACCCGGCGCACACCCTGGGGGATCACCACCAGAGTCATCGCCTGCCGGTACCCGAAACCGACCGCGCGGGCCGCCTCCAGCTGGCCCGGCTCGACCGACTGGATTCCGGAGCGGAAGATCTCGCCGATATAGGCCGAGGCCAGCAGGGCCAGCGCCACCGCGCCGAGCCAGTAGGGGTTGTTGCCGGTGAGGCCACTGACCACCGGTCCGATGCCGAGGCCGATGAGCAGGATGATGACCACCGCGGGCAGACCGCGGAAGATATCGGTGTACACCCGGGCCGGCCAGCGCAGCCAGCGAGTGCGCGAAATGCCGGCGACCGCGAGCAGCATGCCGATCAGGGTGCCGAGCGCACCGGAGACCAGCGCCAGGATCAGGGTGTTGGGCAGGCCGGTCTCGAGCAGGTCCGGGAAGGCCTGCCGGTAGAGCGACCAGTCGAAGAAGGTGTCCCGCAGTTGCTGCAGGGTCGATTTCGGAGCCTGGACCGTCTGCTCCTGCGGACCGCGTTCGGCCGCAATCGCGGCGAAATCCGGTAGCTGCGGGGCGGGCGCGGCCTTCGAACCCGGTTTCCAGCCCGGCGGCATCTCGCGCGGGACCCAGTCGCTGTAGAGCCGGGCGTAGGTGCCGTCGGCGATCACCGCGTCCAGTCCGGAGTTGAGCGCGTCGATCAGCGGAGTGTTGTCCTTCGCGACCGCCCAGCCGACGAAATTGTCCAGGCTGAACGAGTTCTCCACCACCGAGGTCGCATCCCCCGGCGCGATTGCGCCCTCGGCCTGCGCCGACGGGGCCACCCAGGCATCCACCTGGCCGGTCTTCACATTCGCGTAGGCGGTGTTGTAGTCGGGGAACTTCACCGGGTCCAGGCCCAGCTGGTTGACCACGTACTCGTCCTGAACGGTGCCCTGCACCACCGCGACCCGGGAACCGGGGCCCAGGTCGGCGAATCCGTGGACCGGGCTGCCGTCCTTCACGACCAGCGAGAAGTAGCCGAAATCGTAGCCGTTGGTGAAACCGACCATTTCGCGGCGGGCATCGGTGGTGGTGATGTTGGAGGAGCCGACGTCGAACCGCTTACCCGCGACCTGGGCGAGCAGTCCGGCGAATTCGGTGCCGGAGAACTCGACCCGCAGGCCGATCTTCGCGGCTACCGCGCGCAGCAGTTCGTTGTCGAAGCCGGTGAACGCACCGGCGGAGTTCACGCAGATACTCGGCGGCGCGTCGGAGAGTGTGCCCACACTCAGGACGCCCGGCCGGATCAACCCCAGCCGCGCGGTGTCCACGGCCGTCGGCGGCTCGGTGGATGCGGTGGTGAACCGGTCTTCTTTGCCGGCGCCCGGCGCGGACAGATTCGCGGGTGCGGCCGACGCCGCCTCCGGTCCCGGTGGCGCGCACAGGTCACGGGTGGCGCTGTCACCGCCGCCGCCGCTGCCGCACGCGGTCGCCAGGAGAGCGACGGCGAGCAGTAGCGCGGCGAGCAGCGCACGGGAGCGCGGGGCGGGCAGACCAGGCATGATCGACAACACTAGCTGCCGGTCCCGTCCGGTTCGGGAACCCGGTCGGGGTACGGCGGCACCCGGACCGGGCCCGCGGTCAGCCGGCGGCGAAGAAGGTGCGGGGTACCTCCACCAGCATCGTCTGCAATTGCCGCTCCTCGATACCGCGATCGAGCACGTAGGGGAAGACGTCGTCGAACAGGTGGGTGTAGTGCCACTGCGGCAGGACCGCCGCCCGGGTGGCGGGTTCCATCCAGTCGATATAGCAGCTGGAATCCTGTGAGAGGACCATCCGTTCGGCATACCCGCGGCGCACCATCTCGATGAGGGTGTCGGCGCGCGCCTCGAAGGTGGTCTCCAGGTTGATCCCGAAACGATCCATACCGAGGACGAAACCGGAGTCGGCGAGGGCGGTCAGATAGTCCAGGTCGGTGGTGTCGCCACTGTGCCCCAGCACGATCCTGGCCGGGTCGACGCCCTCCTCGGTGCACAGGACGCGTTTGACCTCGAAACCGGTACCGGATTCGGGGTGGGTGTGCACGGTGATCGGCACCCCGGTCTCGTGATGGGCCCGGGCCACTGCCCGCATCACCCGTTCGACGCCGGGCGTCAGCCCCTCCGCGTCGATCGCGCATTTGAGCATGCCGGCGCGGACACCGGTGCCGGCGATACCGTCGCGGATATCGCCGACGAACATATCGACCATCGGGTCGGGAACGTGCGTGCCGACCAGCGGATCCAACGCCGGACCGCGGTAGTGGAAGAAGAACGGGACGTCGTTGTAGGTGTACAGGCCGGTGGCCACGACCAGTTGCAGCGGCACCCGTTGCGCGATCTGCGCGATCCGCGGGATATAGCGGCCCAGCCCCACCACGGTCGGATCCACGATCGTGCGCACGCCGGCGTCGTAGGCGAGGGTCAGCTGCCGGACCGCGTCCTCGACCCGCTCCTCCTCCGACCCCCACTCCTGCGAATAGTTCTGCTGTACATCGGAACTGAGTACGAAGACGTGTTCGTGCATCAGGGTGACACCGAGGTCGGCGGTGTCCACGGCGCCGCGGACGGTCTGGATCGAGGGCACAGAGGACTCCTTGAAGAGGGCAGCGCGCAGCGCGAGGACACCGGCACGACGGATGGTTTCCAGAATCCGCGACACCACCCGTGGCGGGCGCGGCGATTCGATCTCCGGCGAACCATCTACTCAGGTGGACACCGGTTTTCGGGGATGACTGAACCCTACGATGCCGGCCCGGGGCGCGACCATATCCCGGCCGCATGAAAGGTCGGCCCGCATTTGTGCGCGCAGCACAGAGCCCGGGCCGGGCAGTGTCGTGCGGCGGGAATCCGGCGGTGTGCGTCCGGCCGGCCGGCGCGAGTTCAGCTCTGGGTCGGCTCCGTGCGCAGCACCGCGGTGCCGAGCAGATGGGTGGCCTGCAGAGCAAGTCGTGGATACAGGTCCGCGCCGGGGGTGTCGGTGCTCACGCCGATGAGATTGAGAGCCTGCCGGACGCGGTACTGGACGGTATTGCGATGGACGGCCAGCCGGGTGGCGGCCGCCGCGTAACTCCGGTTCCCGGCGAGGAATACGCGCAGTGTTTCGCGCAGCCAGAGATTGCGCTCGTTGTCCACCGCGAGCTCGCCGAGTTGGTCGGCGACGAATTCCCGCAGCGTATCGATATCGTTCGCCAGCAGGGCGACGGCCGATACATCGGGGTAGCAGACGACCCGGGCGCCGTGCTCCCCGCTCAGCAGCGCGAGTTTACGCACCCGGTCGGCCTGGGCCGCGGTCCGCCGGAAGCCGGCGACCCCGGTGTCGTAGCCGCTGATCGCCACCCGGACCGGCAGCGCCCGATCCGACAGCAGCCGTTCGATCACCGCGCTGTCGACGGCCGGTTCGTGCGGCAGGGCGAACCACAGCCGGGCTTCGTGTTCGTCCACCGGTACCAGCAGGGTGCCGTTGGCACGGTCGAATACTGTGCCCAGGGCGATCCGGAGATGGTCGAAGACCTCTACCGCGGTGGAGGCGTCGATATGCGGGTCGGTCCAGGTGTCGACTGCGAGGTGCCCGCGCGCGAGCGGATACTGCAGGGCCTGCTCCGCCGCGTCGATATCGGTGGTGGTGCCGTTGAGCAGCCGGGTCACCCACTGCTGCCGCAGCCCGCCCCGGTTGCCGACCCACCGGTCGCGTTCTTTCTCGTAGGCGACACCGACCTGCTCGCAGACCCGATCGATATAGACCGAGGTGCGGTTGACTATATGGACGATGGCCGAGGTGGTGATCGGTCCGCCGCCGCCGAACTCGATGGCGTAGCGCATACCGGTGTCCAGGAATCCGGCCTGCCCCACCCGGTAGGCCCGGATCAGCGCCGACGCCGGGACATCGCGCTGGGCCAGTATCCGGGCATAGACCAGGGCCCGTTCCGGGGCGCGGACATCGTCTTCGCCGGCCTCGTTCTGCAGATACTGCAGAACTTCCATCAGATTGTCGGTCGTCCCCGCTTCCATCAGTTCGCGCAGCCGCTCGTCCCGGTCGAGTATCGGCACCTGGGTGCGCATCAGATGCGACAGCTCGTCGACGAACTGGTCGCGGTCCCGGAGGAAGGTCTGCGCGACCAGTGCGACCACCTCTTCGGTGCTGCGCGCCACCTGTTGTTGTTCCACAGCAGTAATGATCGCGCGCTGGGCGGCCGGACCGCCGCCCGGGCGGCGGCAACGGTGCGTCGGATGCTCCGGCTGGTGCGCGCCACAGTCCGGTACGGACCGAACCGGTGCCGCGCCGGTCACTGCCGGATAGAGTCGGCGGGCGACGCGGGGCCGTGTACCGGACCGTACGCGGTGCTGCTGTTGTTGTTCGATCGAATCGGTACGGGGGGCTCCATGAAGATCGCTGCCGGTGACCCCGGGTGGTACGACGCGTGTTCTCCCGACGAACGCGCCGCCACGGTGGCGCTGGCCGCCTCCCGCCGGACCTGGGCGCTGGTGTGGTCGGTCGTCACCGGCGCAGGTCTCGCGCTCGCCGTTTTCGTGCTGATCGCCGGTCTGCTCCCACTGCGCCGGCCGCCCGCGGCGGTGCCGGGGGCGGTGCTCGCGGTGGCGGTGGGTTCGCTGCTGCTGGACCTGGCGGTGCTGCTGGTCAACGGGACCGCCTGGCAGCGGGTCCGGCAGGTGTTCGCCGGCGCCGCGCCGGACGAGGTGGTGCGGCCCTTCCGCCGGTTGCGGTGGCTGCCCACCTCACTGGTCTCGCTGATCGGGACGGCGGCGATGCTGATGGTCGGGATCTACCCGCTCGCCCGCTACGGCGACGCCGGTTTCCCGGGATTGTCGGTCGCCGACTGGTCGGCGGCGGCCGTGGCGGTGCTCTGTGTGCTGTGCGGATTGTCGACCATGTGGTTGAAGGTCATCCTGCGGCCGACCTACGCCGGACGGTAGGGACCGCGCGTGCTGCGGTACGGCCCGGCGCGGGTCGGCCCGCCGGCCTCAGTTCAGCGGGCTGCGCCGTTCCAGCAGGACGGCATCGCGCCAGCGCCCTTCCGACCGGCCGCTGCGCTCCCGGATCCCGACGGTGCGGAAACCCGCCGCGTGGTGCAGCGAGATACCGGTCCGGTCGTCCGGGAAGACGGTGGTCTGCAGTGCGCGCAGACCCGCGTTCTCGGCGGCCGTGATCTGCTGCCGCAGCAGTGCGGTGCCGACGCCGCGGCCCTCGAGCGCGTCGTCGACCATCACACAGCTGTCGGCCACATCCCGGTAGAACTCGTGACCCGAGACCGGGGTCAGGGCCGCCCAGCCCGCGATCCGGCCGTCGGCCTCGGCGACCCAGCGATGCCCGGGCAGCCACTGGCGATCGAGGGCGTCCCGGTCGGGTGCGTCGGCCGCGACCACGGTGGGGTAGGAGGTACCGCGCGCGGCGTAGATGACGCGGACGGGCTCCCAGTCGGCATCGGTCATCGCCCGGACTGTCACGTCGCGGGGGAGGTCGTCGGGGCACAACGGCTGCGGAGTGAGGATGCCCATCACCGCGTCGGCGGTATGCGGCAGCTCGGTGCAGCGGTGCGGATTGACGGTGACGAGGGTGGCGGTGCCCTCTTTGTGTACTGTCACGAACCCGGCGTCGGTGAGTTTGCGGACATGGTGGGAGACGGTGGGCTGTCCGATACCGAGTGCTTCGGCGATTTCGCCGATGTGGATTCCGGCGGGGCTCGTGGCGACCTGGTGCAGTAACCGGACCCTTGTCGGGTCGGCCAGGCAGGAAAACCAGCCTGCGTAGATGGTCGCGTCGGCGACCGGGAGCGCGTCGCCGCGCACCTGGTCCCGCACGACCGGCGGTTCCAAGGAGGTCATGGGGTCACTATATCGGCGGAGCATATTCGATCCGAGAAAGTCGTCTTTCACATGTTTATCAAGTGTCGTCGATATTGTCGGCCGGCGGTTCGGGGAGGTGGTGGTGTCGCTGGTGCGGCCGGCCGGTCCGCATCTCCCGGAATATGCCCTCGAACGGGTGATCCGCGTGATACGGCGGACGATCGGTACTGCCGGGACGAGAATCGGCCCGCGCGGCGTGGTGGCCCGATTTCCGGCCCGGAACCCGGATGGAAATTCTTTACCGATTCGTTTCCTGAAGAGACCGGAATTCCCGGTCGAACCCCAAAAGTTGTCCACATCGAATTGTCCGGGCGATAGCTGTCCGGGACGATCGCGCTCGGGTGTCGGCGTGTACCCGGTCCGGCGACCGGTTCCGGCGTGCCGACCTCGGCAGCTGTGGCCGCGTCCCGGCGGAACACCGTCCGGGACGCCATTGCCGGAAGCATCGGATGACCTTACTGTGTAAGGATGGGCAGTGTCGCTTATTCCGGCAACGCCGGAGCAGAATTCCGGCGGCTGACGTCCGCTTTCACCCGGGTCTACGGTGGCCGGAAGGGCGTAGGCGCGGCGCTGGCGGTGTACCGGCACGGGGAACCGATTCTCGACATCTGGACGGGAGAGTCGGCACCGGACCGGCCCTGGACTCGTGATACCGGCGCGGTGGTGTTCTCGGCGACCAAGGGCATCGCCGCCACCGTCGTCCACCGGCTCGCCGACCGCGGTCTCATCGACTACGACGCCCCGGTCTGCGAATACTGGCCCGAGTTCGGCTGCAACAACAAGGATCGGATCACTGTCCGCCAGGTTCTCACCCATTCCGCGGGCCTGTCGGGGGTCGGTGCCCTGGCCGCCCAGGGCGCCGAACTGCTCGACCACGACCTGATGGCCGAACGGCTGGCCGCCGCCGCCCCCGACCGGCTGCTCGGGGTTCCGGCCTATCACGCGATGACGTTCGGCTGGCTGCTGGCCGGCCTGACCCGGGCGGTCACCGGGGTGAGCATGAAGGAACTGTTCCAGCGGGAAGTCGCCGTACCGCTGGGTACCGACGGCGTACACCTGGGCCGCCCGCCCGCGGGTTCGGTCACCGTGGCGGCGGAGAGCTTCGGCTCGGGGTTCTCCTTCGCCGGCACCCCGCGCGGTTCCCGGCTGGTCACCCTGCTGCAGGGCATCCCCGGCGCACTGGGCGTCAGCAGCCGCTCACTGTTCATTCCCGGAGCGGAAGCGATCCTCACCGGGCCGAACCCGCCACTGCTGGACAGCGAGATGCCGGCCGCCAACGGTGTGTGCAGCGCCGACGGCCTGGCCGCGGTATACGAACCGCTCGCCTGTAACGGCCTCGCCGGGGGTCGGCGGTATCTGTCCGGTGCCGCCGTGCAGGCCATCCGCCGGATCGAGCGGTACCGGCCCGACACCGGGCTCTTCCTCTACATGGGCCCGCTGTGGCATCTGGGGTACCACTCGATGCCCACGGTCGGCGCCCCGCGCGGCTTCGGCCATATCGGCTTGGGCGGTTCGTTCGGCTGGGCGGATCCCGACAGCGGTATCTCGCTCGGTTTCGTGCACAACCGGCTCGCCATGGAGACCCTCGCCGTGGATCAGCCCGCGTTCGCCTGGCTGCTCCCGCTGGTCATGTCGGGAGCGCGCTCGGCGTCCCGGATCGGCCGCGGCGCTGCCCGCGAGGCCGCGGCCTGATCGCTCAGGTCAGGTAGCGGTAGGCCGGGGAACCCGGATCCAACCGCTCGCACTGGATGGGCGAGTGGGTGATCCGGTCCAGCAACGGTTGCAGACCGGCGCGTTCGCCCAGTTCGATACCGACCAGCGCGGCACCGGTCTCGCGGTTGTTGCGTTTGACGTATTCGAACAGGGTGATGTCGTCTTCGGGGCCCAGTACCTCGTCCAGGAACCGCCGCAACGCGCCGGGTTCCTGCGGGAAGTCCACCAGGAAGTAGTGCTTGCGGCCCTGGTGGACCAGGGAACGCTCGATGACCTCACCGTAACGGGAGACATCGTTGTTCCCGCCCGAAACCAGGCAGACCACGGTGGAACCGGGTTCGGGCGGCGATTCCAGCAGTGCGGTGACCGCGAGCGCGCCCGCGGGTTCGGCGATGATCCCCTCGTTCTGGTACAGCTCCAGCATCGCGGTGCAGATCGCTCCCTCGTCCACCCGCAGCAGATGGAAGGGCCCGGCGTCGCCGGGGAGATCGGTCGAGATGAGCAGCGGTAGCGAACCGTGCGATATCACCCGCCCGCCGAAACCGGCGACAGCGTCGTAGGGCACCTGGCCGACGCGGCGTACCGCGGCGCCGTCGACGAACGGGTCCACCTCGGGCAGCGTGACGGGTCGGCCGGCGACCAGTGCCGCGGTCATCGAGGCGGCGCCCGCGGGCTCGACCGCGAGGATCGCGGTTTGCGGTGCGCGTTCGCGCAGGTAGGTGCCGATTCCGGCGAGGCATCCGCCACCGCCGACCGGGACCACCACCAGATCCGGCGCGGCGCCGAGCTGGTCCAGTATCTCTGCGGCGATGGTGCCCTGGCCCGCGGCGGTGCGGGTGTCGTCGAACGGGGGCACCATGGTCGCTCCGGTCCGGGCGACATCGGCGGCGGCGGCCGCGGCGGCGGCGTCGAAGGTTTCGCCTACGGCGATCAGTTCCACGGATTCGCCACCGTGCACCCGGATCCGGTCGCGCTTCTGCCTGGGAGTGGTGGTGGGGACGTAGATCCGGCCGGTGATCCCCATGGCCCGGCAGGCGAACGCGACACCCTGGGCGTGGTTGCCCGCACTGGCCGTGACAACCCCGGCGGCGCGTTCGGAATCAGTGAGCTGGACCACCAGGTTGTATGCGCCGCGCAGCTTGTAGGACCGCACCACGGTGAGATCCTCGCGCTTCAGGTACACCTGAGCGCCGGTCAGCTGGGATAGGCGCGGGCATAGTTGTAGGGGAGTGGGCTCGATAATGTCGGCGATGCGTTTGGCTGCGGCGTCGATCTCGTCCGCGGACAACGCGGGACGGGCTTCTGGCAGGTGAGTGAGCACATCGGACACCCGGTCCATGCTGCCACCCACCGCTGCCGGAGCATGCGGCGGGTGGCTCTGTCCTGCGTTTTCGTTCATCGGGGCGGCGTGGGACCGGGCACCCGGTATTGCGCCGGGATCCGTCAGCGCGGGGTGAGAACGAAAACTGGGATCTGGCGATCGGTCTTGAGCTGATAGTCGGCGTAGGGCGGGTAGGCGGCGACCGCCCGCCCCCACCAGAGCGCCTTCTCCTCGCCGAACACCTCACGGGCGGTGTAGTCCTTGGTGACGGTGCCGTCCTGCAGTTCCACATGCGAGTCGGCGACCACGTTGTGGTACCAGACGGGGTGCTTCGGGGCGCCGCCCAGCGAGGCCACGACCGCGTATTCGCCGTCGTGCTCGACCCGCATGAGGGCGGTCTTGCGGAGCTTTCCGGTCTTGTTGCCGGTGGTGGTCAGCACCACCACCGGCATGCCCTGCATGGTGGTGCCCTCGGTACCGCCGGACTGTTCGATCCTCTCGGCCTGTTCACGGGCCCAATCGGATGTGGACGGTGCATACTCTCCGGTCAATGGCATGTCTGCGAAACGCCCCGAGCGGGGTCTGTTGTTCCCCGGTCACTCCGACCTGGTGAGATCGGCGATCCGGCGTGAGGGCCGGGGCCGGTCGCCCCGGCGTTATATGTGTGCGGGAAGACAAAAGTTCGATGGACCGAACACTGCTGTTACGGGTAGCCTGAAGCAATGACCGCCTCCCATCTCACCGCCCCGCACGCAGTTCGCGGCGCGGCGGTCGTCGATATCGCGGGGTCGCGCTGGCCGGTGTACAAGCTGGAGGCGCTCGGCGCGGGGTTGCTCGTCTTCCTGGCGCTGGCCGTGGTCCTCGGTTCGGTGCAGGTCGCAGTGCTGTTCGGTGCTGCCGTGGGTGCGCTGCTGTGGACCACCGGCCGCTGGCGTGCGACCCGTCGGTAGCCATACGGGTTCCCGCCCGCCGCCCTGCCGGGAACTGTGCCGCGCGGCAGCTTCCCGTACTAGTCTGGGCCGAGTTGAACACACGTCCACTTGGTTCCGGATCGAGGTATCCGGGTCCCCGAGGTACACGCGAGCCGATTCATGACCGATCGAGTACATGCCTTCACCGACGACGCGCTGGGCGAACACGACGCGGTGGCATCGGCCGCGCTGGTCCGCGACGGTGTGGTGAGTCCGGACGAACTGACCCGCGCGGCGCTGGCCCGGCTCGAGGCGGTGAACTCGCGCCTGAACGCGATCGCGTACCGGGCGCCCGTCCCACGGGCGGCCGCGACTGGCGACGGCGCCTGGTTCGGCGTGCCGACCTTCGTCAAGGACAACGCCGATGTGGCCGGACTGCCGAGCCGGTACGGTAGCGCGGCGATCACCCCCCACCCCGCCGGCAAGGACGACCGGTTCACCGCGCAGCTGCTGAGCACCGGGGTGACCGTGCTGGGTAAAACGACCATGCCCGAATTCGGATTCACCTCGACCACCGAGTTCGAGAACGGCGAACCTACCCGCAATCCGTGGCACACCGGGTACACGGTCGGCGGATCCTCGGGCGGATCGGCCGCACTGGTCGCCGCCGGTGTGGTTCCGGTGGCCCACGGCAACGACGGCGGCGGTTCGCTGCGGATACCGGCGGCCTGTGCGGGACTGGTGTCGCTCAAACCGAGCCGCTTCCGGCACCTGGACAATGCGCAGGCGCGGCAGTTGCCGATCAAGCTCGTTTCCGAGGGGGTGCTGTCCCGGTCGGTCCGCGATCAGGCGGCCTATTACGCAGCGGCCGAAAAGTACTGGCGCAATCCGAAACTCCCGCCGATCGGCATCGTCGAGGGCCCGGCGGAGCGCACGCTGCGGATCGGCCTGCTGACCACGGCGGCGAACGGTCTGGAACCCGACGCCGAGACGCTGGCGGCGGTGACCGCGACCGCGGGGGTGCTGGCGGCCGCGGGGCATACGATCGAGCCGATGGCCTCGCCGGTCTCGGGGCAACTCGTCGCCGACTTCCTGCAGTACTGGGGATTCCTGGCGCAGATGTCGGAAGTCACCGGGAAACTGAGCCACGGCCGGTCCTTCGACGCTGCCCGGCTCGAGACCTTCACCAAAGGGCTGGCCGCGTCCTTCCGCCGGCGTCTGCTCGCCACCCCGGGCGCGCTGTACCGCCTGAACCGCGCCCGCGCCGACTACGATGCCGTGCTCACCCGCTACGACGCGATCCTCTCGCCGGTGCTCACCCACACCACACCCGAGATCGGTTATCTGAATCCGGGGGTGCCGTTCGCCGAATCGATCGAGCGGGTCACGAATTTCGTGGGGTACACGCCCATCAACAATGTCACCGGTTCGCCGTCCATCGCCGTACCGGCCGGGCTCACCGCGGGCGGGCTACCGATCGGGGTGATGCTGAGCGGCGCCTACGGTCGCGAGCGCACTCTGCTGGAACTGGGTTTCCTGCTGGAGGCGCAGGCACCGTTCCCCCGGATCGCCGCCGCGGCCACCGAGTCCTGACCGCCGGCCCGAATCGAGTCAGCGGACCAGGAGCGCGACCGGAAGCCGGGCGAACAGTTTTTCGATGCGCGCGCGGTTCTGGAACGTATGACCGGTGAGACGGTCGGTCCAGGAGCCGCTGGACAGTTCGAGATAGGTATCGCCCCAGCCGGTTTCGCCGATCGCGACACTGTGCCGGGTGACGGCCACGATGATCTCCGGTTCCGACCCGGCCTGGCCGCGGGCGTAGGCGACCAGTTTGTCGGCGTGCTCGCCGAGCCCGAATACCGGCGTGTAGGTGCCGCCGACGAAACATTCCGGGCGTTCCCGGCGCAGCCACAGCGCGTAGGCGACCAGCCACATCTTGGCCGCGCCCGTGATGTCCAGCGGCGGAGTGGTGGTGAGAGTGTGCAGCATTGCGGCCCGGGATCCGAAATCGACCGGCCGCCGATTGTCCGGATCGACCAGCGAATCCTCCCAGATCTCGCAGCCCTGGTAGATATCCGGAATTCCCGGCGCACACAGCTGCAACAGTTTCTGGGCCAGCGAATCGGACCAGGCGTGCGGCGCGAGATCGTGGGCGAGGTCGGTGAGCTGACGCCCGACCGGTCCTTCGATCACCTGATCGAGCCACGCGTGCACGGCATTCTCGAATTCGGTATCGGGTTCCTCCCAGGATGTGTGCTCGCCGGATTCGCGCATCGCCTTCTCGGCGAAACGGTGCACCCGGTCCCGCAACCCCGGTACCGACGGTGCCGGACGGCCGTCGGCCGGCCACATCCCGAACATGTTCTGCAACAGGAACAGCGCGGTGGCGCCGTCCGGCGGCGGGAGCTTCTCCAGCCACAGGGTCACCGCCCGCGCCCACATCCGCGGTACCTGCGACAGGACTCCGATCCGGGCCCGCACATCCTCGCCGCGTTTGGTGTCGTGGGTGGACAGTGTGGTCATCGACGCGGGCCAGCGACGGGCCCGCGATGCGTTGGCCAGGTGGAATTCGTTGACCGTGCGGCCGAAACGGGCCGGATTGCCGCCGATCTCCTGGAGCGAGACCAGCCGGACCGCGCGGTAGAACAGAATGTCCTCCACAGCTTTCGCGCCGATCGCATTGCTCACTTGATGGAACCGGGTCCATGCGGTTCCGCCCGCCACCAATGCCGTCACCAGGACGGCCAGCGGTACCCGCAGCTCGGCGTTGCGCTTCTCCACCTCGGCGACGACCGCGCTGATCATCCCGGCCAGCGGGGTGTAGTCGGCCCGGGCGACGGGCAGGAACGACAGCACCTCGATGGTGGCGTTGGTGAGGGCCATGGTGTCGAAATCCGCGGCCCCCGCGTCGGCTTTGATCGCCGCGACCAGGCGCCGCATCTCGGGGACGAGAATGCTCTCGGCCACCGCCCGTTTGATGCGATGCTCCTTCTCACCGACCCATACCCGGTCGCTGCCGTGGCCGGTGATGTGGCGGGACAGTTCGGTCAGGATCTGCTCCCCGGCGGGTTCGAGCAGGACGCCGCCGAAATCGGCGATGCCGTCGTAGCCGGTGGTCCCGTCGATCGGCAGGGTGGGGTCGAGCGGCTCGCGGTTGGCGAGCGTCTTCTCCACCAGTAGCAACCGGTTGGGTCCGATCAGCTGCCGCAGGCGTTGCAGGTAGCCGGCCGGGTCGGCGAGGCCGTCGGGATGGTCGACCCGGACGCCGTCGATCAGATCGTGTTCGCACCAGGCCGCCAGTTCGCGGTGGGTGGCCTCGAAGACTCGCGGGTCCTGCTGGCGGAGCGCGGCCAATCCGCTGATCGAGAGGAACCGGCGGTAACCGCACATCCCGGATTTCCAGCTCACCAGCCGGTAGTGCTGTTTGTCGTGGATACGCAGCGCGTTGTCGCCGTCGGTACCGGGAGCGATGGGGAAGCGCAGTTCGTGCAGGGCGAGCAGCGGTTCGGGGCCGGACCGGTCGACGGTGAGCGCGGCCGGGTCGTTGGCACCGCGCAGGACCGGGAGCGCCAGGCGGCCGCCCACACCGTTGCCCGGGCTCCAGTCGATATCGAAGAACGAGGCGAACTGGGATTTCCGACCGTATTGCAGCACATGCCACCACCACAGGTTCTGCTGCGGATCGGCGACCCCGACGTGGTTGGGTACCAGGTCCATGATCAGGCCCATTCCGCGGTTGTGCGCCTCGTCGGCGAGAGCCTTCAGACCGAGGGGGCCGCCCAGGGCGGCGGATACGGTGGTCGGGTCGGTGACGTCGTAGCCGTGGGCGGAGCCGCGGGCGGCGGTCATCACCGGGGAGAGGTAGATATGCGAGACACCCAGTTGCTGAAGGTATTCGGCGGTGGCGGCGGCCTGGGCGAAGGTGAGTCCGTCCGGGCGCAGCTGTAGCCGGTAGGTGCTGCGGACCGGAGTGACGCGCGGTTGGCGGTGGAAGCTCGGCGGGTCTGCGGGCATACGTTTCTCGGTCGGGGTCCTGAGGAGCGCGGCGGGCGGGGAGGCGCCGGATCCGGCGGCGCGGGTGCGGGGACCGGCGTCGGCGTGGATGCTCGGCATCGGCCGACGACCGGTACTGCTCGGGCTATGGCACCGGCGGTGCCGCTGCCTCGGTCGTCGAATCGGACGCGTGCATGGACATGACATTAGCGCCATTGCGGCGCGCGGATGGCAGGGGTCGCCGGCCGATTGTTCAGCTCGGGTCGCCGGGGGCGGTCCATCGCTTCGCATAGCCGGTTCGCCGGGCGATTGCGGCGAGGCTGCCGAATACGGCGCGTTGGAGCACGGCCGGGATTCCGGCGAGGTAGCCGTCCTGTAACTCCCAGAGCAGGGCGAGTGCCAGCGGATTGCGCGGCACCCCGGAGTTCGTGGTGGCACCGGCGCGATCCAGGGTGCTCCAGAAAGTGAACATATCGAGATGGCGCAACGGTGGCCGGATCTCGTGATCGAGCACGGTATCGGCCGCCGCGCTGCGGAACTCGTGCACGGTACGGGCCGCCGCGCGCACCGTATCGCCGGGGCCGGCGGTGACCTCGCGTCCGTCGATGCGGAAGACGAGAGTGCCCTGCCGCACTGTCCATGCCTCGGTGAGTACGGGGTGCCAGTGCGGGCCCGCCTGCCGCCCGGGGGTGGGCAGTTCGTGCCGCAACCTGAGATACGGGCCGGTCTCGTCGGTGCCCTCGGCGAGGACGGTGACCCGGTGGCCGTTGCGGAAGGTGATGACCCGGTCTGGCATGGGTCAATTAGAAAGGTAACCTTCTTGATATGTCAACCCACCCGCAGCCCTCGCTGCTGAAGCTGCTCACCCTGGCCACGAAGGCGGTCGAAACCGAACTGCACGGCGAACTGCGCGCGCGGCTGTCCGGTGAGCTGCGCCCGGCGCACTATGCGGTGTTCCGGTATCTGGATCCGGCGGGATCCCGGGTCGGCGAACTGGCCGAGGCCGCGGGCATGACGCAGCAGTCGATGGGCGAACTGGTCGGGCAACTGGAACGTGCCGGATTGGTGTACCGGCGGGTCGACCCCCGGGACGGGCGCGCCCGGCAGGTGGTGTGCACGGAGGCCGGCCGGGCGGCTCTCGGGCTGGCCGGGGAGCGGATCCGGCTGATCGAGGACCGGATCCGGGCGGATGTGGGGGAGGCCGGGGCCGTGGAGTTGCGCCGGTTGCTCGCCCGGGTGGTGGCGGTGCTGGACGGTTCGGCGTGAGGGCCGAGACCCGGGTTGGTAACTTGAACGGCGTTCAAGGTTTCGTACGGCCGGATCCGGTCGCACTACGACGTGGAGGACCGCCGTGCTCGTCGCACCCGCAGAACTCACCGCCGCGCAGATCTCCGAACTCGACGCGCGCTACGTATGGCACCCCTACGGGGGCTTCCCGCCCAGCACCGAACCGCTCGTGGTCGCCGCGGCCGCGGGTACCCGGCTGACCCTGGCCGACGGGCGGGAGCTGGTGGACGGGATGAGCTCGTGGTGGGCCGCGGTGCACGGCTATCGCCACCCCGTACTCGACGAGGCGCTGGTGGCGCAATCGCGCCGGATGAGCCACGTGATGTTCGGCGGCCTCACCCACGAACCGGCCGCCCGGCTGTGCGAACTACTGGTGCGCCACACCCCTGACGGGCTCGACCGGGTGTTCCTCTGCGATTCCGGCTCGGTCTCGGTGGAGGTCGCGGTGAAGATGTGCCTGCAGTACTGGCGGTCGGTGGGCCGTCCGGGCAAACGCCGCCTGCTCACCTGGCGCGGCGGATATCACGGCGACACGTTCACGCCGATGAGTGTGTGCGATCCGGCGGGCGGGATGCACGCGCTGTGGACCGATGTCCTGACCGAACAGATCTTCGTTCCCGCCCCGCCCCGCGACTACCACGACGACTACGTCCGGGAACTCGAGACCGCGGTGGCGCAGCACGCGGCCGAACTGGCGGCGATCGTGGTGGAACCGGTGGTCCAGGGGGCCGGCGGGATGCGCTGGCACGACCCCCGCTACCTGGCCGATCTGCGACGTCTCTGCGATGAGCACGGGGTGCTGCTGGTGTTCGACGAGATCGCGACCGGATTCGGCCGCACCGGAACCCTTTTCGCCGCCGAGCAGGCCGTCGTCTCGCCGGATGTGATGTGTGTGGGCAAGGCGCTCACCGGCGGGTACATGACACTCGCCGCGGCCCTGTGCACCGCCGAGATCGCCGAGACGATCAGTGCCGCGCACGGCGGTCTCATGCACGGCCCGACCTTCATGGGCAATCCGCTGGCCTGTGCCGTCGCGGTCGCGTCGGTGGAACTGCTGCTGTCGCGGGACTGGCGCGGTGAGGTGGCGCGGATCGGTGCCGGATTACGGGCGGGCCTGGCTCCCGCCCGGGATATCGCGGGTGTGTCCGAGGTGCGCATACTGGGCGGTATCGGGGTGATCGAACTGCAGCGGCCGGTGGATATGCGAGCGGCGACCGCGGCCGCCGTCGACGCGGGTGCCTGGATCAGACCGTTCCGGAACCTGATCTACGCGATGCCGCCCTACATCAGCGATACCGCCGATATCGCGACCGTCACCGCCGCCATGGTCGCGGCGGCCCGCACCGGCTCCTGAGCACCGCGACCGCCGCCGCCCCCGGCGGCGGGATGCCACCGGGGGCGGTACCGGGCCCGGCCCGATCAGCGAGGTTCGGTCGATGACCGGGAATCGTCGTGCCGGGTACCGGTTTCGGCGAACGCCCGTGCGTAGCGGGTCCCGGCGACGAGGAGGAGCACACCGACCACGAGAAACGCCGTCACCCGGACGAGTCCGTCGAGGGTGGCCAGGTCGAACAGGAACAGTTTCGCCAGCGCCGCGGCCGTGACCAGCAGGCCGGATCCGAGCGCGATCTTGGCGGTGGTCGGCGTCTCCGCGCTCAGCGAACGCAGACCGTAGAGCAGCGCGGCCAGTGCCCCGGCCATCCAGGCGATGGTGGCGATACTGTGTCCGACCACGAAACCGTCGGCGAGACCGGCGATCACCCCCAGCGATACGGTGGCCGCGGTCACCAGATACAGCGCCGCGAGGCTGGCGCCGATCCACAGCAGTGAGGAGCGGGTGCCGGCGGCGGCCGGACCGCCGGGAAGCCGCGGCGCGCCGGTCCCGGTGAACCGGCCCGACCCCCACAACGCCACCGCGACCACCGCGAGTCCGGCGACCGCCGAGGCCGCGGTACCGGCCGACAGTTCACCGACGGCGATCCGTTCGTCCGCCAGCGTGCCCGGTCCCGCGATCACGAGGAACGCGAGGCCACCGAGGGCGGCGTACCCGGCGCCCAGCGCCGCCGCCACCCGGTTGTGGGTGCGGCCCGCGATCGTCAGATGGCAGCCGGCGACGAGGAACAGGCCCAGTGGCAGCGTGGCCTCGGTGGTCACACCCCAGCAGGTCTCCAACAGGGCGAAAGAACCCGCGACGGCCGCGACCGTGGCCGTATGACCCGGGATGCGGGCGATATCGCCGATCTTCGGCAGTAACGGGGTCGCGGCAAGAGCCAGTAGTACGACCGCGTACACCGATGAGATCACCGTCGCGGCCGGTGGACCGAACAGCGCGGGGGCGGCGAGCAACGGTGTGGTGGCCAGGGCGCAGGTCAGGGTGGCGACGATATCGCCGGGCCACTGCCGGACCACGAGCACCGTACCCGCCAGACCGACCGTGGCGATCGCGACCGCCGCCACCAGGACCAGGATCGATCGGCCGGGGTCGTCTGTGCCGATCGCCGCGGCGACGACGGCGATCTGGGTCGCGAGGACGGCCGGGACGGTGCGCACGAGGTGCAGATACGGCCAGTCGTGCCGGTATTGCACCGGTACACAGGCCAATTGGAGCACGATCAGGAACGCGAGCAGCGACAGTTCGGTGCTCACGAACGGCGCCAGCACCGCCGCTGCGCCGACGACGAGAACCGCCAGCGACTGGGCGCGCCATTGCACCGCCAGGCCCAACCCGGCAGCCGCCACCCCGAGTGCGACCGCGAAGCCCGGTACCGGATGCAGCCAGTCGTAGATCGTGGTCGTCGCGACGACATCCAGGTAGGCGCCCGCGAAACCGGTAGCGGCCAGCGCGATCCCGCCGACCCGGCCGCCGGTGCGCCGGTAGACCCGCATACCGGCTCCGACGAGGGCAGCCGAGAACGCGGCCCCGGCGATCACCCGCGGGACCGGCCCGAAGATACCGGCCTGAGCGGCCAGCACCAGCAACATCACGACTCCGATGAGGGTCACCGCCACACCCGCGACCGCGAGCAGCCGGCTGATCACGCCCTCGCGTTGCCACCACGGCGTGCGGGGTACGGCCGGACGGCCGGGCGGACGGGGTGGTGCGGGCGGCCGGTCCGGGTGAATCGGGTATGCCCCGGCATATCTGCTGTGCGGCGGCGGAACCGGCCACGACTGCCGAGGAGCACCGGGCGCCGGGACACCCCACGGGGCGTGGCCGGGGGGAACCGGCGTCGCACCCGCTGGTGGAACGCGGTGCCCCGGTGCCGGGGTGGCCCCCGCACCGGGCGTCCCCGCCGCGGCCGGTGCGGGGGCGGATCCGGTAGTTTCCGTCGCCGGAGTCGCCGGAGTCGCGGTACCGGGTTCGGTCGACGGCCCGGCGGTGATGCCGGTAGCCGCCGCGTCCGATCGCGCCGGGGCCGCCGCGCGCACCTGCCGGTGCAGATCCTCCAGATCACGGCCGAGAGTGCTCAGCTGACCGCCGAGCGCGGTGAAATCTCCGGCCATGGTGGTGAACTCGCCGGACAGGCGGGCGACCAGCGCCGGATCGATCGAAGTCGTCATGATTCGATGGTCGGCCGCACACGGGTCGGACGGATGAGTAGGACTACTCGGGCCGGGGCCGGGATCTACCCGATTTCCGGTGGCCGCCGACCGTGGCGCGGTCGAGCGTGGCCGCGAACGTTCCCGGCCGGGCGGTATCACGGAATCCGCCGGGGTCCGGTGCGAAGGGGCCCGAGCGCACTCCGTGCGCCGCCCGGCCGGGTGCCGCGCTAGTCGTCGAGGCCCTGCTCGATCACGTAGCGGGTGAGTTCGACTCGGTTCGCGAGCTGTAGTTTGCGCAGGGTGGCCTGCACGTGGTTCTCGACCGTCCGGTGACTCAGATCCAGCCGGGCGGCGATCTGCCTGGCGGACAGGCCTTTCGCGACAAGGCGCAGCACCTCGGTCTCCCGATCGGTGAGCGCGGGCCGGTGCGGTTCACCGGGATCGGCCGGGGCAGTGGCGATCCGGCGGTACTCACCCAGCACCAGTCCGGCGAGACCGGGGGTGAACACCGCCTGCCCGGCGGCGGTCGCCCGGACCGCGGCGACGAGTTCGGCGGCGGAGGCGCTCTTGACCAGGTATCCGGACGCTCCGGCTTTCACCGCGTCCAGTACATCGTCGCGTTCACCCGAGGCCGAGAGCACCAGCACCCGGCTCTCCGGGGATACCCGCAGTACCTCGGCGGTGGCCGGGGCGCCGTTACCGTCCGGCAGGTGCATATCCATCAGCACCACCTGTGGCCGGGCGGCGGCCGCGCGGCGCGCGGCGGCCGCGGCGCTCTCGGCGGTGGCGACCACCCGGAAGCCGGCCTCGGTGAGATCGCGGGATACGCCTTCTCGCCAGATCGGATGGTCGTCGACGACCATCACCGAGATCGTCTCCGCGTCTTGTCCGGTCACCGACGCTCCTTCTGTGTTCGGGCGTCCTCATACTGCCAGAACCGCCGATTCGGCCGGGGCAGTGATCGGCGGTGTCTCAGCCGCGCGGGATACGGAACTCCCATTCGGTGCCCTCGCCGGCGGTTGCCGCGGTGAGCAGTTCGGCGGTGCCGCCCAGGGCCGCGATCCGTCCGCTGATCGAGCGCGACACCCCCATCCGGCCTTCGTGTTCGGCCTCGGTGAGCCGGCCGGGCGCGATACCGACACCGTCGTCGCGCACGCTCACGATGAGTTCCGTGCCGGTGTCCTCCAGCAGGACGAACGCCCGGGCCGCGGGACCCGCGTGTAATGCCACATTGGTGAGTGCCGCCGCGACGGCGGCGGCGATCTCGTCGGCGGTCCAGCGGCCGAGCCGCACCGGGTCGCCCGGCGTGGAGACCACCACATCCGGTGTGGCGTGCGCGGTGAGCAGCGGGCGCAGGTCGACGGTGGTGGTATCGGTGGAGGCCGGGGCGCTCTGTTCGGAGATGAGCCGCCGCAGCGCGATCTCCTGTTCCCCGGCCCGCTGGGCAAGTTCGGTGGCCGGTCCGCCGATCGCGTTTCCGCGCCGCCTGATGTAGGAGAGGATCTGCAGGACGCCGTCGTGTACTTGCCGGGCCAGTCGTTCGCGCTCCTCGGCCGCCGCGGTGAGCCGGACCGCGCGCTGGAGTTGTTCCTGGGCGCGCCGCGCGGTGTTCGCCGCCAGGCCCAGCGCGAGGCCCACCGAGACCAGTACCGGCGCGGTCGCATCGGCCCAGACGTCCTGCCCCCACTGCTGTCGCATGGTGATGATGGCGGCCGCGACGATCAGCCCGGAGGTCACTCCCGCCACCGGTCCGCGCAGGATCGCGGCCGAGATCACCGCATTGGCCGACCACATGGTGGTGGGCAGCGGTTGATGCCCGTGATACCACTGGTAATCGGCGACCAGCGGCGTCGCCGCGATCAGGCCGAGGACCACGAGATGGTCGCCGACGACCACCAGCGTCCGGGTCCGCACCGTCTCGGGCGTGTGCCACTGGGCGAGCAACAGCGCCGAAACTCCGGACCAGAGCACCATGAGCGCGATGAAAACCCAGCTCAGCCGCTGGTTCTCGTAGTACTGCACGGAGGCGATCTGCTGTCCGACCGCGTACAGCAGGGTGACCAGCCGGAAGGCCTGCACCGCCCGCCACAGCGGAGCGGTCGCGGCATCGGCCGGATCGGGTTCGGTCGGCGGGTCCGGGCGCATGCCATGCCTTTCCGGCCGGCGGCGGGGGATTCCGATCGCGGCCATTCCCGAACTCTAGGGAGCGAATGCCCCGGCCGACGGGTGAATCTCCGGGTCGGTACCGGTGCTTCCGAGGCGGCGATGCGCCCACTGCCGGTCGAACCAGTCCGGGGCCGCTGCCCGGAAGCGCCGCGGATTCCACGCGCCCGCCCCCGCCGGAACGGAGCCCACCAGCGGCGTGCCGGTGACCCGGGGCAGATCGGTCCGGTTGGTCCGCGTGGCCAGGTCGGGCTGTGCGGGCCACGAGCCGATCACCAGTCCGGCGCATTCCACACCGGCCTGCCGCAGGGCCCAGGTGGTGAGCTCGCTGTGGTTGAGCGTGCCGAGCCCCGGCGCGGCGACCACCAGCACCGGCGCCGACATTTCCCGGGCGAGGTCGAGGAGGGTGAATTCACCCAGCCGCACCAGCAGCCCCCCGGCACCCTCCACCAGCACCAGGTCGGCGGATCGGAGCTCCGCTATCGCGGCGGCGGTTTCGGCCAGGGTGAGCAGTGGGGCGCCGCAGCGGCGGGCGGCGGTATCGGGGGCCAGCGGTTCGGGGTAGCGGGCCGGTTCGGCGGTCCGGGTCACTCCGGCGAGCGCGGATACGACGGCGAGGTCGCCGGGTTCGGTCGCGCCCACACCGGTTTGGGCCGGTTTGCAGACGGCGACCTCGAGTCCGGCGGCGCGGGCCACCGCGGCCAGGGCGGCGGTGGTGACGGTTTTGCCTACCTCGGTGGAGGTTCCGGTGACGAAGAGCAGGTTCATACCGCTACCACCCCGGTGCTGCGGGCGCGGGACAGGACCGGTGTCAGCACGGAATCGATGGTGGCGAGGTCGGTGGCGGACAGGTCGGCGCGGGCGGTGATCCGCAATCGCGAGGTGCCCTCGGGTACCGACGGCGGCCGGAAACAGCCGACTTCGAGGCCCTGTTCGCGACAGGCTACGGCGGCCTCGTAGGCGATCCGTGGCTCGCCCAGGATCACCGGCACGACCGCCGAATCGGGAGTGGGAACACCGGCGATCCGGGCGATCTCACCGGCCCGGTCGAGTACCCGTCGCGGCAGTTCCCGGTCGCGGCGCAGGATCCGTAGGGCCGCGCGCGCCGCGCCCACCGCCGCGGGCGCCAGACCGGTATCGAAGATCATGGTGCGGGCCGTATCGATCAGGTGGGCGCGCACCCGTTCGCCGCCCAGTACCACCCCGCCCTGGGCGGCGAGGGCTTTCGACAGGGTGCCGGTCACGACCACATCGGGTTCGCCTGCCAGGCCGGACTCCTGGACGAGTCCGCGCCCGCCGGTCCCCCGTACACCCAGTCCGTGGGCCTCGTCGACCAGCAGTACCGCACCGTGCGCGCGGGTCACCCGGTGGAGTCCGGCCAGCGGCGCGAGGTCACCGTCGGCGCTGAACACCGAATCGGTGAGCACCAGCGCCCGCTCCTCGGCGCGGGTGGCCAGCAGCCGTTGCACCGCGCCGATATCGCGATGGGGAGCGATCTCCACCCGCGCCCGGGAGAGCCGGCAGGCGTCCACCAGTGAGGCGTGGCAGCCGGCGTCGGAGACGATCAGCGATCCCCGCCCGGCCAGGGCGGTGACGGCACCCAGATTGGCGGCGTAGCCGGAGGCGAACACCAGCCCCGCCGCGAACCCGGTGAATTCGGCGAGTTCGGCTTCGAGCAGCTCGTGTTCGGTTGTCGTGCCGGTGACCAGCCGGGAACCGGTGGACCCCGCGCCCCACCGGTTCACCGCCTCGAGGGCACCCGCGATCACCTCGGGGTGCCGGGCCAGTCCGAGGTAGTCGTTGGAAGCCAGATCCAGGCTCGTCGAGGTGGCCGTACGCGGCCGTAGGCGGCGGCGTAGTCCGGCGGTCTCGCGCGCGGCGGCGCGGTCGTCGAGCCAGGCCAGCGGATCGGAGGTCACGTGGGCACCATACTTGAACGGTGTTCAAGGTTGTCGCCGGTGTCCCGATCGGTGCCGGAAACCGGCCCTGCGCGTCAGCGGATATCGGCGCCGAGCCGGTGCCGGATTCCAGCGGTGAACAGCTGAAGACCGAAATCGAAGCGGCTGGTCGGATCCTCGGATTCGACCAGCGTGCCGGAATCGCCGGCGAGGGCGCCGGCCGAGTCCATCTGCATCCGGGACTGTTCGTCGACCGTATGGCCGAGCACGTAGTACAGCAGTGTGTACGCGGCGAGTTCGGCCTCGTCGCGGGGGATACCGGCCCGGATGACGGCGGCCGCCAGGCGTTCCCGGCCCTTGCTGGTGGTCAGGCGGGAGGCGTAGGTGGCCGAGACCAGTTCCGCGCCGTCGCGGTAGGTGAGCAGGCAGTCGCGCAGCCGGTGGGCCAACTCGGCGAGCGCGCCCGCCCAGTCGCCGGCGCGCACCGGCTGCTCCATCGGTGCGAGGATCCGGTCGGCCACCGCGCCGAGCAGGGCCTGCTTGTTCGGGAAATGCCAGTACAGCGCGCCGGGCTGGACCTTCAGCGCCCCGGCGAGGCGGCGCATGGTGAGGTCGGCCAGACCGTACCGGTCGAGGATGGCGACGGCGCCGTCCACGACGTCGTCCCGGTGTAGCTGCACGGTGGAGTCCCTCCCGGTCTGGCGGCGGTTCCTCTCGACGCTACCCCAGCCTGAACACCGTTCAAGCTTTGGCGCTACCCTGCCTTGAACACTGTTCAAGTTCTGGGTTCCGCGAAGGCCGGGACCAGGAAACCCGCCGGACGAAGGGATCCGCCAGTGAACCGGGCACCCGTGAGGAACTCCGAAACCGCCGTCACCGTCGAGGACGTACTGGCTGTCGCCCGCGAGCAGGTGCTCGACCGGGGGATCGGCCTGTCCCGGGAGCAGACGCTCGCCGTCCTGCGCCTCGAAGACGACCGCCTCGAAGAATTGCTCGAACTCGCCCACGAAGTACGGATGAAATGGTGCGGACCCGAGGTGGAGGTCGAGGGCATCATCAGTCTCAAGACCGGTGGGTGCCCGGAGGACTGCCACTTCTGCTCCCAATCGGGCCTGTTCCAGTCGCCGGTACGCGCGGCCTGGCTGGATATCCCGAGTCTGGTGGAGGCGGCCAAGCAGACCGCCAAGACCGGTGCCACCGAATTCTGCATCGTGGCCGCGGTGCGCGGGCCCGACGAGCGGCTGATGGCCCAGGTGGCCGCCGGTGTCGAGGCGATCCGCAACGAGGTCGACATCCAGGTCGCCTGCTCGCTGGGCATGCTCACCCAGGACCAGGTCGACCGGCTGGCCGCGATGGGTGTGCACCGCTACAACCACAACCTGGAAACCGCGCGGTCCTACTTCCCCAACGTCGTCACCACACACAGCTGGGAGGAACGCTGGAACACCCTGCGGATGGTGCGCGCGGCCGGGATGGAGGTCTGCTGTGGCGGCATCCTCGGTATGGGCGAAACTCTGGAGCAGCGTGCCGAATTCGCCGCCGACCTGGCCGAGCTCGATCCCGACGAGGTCCCGCTGAACTTCCTGAACCCGCGTCCGGGTACACCTTTCGGTGACCTCGAGGTCCTCCCGGCCGCCGACGCGCTGCGCGCGGTCGCGGCGTTCCGTCTCGCATTGCCCCGCACCCTGCTGCGGTTCGCGGGCGGCCGGGAGATCACCCTCGGCGATCTCGGCGCCCGCCAGGGCATCCTCGGCGGGATCAACGCGGTGATCGTGGGCAACTACCTCACCACGCTCGGACGTCCCGCCGAAAAGGATCTGGACCTGCTGGGCGAGCTCGAAATGCCCATCAAGGCACTCAACGAGACCTTCTGATCGGCGACGTCAGCCGGGGAAAGGCCGAACCCGTGAGTACTGTCGGCGATATGGACGCGCGCTACAACCCGTTCACGGGCCGGCCTGCCGGGCCCGGGCTCGACGAACCGATCGCCCGGGCGGTGGAGCTGGGACTGGAACCGCCGCGGTTCTGCGAACAGTGCGGCCGCCGGATGATCGTGCAGATCGACCCCGACGGCTGGTGGGCGAAATGCTCGCGGCACGGTCTGATCGATTCCGCGAACCTGGAGAGGCGGTAGCGATGCCCGGTGGGAGTCGCGCCGGGACGCGCCGCGAGCTACGGGCCGCCCTCGTCCTGTTGCTCGTGGTGGTGCTGGTGAGTCTGGTGGTCGGCGCACTGTGGGGGCTGCTGGCGCCCACCGAACGGGTACTGGTGGTCGAACCCGGTCGCGGTGCCGCACTGGTCGGGGAGAGTCTGCACCGGTTCGACGCGACGGCACTGTTCGCCGGCGCCGGAGCGGTGACCGGTTTCCTGTCCGCGATCGCCGCGTGGCGGTGGCGCCGTATGCGCGGTCCCATCCAGGGTGCGGGACTGGTGCTGGGTTCGGTGGCCGGAGCATGGCTCATGGCGTGGATCGGGAATCTGGTCGTCGATCTGGACAATCCGCGCCCGGATGATCCGGCGGTCGGCCGGATCGTTGCGCTGCCCGTGGAATTGGGCAGTCAGTTCGCGCTGGTGGTGCAGCCGTTGATGGCGGGCCTGGTGATTCTGATCCTGGCCGGGCTCAGTCCGGCGGAGGATCTGGGAACCGGGTTCATGAGCCCGTTCGGCGAAACCCGGCCCCAGCCCTACGCCGATCCGGAGCCGGGAGACGGGTCGTACCGGCCGGTCCCGCCCGATGGCGCGACCACCGGTGATCCGGCCCGGGCCGGTGCCGCGACCGGGTCCGGCGGACAGGCCGGCGCGCCGCCGGAGGGCCCACCGAACCCGGCGCACTGACGCCCGGCGAATCGCGTCCGGCGTTGGCGTACGGGGCGGGATCATGTAGCGGCCCCGACCATTTCGTGAACATCCCGGAGTCCCGGTGGGTGGGCCGGGATCCCGTCCGGATGCGCGTGTCGTCCCGGGCGGTCGTAGGCTGACCGGATCCGGCCGGCAGGGAGAGGACGTCGTGGGGTTCACCAGTGCGCTCGTGGTCGAGGAGATCGATGGGACGTTCTGGACGGTCCGCGAGCCGCTGGGCTACGCGGGTGCGGCGGAGCATTTCGAGGTACCGGTCGGCTTCCGTACCGATTTCGCCTCGGTACCGCGTCCGGTGGTGTGGCTGATACCGCGGTACGGCGTGTACACGCGGGCGGCGATCCTGCACGACTATCTGCTGCGCTCGGGACTGGTGAGCAAGGTCGACGCCGACGGCCTGTTCCGCCGGGCCCTGCGCGAATGCGCGGTATCGCTACCGCGCCGGTGGATGATGTGGACCGCGGTGCGTTTCGGCAGCCGGTTGCAGGGGATCTCGCCGGCCGCCTTCGCGGTGTGCACCGTGGTCGCGGTGCTCTCCCTGGTGTTCCTGGTGATTCCCACGGTCGTGGTCACGGTGTTCCTGCTGCTGTTCTGGGTGATCGAACTGATCGCCTGGCCGCTGGATCGCTCGGTGCGGCATCCGGAAACGAAACCGGTGCCGCGTCCCGATCTGCGGACCTGATCCGCTCCGGCCGGGTGTAGCGCCGCGTCGGCGGTCGGGAATCGGCTCCGGTCAGGCGCGGGGGCGTAGTGCGGCGAATTCGTCGGTGACACGCAGGTCGGAATCGCTGAACCGGTACACCGAGGCGGGCCGCCCGCCCGCGCGGCCGGGAGCCGCGGTGTCACCGGTGGGGGTGATGACCTTGCGCCGGGTGAGGACACGTTGCAGGTTCGTCGTATCGACGTCGTAACCCAGTGCAGCGCAATAGATTTCCCGCAGAGTGGACATGGTGAACCGATCGGGTGCCAGGGCGAACGAGATATTGGTGTAGGACAGTTTGGCGGCGAGGCGGGCCCGGGCGTGTTCGACGACCGTGCCGTGGTCGAACGACATCTCCGGCAGCGCGGCCACCCGGTGCCAGGAGGTGTCGTCGGGGAGTTGTGGATCGGCGGTGAGCGGGACCAGGCCGAGGTAGGCCGAGGCGATCCGGCGCGGTCCCGGGACACGGTCGGGGGCGCTGAACACCGACAGCTGTTCGAGGTGGTCCACCTCGCGGACGTCCACCTTCTCGGCCAGCTGCCGGCGCGCCGAGGTGTCGAGGTCCTCGTCGTTGCGCAACCGGCCGCCCGGTAGCGACCAGGTGCCGCGCTGAGGGTCCAGCGCCCGCTGCCACAGTAGGACCGCGAGTTCCCGCTGTTGGCGGTGCGGGCGACGACTGCGCACGCTCGCAGTGCTCTCACCTGCGGGGATGACGGCGGGGAAGCGGCGAACCTGGAACACTGCGGTGAGCGATTCATGGATGGTGCTAAACTGGTCCACGTTTTCGATCATAAGTCGAAAACCTGGTGAGTGCGAATCGGCAGAGACGACGATCGCACGGAGGAAGGAGCGACCATGGCGACGATGGGAGCAGATTTGGCCCCGGCGCCGGGTACCGCACTGCGGGAGCGGATCAGCGACGGGCCGGCCGGCTACACCGGGGTCGAGGCGACACCGGAATGGGCGGCCGAGGTGAAACGTCTTGCGCGCCAGCGCAACGCCACCATTCTCGCGCACAATTACCAGCTGCCCGAAATCCAGGACGTGGCCGACCACGTCGGGGATTCGCTGGCACTGTCCCGGATCGCGGCCGAAGCGCCCGAGGAGACGATCGTCTTCTGCGGTGTGCACTTCATGGCCGAGACCGCCAAGATCCTCAGCCCGGAGAAAACCGTGCTGATCCCCGACGAGCGCGCGGGCTGCTCGCTGGCGGATTCGATCACGGCCGAGGAACTGCGCGAATGGAAGGCCGAACACCCGGAAGCGGTGGTGGTTTCTTACGTGAACACCACTGCCGCGGTGAAGGGGCTCACCGATATCTGCTGCACCTCCTCGAACGCTGTGGACGTGGTCGCCTCGATCGATCCGGATCGCGAAGTGCTCTTCCTGCCCGACCAGTTCCTCGGCGCGCATGTGAAGCGCGAGACCGGTCGCGAGAACATGCACATCTGGATGGGTGAATGCCATGTGCACGCCGGGATCAACGGTGACGAGCTCAACGAGCAGGCGCGCGCCCACCCCGACGCCGAACTGTTCGTGCACCCCGAATGCGGTTGCGCCACTTCGGCGCTGTATCTGGCCGGTGCGGGCGAATTCCCGGCCGACCGGGTGCACATCCTGTCGACCGGCGGCATGATCGACGCCGCGCGGGCCGCCAAATCCAGTCAGGTGCTGGTCGCGACCGAGGTCGGCATGCTGCACCAGTTGCGCAAAGCCGCCCCGGGAATCGATTTCCAGGCAGTCAACGACCGCGCCGCCTGCAAGTACATGAAGATGATCACCCCGGCCGCGCTGCTGCGCTGCCTCGAAGAGAACCGCGACGAGGTCCACGTCGACCCCGAGACCGCGGCACTGGCCCGGCATTCGGTGCAGCGGATGATCGAGATCGGTAACCCCGGCGGCGGGGAATGACGCGGGCCCGGAAGTGACCTCGGTTCGACCGGTGCGGAGTACGTGATGACCGATGAACTGGATCGGAAGTGGGAGACAAGCGCCGACCTGGTCGTGATCGGCGGCGGGGTCGCCGGGCTCACCGCGGCCCGGGCCGCCGCGCGAGCCGGACTGCGGGTGCTGATCCTGAGCAAGGGCGGCCCGGCCGATACCGCCACCCAATACGCGCAGGGCGGCATCGCCGTGGTCGCGCCACACGGGGACTCGGTGGATTCCCACGTCGCCGACACTCTCGGCGCCGGTGGCGGCCTGTGCGATTCCGACGCGGTACGTTCCATTGTCGAAAGCGGACCGGATGCAGTGGCCGCCCTCACCGACCTGGGCGCGGTATTCGACCTCGGCCGGGACGGGGAGGTCTCCCGGACCCGGGAAGGCGGGCACAGTACGCGCCGCATCATCCATGCCGGGGGCGATGCCACCGGCGCGGAGGTGCAGCGGGCGCTGTCGGCAGCCGGATTACCCGTGCTGTTCGGCACGGCGGTACTCGAGATCGTCACCGACGCCACCGGTGTCCAGGGCGTCCTCGCGGTCTCGGATCGGGGTGTCGGTGCGGTGCACGCGCCCGCGGTGCTGCTGGCCACCGGCGGGTTCGGCCAGTTGTACGCGCTGAGCACCAATCCGGTCGGCGCCACCGCCGACGGCGTCGCGCTGGCACTGTGGGCCGGCGCGGCGGTGGCGGATCTGGAATTCGTGCAGTTCCACCCCACCGTTCTCTACACGCCCGACGGTTTCGGAAGGCAGCCGCTGATCAGCGAGGCGGTGCGCGGTGAAGGTGCGCGGCTGGTGGATTCGCGGGGCGAGTCGGTGACTGCGGGCGTGCATCCGCGCGGCGATCTGGCGCCACGGGATGTGGTGTCACGGGCCATCGCCGCCCGGATGCGGCTGCTCGGTGACGATCATGTGTACCTGGATGCCCGGGACGTCCCCGAATTCACCCGGCGTTTTCCGACCATCACCATGTCCTGCCGCGCCGCGGGGATCGATCCGCGCCGTGAACTGATACCCGTGGCCCCCGCGGCGCACTATCAGTGCGGCGGTGTCCACACCGATCTGCACGGACGCACCGGGGTACCCGGGCTCTACGCGGCCGGTGAGGTCGCGCGCACCGGGTTGCACGGCGCCAACCGCCTGGCCTCCAACAGCCTGCTCGAAGGCCTGGTGATGGGTGAGCGGGCCGGGCTCGCGGCACTGGAGCGTCTCGGCGAACCCGCGAACGTGGCGGTCGGCTCGGCGACGATCCGCCCGGCGGTCGACCGGACCGTCCTGCAGCAGACCATGACCGATCACGCCTCGGTCGTCCGTGCCGGTGCCGGTCTCGCACGAGCGGCGCGGACGCTCGAGGCCGTGCCCGGTGCGGTGACACCCGGGGCGGGTGCCGCCCGCACCGCCCGCGATCTCGTGGCCCGATTCGAGGACGCCGCGCTCACCGTGACGGCCCGGGCGCTGCTGCTGGCAGCGCGAGTACGGACGGAGAGCCGCGGCTGCCATACCCGCTCGGATCATCCGCGTTCGGTGCCGAGCGCCGCCCGTTCGACCGTGCTGCGACTCGACGATCGGGGCGCACCGCGAGTGGTCACCGAACCCACCACGCTGACGACGCCGTCATGATAACCGGGACGCCGGCACGCGCCGCCGACCCGTCGTCCGATCGGGGCCGCCCCCACGGAACCGCCCGAGGCGAATCGTAAACGAGGAGAAGGCAATGACATTGGATCCCGGTCTGGATCTCGACGAAGTGCGCGGTGTCATCCGGACGGCGCTGGACGAAGATCTGCGCTACGGGCCCGATATCACCACCACGGCCACCGTCCCCGCGGACGCGGTGGTGAAAGCGGCGGTCGTGGCCCGGCAGCCGGGGACTGTCGCCGGTATCGATATCGGCCTGCTCGTTCTCGACGAGGTGATCGGGGCCGGAAGCTACGAGGTCACCGACCGGGTTCCCGACGGCACCCGGATCGCCCCCGGTGAAACGGTCCTGGGCCTGGTCGGACCGACCCGCGGCCTGCTCACCGCCGAACGCACCATGCTCAATCTCATGTGTCACCTGTCGGGAATCGCCACCGCCACCGCCGCCTGGGTGGACGCGGTCGACGGCACCGGCTGCCGGATCCGGGACAGCCGCAAGACGCTGCCGGGCCTGCGGGGCCTGCAGAAGTACGCGGTCCGGGCCGGTGGCGGGGTGAACCACCGGATGGGCCTGGGCGACGCCGCTCTGATCAAGGACAACCATGTCGCCGCCGCGGGATCGGTGGTCGAGGCGCTGCGCGCCGTGCGCACCGCCGCACCGGATATCGACTGCGAGGTCGAGGTCGACGATCTCGACCAGCTCGACGCGGTACTCGGTGAGGACGTCGCGCTGGTCCTGCTGGACAACTTCCCGCTCTGGCAGACCCAGGCCGCGGTCCAGCGCCGCAACGCCACCGCTCCGGGCACGAAGCTGGAATCCTCCGGTGGCCTCACTCTCGACATGGCCGCCGGTTACGCCCGTACCGGGGTCGATTTCCTGGCGGTCGGGGCCCTGACCCATTCGGTTCGGGTACTCGACCTCGGCCTCGATATGTAGCGGTACGAGCACAATCGTTTGCGCTGGATGTGGCCACATTCGGATCACTCGGGTTTCAGGAGAGGCGGATACCGTCCCCGATCCATGATCCGCCTCAGCACGGTGATCTCGTTGGATCGGTCGCGGTCGCAGGGGTAGGAAACCTCGCTGGGACATGGTTGACGATCGGCGATCTGCCCGGAAGCGGTGGCAACCCGCTGCGGCCGGGTATCTCGGTGGACGCGTCGCCGGCCGAGTCGCCGGAATTCGAAGCGTGGTGCCCGTTGCGCTGATGTGTCCCATCTGTCATTCGGCACCCCGCAAGCTTGTCCGAGGCACTGGTCACCGACTACCTCAAGCGTCCCGCGCAGCGGTTCGCACCGCTCGCCCGGCAACGAGACTTCATCGATGCCTCGAGCGGCGGCGGTGACCGGGTTACGACCTGGGGTCGATATCGACCATCGGTCGAGCCATGGATCGGCGTGAGAAGTTCATCGCCGCCGGTAACCCGGCATCGGCCGATGAGATACGGAGGGCATTGCACGTCTGAGACCGTGCGACTTCCTCCAGGAAAGCGCACAGCCGCCGACCGGCTGCCGGTCGGCGATGGCGGACCGGGCGGTGCGGAACATCCGCGGAGCTCGCGCGGTTGCTCGTGTCGGACCCGGACGAAAGAGGGATGCTGATGTCGAAGCCCGCGGATGCCGCCTGTCACTGGAACGGCGACGCATTGGATCTGGACGCGTATCTGGCGCGGATCGGATATACCGGCCCGCGCACCCCGACCTTGTCCGTGCTGCGCGATCTGGTCGCCGCGCACACGACCGCCGTACCGTTCGAAAATCTGGAGGCGGTGCTGGGGCGGCCGGTTCCGTTGGATCTGGAAACCCTGCAGGACAAACTGATCCGGCGGCGGCGTGGGGGTTACTGCTACGAGAACGTCACCGTGTTCGCGGCGGCACTGGAACGATTCGGGTTCGGCGTCACCGGCCTTTCCGGCCGGGTCACCATGGGTTCGGGTGGTCTCCGTCCGGCCACCCACGCGCTGCTGCGGGTCACCGTCGCCGACGACGACCGCGTATGGCTGGCCGATGTGGGGTTCGGCGCCGGACCGTCCGAACCGTATGCCCTCGTCGACGAGCCCGGCGAGTTCCGGCTCGGCGGCTGGCGGTTCCGGCTCGAACGCACCCCGGGCGAACTGGGTGCCGACCGGTGGGTACTGCATCAGTTCGCGCGGGAGGGCTGGGTCGACCGCTACACCTTCACGACGAACCCGCAATACCGGATCGATTACGAGGTGGGCAACCATTTCGTCGCCACCTCGCCGCGTTCCCCGTTCACCCAGCGGCCGTTCGTCCAGCGGTTCCTGCCCGGGGTGCATCACACGCTGGACGGTCGCACCCTGACCACCGAGTATCCGGACGGGTCGAGCGACTCCCGGGAACTCGGGCTCACCGAATTGCCGAAGGTCCTCGCCGAAGTGTTCGATATCGAGCTCGCCGACGGGGACTCGGAGGCGCTGGTCCACGCCCCGTGGGCCGTCGGCTGACCGGGTTCGCGGGCGCCGATGATTCGATCAGAACCGGGTGCCGACCGACCAGACCGGTGTCGAGTGCACCCGGGTCAGCCGCCAGCCCTCGGGCAGGCGCCGCGCGGAGAAGCGGTAGACCTCACCCAGCGTGAAACCGGGGTTCGGCAGGGCGGTGCCGGTGGCGGCGGGGGCGAACACGGCGAGCAGGTTCGCCCGGATCTCGGCGGTATCGGTATCCAGGTCGATTGCGATATTGCTGACGAAATGCTGGATCACTTTGTCCGGGGAATGGTTACGGGCTGCCTGTGCGATCAGAGCGTCGCGGCCGGTCGCCTCGCCGCCCGGGGTGCGAGCGGTGGCGTCGGCGGTGTAGATCGTGCGGAACTGTTCGAGATCTCCGGCGTCCAGCGCCCCGGCCAGGCGGTCCACGAGGGCCGTGAGTTCGGTGCGGTCGGTGAGTTCGTGCAGTCCGCGCGCGGGACGATCGGTGGTGGCGTGCGCTCCGGCTGCGCCGATCGCGCCCGCGACGATGGCGGCGAGGATGGTCAGGGATATCTGGCGGCTACGGAAATTCACGGCGGAAGCCCTCCACTATCTGTTGGCTATACCAATGTTGGTATAGCCAACGATATAGCAACTTGTGGGGATTGCCAACAATTGCTTGCTACATTTCCGGTATGAAGATCGCGCACGAGGACGTCCCCGGCAGGCTTCGCTCGCTGCCGACGCGACTGATCAACCAGACCGCGCTACTGGCCGACCGGGCCACCGAGCAGGCGCTGGCCGATACCGGATCACGGCGGTACCACTACGCCGTGCTCACCACGCTCCGGGAAGGCGGTCCGGCGAGCCAGGCCGAGCTCGGTCGCCGCACCGGGATCGATCGCAGCGATATCGTGGCGGTGCTGAACGAACTGGTGGCCCGGGGATTCGCGGTGCGGGAGGCGGACCCCGCCGACCGCCGTCGCAATATCGTCACCCTCGCCGAACCGGGTGCCGAACACCTCGCCGAACTGGATCGCCGGCTGGACTCGGCGCAGGACGAATTGCTCGCCGCCCTGTCCGGCGCCGAGCGTCGCACCCTGGTCGCCCTGCTCACCCGGATACTGGACGATCACACCGGCAGATGATCACCGGGCGGGCCCGCGGACCGGCGCCGCGGCAGTCGCAAGGAGCTGAACCACGCGCAGACCGGCCGCAGGCGGAGGGCCGGTCCCCGGGAACCGCACCGGACGTCCGTCGGCCCCGACGCCCGCCGCGCGATCAGCAGTCGCGAATCATGGTGCGCTGATGGACCCGCCCGCCCGCGTACCGCACACCGGGTACCAGCGGCGTCGGACCGTACGGGGTGAATCCCGTCCGCTCGAAGAACCGGACCGCACGCGGGTTCTCGACCAGCGTCTGCAGGTGGCAGCCCGGTGCGCCGTGTGATCGCAGCCGTTCGAACCACCGGTCCATCAGCTGGTCGGCCGCGCCGGTGCCGCGAGCCTCCGGCACGACGTTGATGTGCAGGTGGGCCGGCCAGCGCGGATCGCTGATCTCGCCCGCCGACGGAGCACGACGCAGTGCCACCGTGGCCGCGTCGAAAGCGCTGCGCGCGAAGAACGCGGCCGGCCGCCGGCGCAGGACCAGGCGGTGCCGCCGGACGGCATCGGCTATCCGCCGGTCCTCGCTCGGGAAGGCCGCGCTGTCGAGGCAGCCGGTGAGGTAGCCGACGAGCGTGCCGTCGTCCTCGGCGAGCAGCAGCGACTCCGGCTCATGGTCCATATACGGTTCCAGATAGATGGCCGCCTCCGATTCGGGGTGACCCCAGAGGCTTTCGGTGGGGGATCCCGCCCCGGCGCGGACGAACAGCTCGCGCAACGCATCCCGGTCGGTTTCCTCGAAAGGCCGAATCCGCATATCGGACAATCTACTTCGTTGCGGCTACCTCAGGCGGTGAGTTCCCGTTCGAGCGGCGTGCGGAACCGGGGAATCGGCCGCACCGCACCGAACCAGCCGGCCGCGCGTTCGGCCTCGGCCGTGACCAGCGCGGCGCCGTCGGCCCCGATGTCCTCGAGGATCCGTGTCACGATCTCGCCGTCCTTGCGCTGTGCCCAGCCGCCGACTATCCGGCCGTCGTACCAGATACTCGGCCCGATATTGCCGTTGCGGTCGAACAGTGGCGACCGATGGTCGCCCAGGTACCAGGACCGCGATTGCCAGCCCATCGGAGTCGGATCGAGCGGGGGGAGCAGCGCGGCCCACGGCGGCGGATCCGCGACCGGCTCGAGGTCGTCGGCCAGCAGCAGACCCGGGGCACCGTCGAGATCGACTTCGACGGTCTCGATATCGGTGAGTGCCTTGCGCACCTGTCCCAGCGTCCATCCGGTCCACCATTTGAGATCACCGATCGGCGCCGGGCCGAAGGTGCGCAACCAGGCTCGGACGAGTTCGCTACGGGCGCGGTCGACCCCGATATCGCCGAGTGGGCCCGACAGCCAGGATTCCACCGGTGCCCACGAATACTGACTGCTCGACCAGGTACCGTTCGGCCGGGCCCGGACGATCCGGCCCTCGGTACCGAGCAGTACCAGCACCCAGCTGGTGATGTTGGACGGTCGCGAATACGACTTCTCGGGCGCGGTATCGACCTGCGTGCGGAGCTCGGGAACGTCCTTGCTCAACTGCGCGCCGGTGGCGCTGCCGCGGGCCAGCAACGCCCGATGCGTCCGATCGGCGACCTCGGCGAGCCAGCCGGCGGCATCGCCGGCCCCGACTCCCGCCTGCTCCAGGTACCGCGCATAGGTCCGGCGCTGTTTGGCCGCGAGCTCGGCACCGCAGGACGCGTGCAGCACGGGTACCAGATCGACCGGCGCGACGAACATGGTGCGCCGCATCGCCAGCATCCGTACCAGCGACCGGTCCTCGTACAGCGCGTGCTCCACCTGCACGGGACCCAGGTCGCGACCACGGGCCGCCACCGAAAGGTGCACGGTGGCCGGATCGGTGGCATGCAGGACCACCATCGACCGCGTGATCTCACCCGGATCGGAGCCGCGGTGCGGATCGGCGAGCCGGTGCCGGACGCCGATCCGGGCGCGGCGCTGCGCGGTACTGATCGAATACATGGCCCGGATGCTAGCCGCCGGATCCGACACCCCTGAGCCGCTCCGGCCCGGTTCCTGCGAATGTGGCCCGCGCCGTGGAATATTCGAAGGATGAGCAGACGCGCAGTGAGCTTCCTGGCCGGGGTGCTGTTACCGGCGTTGACGGCGACGCTGCTGGCCGGGGCGCCCGCCGCCGCGACCCAGGCGTGCGCGGTCGTGACCCAGCCGATCTCGGTGCCGGTCGACGGTGAGCGGGCCACCGGCCTGGCCTACGAACCCCACGGGTGCGCGGTCGGCAACGCGTTGATCGTGGCCGCGCACGGGCACAAGGGTTCGGCGGCCCAGTACGCCGAGTACCTCACCTCGATCGCCGCCCGCACCGGGACACCGGTCGTGTCGATGGATATGCGGGGTAGTGCCCAGTGGCGTACCGGTGAGTGGAACCTGTGGGCCGGTTGGCAGGATCTGGTCGCCGCGACGCAGTGGTACAAGGGAACACATCCCGGTGTGGCGCGCACCATCCTGTGGGGTTGGAGCCAGGGGGCGATGACCTCGGGGCTGGCGGCCGCCTACGGCCCCGCCGGACTGTTCGACTACTGGGTGGACACCTTCGGCCCGTCCGACCTTTTCACCCACTGGTCGGGTCCGGCCGCCGACTACCCGGCCCTGCAGGCGCAGATCCAGCGCGACGCCGGCAATTGCGTTCCCGTCGTCTGCCCACTCGCCTATGCCGACCGCTCCCCGGCGCTCCAGGCCGGCCGGATGGGTATCCGGCATGCCTTCCTCATCCACGGAACGGCCGACGAGGTGGTGCCGTATACGGCCAGCACCCAGATGCGGGCCGCGCTCATGCTCGCTGGTAAACCCAGCACGCTGTACTCCATCGTCAGCGGGCGCACCCTGACCGGCGCGGTCGAACCCGGGCGCCACAATATCGGCCCGGCGCTTTTCGAGGCGGGCTGTGTGGTGGAGCGGCTCGCTCTGGGCACCGAACCGCTCGACGGCAACCGCGACTATGTGGTCGATGTGGCGCGGGGCGTCGTGGCCGCGCCCCCGCCCCCACCGAACGCCAAATGCGCCGCCTAGCGGGCCGGCCGGGGCTACCGGTCGGCCCGGCTACTCGGTGGCCGGTCGCCGAATAGCGGGCGCAGACGCGCAGGCCACCGACGTGCGGTGGATATCCGCCGGGTCAGAGCGATTTCACCCAGTTGGAGAGCAACTGCGCACCGGCGTCGCCCGATTTCTCCGGGTGGAACTGGGTCGCGGAGAGCGCGCCGTTCTCCACCGCGGCCAGGAACCGGCCGGTGCCGTATTCGCACCAGGTCAACCGGGGGGCGGCGAGATGGTCGCTGGGCGGTAGTTCCCAGGTGCGGGCGGCGTAGGTGTGCACGAAATAGAACCGGGTGGCCGGATCCATGCCGGCGAACAGCACGCTGTCGGCGGGTGCGGAAACGGTGTTCCAGCCCATATGCGGCAGAACCGGCGCCTCCAGCTTGTCGACGGTGCCCGGCCACTCACCGCAGCCGTCGGTCTCCACCCCGAACTCCACGCCGCGGTCGAACAGGATCTGCATACCGACGCAGATACCGAGCACCGGTCGCCCACCGGCCAGCCGCTGCCCGATGATCCGCTCCCCGCGCACCGCGCGCAGGCCGGCCATACAGGCGGCGAAGGCACCGACACCGGGGACCACCAGCCCGTCGGCGGCGAGCGCGGCCTCGGGGTCGGCGGTCACCTCGACTCGCGCACCGGCCCGGACCAGCGCTCGTTCGGCGGAATGCAGATTGCCCGAACCGTAGTCCAGCAGCACCACCGACGTCATAATGCCTCCACCAGCCGGTATTCGAACGGTCCGCGGCGGCCGGAGCGAAGGCGGAGGTATCGCATCACAGCGCTCCCTTGGTCGACGGCACACCCGGTACGCGCGGATCGGGCTCCACGGCGGCGCGCAGTGCGCGGGCCACCGCTTTGTACTCCGCCTCCGTCACATGATGCTGGTCGCGGCCGTAGAGCACCCGGACGTGCAGCGCGATCCGGGCATTGAGGGCGATCGATTCGAAGACGTGCCGGTTGAGCACCGTCGAGTACGGGGCCCCGGGATCGTTGCGGCCCCGGACCGGCGCGCCGGGTATCACGGCGTGCAGTAGATGATCCGGTTCTCCGGTGTGCACACAGTAGGGCCGTCCGGAGACATCCACCGCGGCATGCGCCAGCGTCTCGTCCATCGGAATGTAGGCGTCGCCGAACCGGCGGATGCCTTTCTTGTCCCCGAGTGCCTGCCCGAGCGCCTGCCCGAACACGATGGCGGTGTCCTCGACGGTGTGGTGCGCTTCGATCTCGATATCGCCGTCGGCGCGTACCATCAGATCGAAGCTGGCGTGGGCGCCGAGCGCGGTGAGCATATGGTCGTAGAACGGGACGCCGGTCGAGATATCGGTTCGGCCGGTGCCGTCCAGGTTCAGATCCACCACGATGCTGGATTCGGAGGTGGTGCGCTCCACCCGCGCGGTTCGGTTCATACTCTCTTCCGTCTCGGTGATCAGCTCTGCGCTGTCGGTTCGGTGGCGGCCAGTTTCGCGCTGACCCGCAGGAATTCGTCGTTCTCGGCGGCCAATCCGATGGTGGCGCGCAGATATCCGCCGATGCCGACATCGCGGATCAGTACGCCCTCGTCCAGATAGTGCTGCCAGGCGCGCGCGGCGTTCTCGAACTTGCCGAACAGCAGGAAATTCGCGTCGCTGGGGACGACTTCATATCCCACCCCGGTCAGTGCCCGGGCCACCCGATCGCGCTGGGCGGCCAGTTCGGCGACACTGCCCAGGGTTTCGTCGGCATGCCGCAGCGCGGCCCGCGCCGCCGCCTGGGTCACCACCGAGAGGTGGTAGGGCAGCCGCACCAGCAGTAACGCGTCGATGACCGCGGGGGCGGCGACGAGGTATCCGAGCCGGCCGCCGGCGAAGGCGAATGCTTTGCTCATCGTCCGGCTGACGACGAGTTTCGCCGGGTAGCGATCGATGAGACCGATGGCGCTGGGTGCGGCGGAGAACTCGGCGTAGGCCTCGTCGACGATGACGATTCCGGGTGCCGCGTCGAGGATCCGCGCCAGATCGGCGGGCGCGATACTGTGCCCGGTGGGATTGTTCGGGCTGGTCACGAACACCACATCCGGCCGGCGCTCGGCCATGGCGGCCAGTGCGGCGTCGATATCGATCGCGAAATCGGCGCCCCGTTTCGCTTCCACCCATTCGGTGTCGATGCCCTCGGAGATGATCGGATGCATCGAATACGACGGTACGAAACCCAGCGCCCGCCGGCCGGGCCCACCGAACGCCTGGAGCAATTGCTGCAGGATCTCGTTGGAACCGTTGGCCGCCCACACATTGGCCGTATCGACCGGGAAACCGGTCTGCCGGGTGAGGTATCCGGCGAGATCGGTCCGCAGGGCGACAGCGTCGCGGTCCGGGTAGCGGTGCAGGTCGGCGGCCGCGGCTCGGACGGCCTCGGCCACATCGTCGACCAGCGCGCGGCTCGGTGGATGCGGGTTCTCGTTGGTGTTGAGCTGGACCGGGACGCTGAGCTGCGGTGCGCCGTACGGGGATTTGCCCCGCAGATTCTCCCGCAGCGGCAGCGCGTCCAGTCCGATGGCGGATCCGGGAACAGTGATCGCGGTGCTCGCCTCGGAATCGGGATCGCTCACGACAGTGCCTCGAAACGCGCGCGGACCGCCTGCCCGTGGGCGGGCAGATCTTCGGCATCGGCGAGGGCGACCACATGTCCGGCCACATCTTTCAGGGCCGTTTCGCTGTACTCCACCACGTGTATCCCGCGCAGGAAGGTCTGCACGCTGAGCCCGGACGAATGCCGGGCGCATCCGGCCGTGGGCAGGACGTGGTTGGAGCCGGCGCAGTAGTCGCCGAGACTGACCGGGGCGTAGGGGCCGACGAAGATCGCGCCCGCGCTGCGTACCCGCGCGGCCACGGCGGCAGCATCGACGGTCTGGATCTCGAGGTGTTCGGCGGCGTAGGCGTTGACCACCCGCAGGCCTTGCTCGATATCGTCGACCAGCACGGTGCCCGATTGCGTCCCCGTCAGCGCGGTGGTGACCCGGTCGGCGTGTTTCACCACCCTCAGCTGCGCGGTCAGCGCCGCGTCCACCGCATCGGCGAGCTCGGGGCTGTCGGTGACCAGCACGCTGGCGGCGAGCACATCGTGTTCGGCCTGGCTGATGAGGTCGGCGGCCACGTGCACCGGATCGGCGGTGGCGTCGGCCAGTACGGCGATCTCGGTGGGACCGGCCTCGGCGTCGATCCCGACCAGGCCGCGGCAGAGCCGTTTGGCGGCAGTCACGTAGATATTGCCCGGACCGGTGATCAGATCGACCGGCAGGAGTTCGGCGCCGTCGGTATCGGTCCCGCCGTAGGACAGCAGCGCCACCGCCTGGGCCCCGCCGACCGCCCACACCTCGTCGACGCCGAGCAACCGGGCGGCGGCCAGGACGGTGGGATGGGGGAGCCCGCCGAACTGCTGCTGCGGCGGCGAGGCCACCACCAGCGATTCCACCCCGGCGGCCTGGGCCGGGACCACGTTCATCACGACACTGGACGGATAGACCGCATTACCGCCGGGTACGTACAGCCCGACCCGCTCCACCGGGACCCAGCGCTCGGTCACCGTCCCGCCCGGGACCACTTCGGTGGTGGTGTCGGTGCGCCGCTGATCGGCGTGGACCGCGCGGGTGCGCTCGATCGCGACCTCGAGCGCGGCGCGGACCTTGGGATCCAGTTCGTCCAGGGCGGCGGCGAGCCGCTGCGCCGGCACGCGTACCGCGTCCGGGGTGACCCCGTCGAATTTCGCACCGAATTCCAGTGCCGCGGCCGCGCCGCGGTCGCGGACGGCCTCCACCACAGGTCGCACCTGATGCAGTACCGAGTCCACATCGACACCACCGCGCGGCAGCGCGGTGCGCAGTTGCGCGGTCGTGGGAGTGCGACCGCGCAGATCCACGCGGGCGAGCTCGATACGGGATGTCATGGTGGTTTCGGTCCTTGTCTCCGGCCTGGGTACATCAGCACTGGGTGCGGTTCAAGCCTAACGGGCCGCTACCACCGAATATCCGCGTGGTCGGTGATCAGGAGATCCGCGTGTAGACGAAATCGAGCCAGTGCTCCCAGC
Source organism: Nocardia sp. NPDC001965 (assembly GCF_053594175.1). Lineage (NCBI taxonomy): Bacteria > Bacillati > Actinomycetota > Actinomycetes > Mycobacteriales > Nocardiaceae > Nocardia > Nocardia sp. NPDC001965. The sequence continues at coordinate 59,076 of NZ_JBSFDZ010000013.1, forward strand.
TGCGCGGATCCAGTTCGGAGTCCGAGCGCTCCCAGGTGGCGCGGAATGTGGTCCCCGTCTCATCCAGGTTCCCGGTGAACCGCTGGGAATGACCGGGCGCATCGCGCCACACCCGCCACAGCGGTCCGTCGAAGGAACCCTGGTAGACGCGGTGCTCACCGAACTGGTCGTAGTGCAGGATGACGAGGCGCTCCTGGTAGAGATCGTCCGCGCCGACGAGCCACGTCCAGCTGACCCCGGGATCGGGGACCGTGTAGCGGACCGTCAAGAACCGCGCGTCGGGCATCCACTCGATCGTCGTATGCCCGGTGATATCGGGGTACAGGGTCGTGGTCGTCTTCCATTCACCGGTCATCGTGCCCATCGCGGACAGTGCGGACTCGGTCATGTTCGCGTCTCCCATCGGTGGAGCGAACTCTGGTGTTCAGCTGCAGCGGCGACGCAGGTCCGCCACCCCCTCGCCCTCGAGTTCGTCGAGGACCACCGGACGGCCTACCATCGCCAACGCTAGCGCCTCGCCCCGGCCCCGCACCGCAGGACCGGACCCTTTGACCCAGTCGAAATCTGTCGCGGCGAACTGTAACCCCTTCGTATACCGCCACGGGCGGGCGAACGGGTCGGGCCGGGCGTACCTCCGCCTTCGCTCCGGCCGTGCGCGTCCACATACCGACCCCTCCGTCCAGACCGCCACCCGGCGCTCACCTCGTCGAGGACGGCGCGCAGCCGCTCGGCGGGAATCTCCCTGGCCCGGCCGAGCGGGCGGCGGATGTCCTGCTGGTGGACGAGCAGATCGGCCAGGCCGAGGCGGGGCCACCAGCGCGATACCGAACCCGGTGCCGCGCTGAACTCGGCCAGCAACTGCTGCGATGTGCGTTGCGCCCCGACCGCCGCCATGGCGTTGTTGACACCGTCGATCGAGAAGCGGTTACCGAAGGTGATCCGCGCGTACGCGGTCAGCGGGATGCTGTCGTAGCGCAGATGCGCGACCAGTTCCCGGACCTGCCAGCCGGTGCACAGCGTGGGCGCATCCCATTACACCTCGGTCAGCTCCTGCAGCAGGGCGGTCATTTCGGCGCGTTCGGCGGCGAACATCCCCCGGATGTCCATGCCGCACACCATAACCCGGTCGTGCTCCGGTGTCCGGGAGCCGGCCGGTGGTCTCAGTGGGTATCGCTGTCGATCAGCAGGGTGCCGCCGGAGCTGATGATCCGCAGCGTCGGATTGCTCGTCTGGCCTCCGTAGCTGAGGTTGTTCACCCGCATATCCACCGAGCCGTCGGGGTTGTTGCCCTTGTATGCCTCGATACGACTGAAGTTCTGTACGGTCCGGGTCGACCAGTACTGCTGGAACTCCTGCTGGCTGCCGTAGGCCTGCTGCGCGGCCGGGGTCAGCAGCGACCACGAACCGGTGGGGTCGAGATAGAACTGTTCGATCAGCTGACCGGCCTGTACCCATTCGACCGAGCCGGTACTGGGTGTGGATCCGAGCGCCGGGCTGTTCGCGGCGGGGGTATCGGGGGAGTTCGAGACGGTGGCGCTGGTCGAGGTATCCGCCTGCGCCGACCCGCTGTCTCCGGAATCGGAGGAGTTGAAGAACAGCACTCCGCCGACGACCGCGACCCCGGCGATACCGCCGATGATCACGGCCCGTTTGACCCCGCCGTTGCCGTCGGATCTGCGGGCGACCGGCTGGGTGCTCGTCGGCGGATGGTTCGCCGGCCGGCGCGGCGGCCGGGTGTCCTGGCCGTTGCGGCCCGCCGACCGCGGTTCGGGCCGGCGCCGCGGCGGAGCGTCCTCGGCCGGGCTGCCGTACCGGCCGGGCGCCGGGGATTCCATGGTGCTGACCGCGGCGCCGCCGTGGCCGTTGCGATCGTGGCCGTTGCGGTCGAAGGCCTCGCGGGCCGGAACGAAACCGGCGTGCTCGGACGCCGCACTGTCGTAGCCCGCGAAACGGGCCAGCGCTTCCCGGGCCTCACGCATACTCGGCCGGTCCCGCGGATCGGAGCTGAGCAGGTCCAGTACGAAATCGGTAGCGGGCCCGGCGTTCTGCGGTTCGCTCACCTGGCCGTTGGCCGCCGCGTAGAGCACCTTGAGCGGATTACCGGAGCCGAAGGGCGGTTCACCTTCGAGAGCGTGGAAAAGAGTGGCGCCGAGGGCGAATACGTCCGCGGCGGGGGTCGGATCGGCACCGCGCGCCACCTCCGGCGCCAGATACGCGGCCGTACCGCAGATCAGGCCGGTCTCGGTGAGCGTGACATCGCCGGTGGCCCGGGAGATACCGAAATCGGTGATCTTGACCGTGCCGTGATCGTCGAGCAGGACATTGCCAGGCTTCACATCACGGTGCACGATGCCGGCCTGATGCGCCGCGATGAGCGCCGAAGCCACCTGTTCGCCGATACGGGCCACCTGCGCGAGCGGCAGCGGGCCCTGCGCCGAGAGCACCTGCGCCAGACTGCGGGACTTCATGTACTCCATCACCAGGCACGGATCGCCGCCGTGTTCGGTGATATCGAAGACCACGATGGCATTGGGGTGCTGGAACCGGGCCGCGTTACGGGCTTCCCGGGTCGCGCGCTGGCGGAGCACATCGCGCTCGGCGGGCGGCAGACTGGGTTTGATGTGGATCTGTTTGATCGCCACCGACCGTTGCAGACGCTCGTCGACGGCACGCCAGACCACGCCTGTGCCGCCGCTACCAATCTGCTCGACCAGGCGGTAGTGATCCGCGATCAACTGACCGGTATCGATGGCGCCTACTCCGAACCTTCTCGAAATCGTGACATGACGCGTCCTTGACCACTCACGCGTTCGGGACGAGTGTAGCGGGCACCTCGACCGCCCCAGTGGGTGATGTCACCTTAACGGGCGCCCAGGGGGCGGGGCACGGCGGCCGGGTGATCGGGGCCGGCCGGGAGCGCATGTCACGGGCGAACAACGGGCAACCGGGCGCGCCGCCGCGGCCGACTCGGCCCGGGGCGGACTGCGGATGGGCCCGGACCGGGCGCACCTACTAGGCTCTTCCGAGTGAGTCTTGTGCTGCTGCCCGCTGTCGATGTCGCCAATGGAGAGGCCGTCCGCCTGGTACAGGGCGCGGCGGGCAGTGAAACCAGTTACGGTTCGCCCCGCGACGCGGCGCTCGCCTGGCAGGAGTCGGGGGCGCAATGGGTACATCTGGTCGATCTGGACGCGGCGTTCGGCCGCGGGTCCAATCGCGAACTGCTCGCCGCCGTCGTCGGTGAACTGGACGTGGCCGTCGAACTCTCCGGCGGTATCCGCGACGACGAATCGCTGAAGGCCGCCATGGCCACGGGCTGCGCCCGCGTCAACCTCGGTACGGCCGCGCTGGAGGATCCGCAGTGGTGCGCCCGGGCCATCGCGGAGTACGGCGAGCGGGTCGCGGTCGGACTGGACGTACAGAAGGTAGACGGGGAGTACCGGCTACGCGGACGCGGCTGGGTGAGCGACGGCGGTGACCTGTGGGAAGTACTCGAACGCCTGGAGCGTGACGGCTGCTCCCGGTACGTCGTCACCGATGTCACCAAGGACGGCACCCTCACCGGGCCGAATCTGGATCTGCTGCGCGAAGTGTGCATGGCCACCGACGCGCCGGTGATCGCCTCCGGCGGGGTCTCGGCGCTGGCCGATCTCACCGCGATCGCCGAACTGGTGCCCGACGGGGTGGAGGGCGCGATCGTGGGCAAGGCCCTCTACGCGGGCCGGTTCACCCTCCCCGAGGCTCTGGCTGCTGTCCGTTGAACCGCGACGATCGGGGCCCGAGGCGATGACCGGGGCAGGGACCGAGCTGACCACGCTGATGGCCACCGCCGCCGAGATCCTCGACGGTGTGAGCGAACGGTTCATCGAGGGCCGGGGCGCACCCAGCGCGGTGGCCAAGGGGTCCCGGGATTTCGCGACCGAACTGGACCTCGAACTCGAACGCACCATCTCCGGTCAGCTTCTCGACCGGACCGGTATCGAAGTGCACGGCGAGGAATTCGGTGGCCCCGCCCTCACCGGCGGTACCGCCTGGGTACTGGACCCCATCGACGGCACCTTCAACTATTCGAACGGGCACCCGCTCACCGGCACGCTGCTGGCGCTGGTCCGCGACGGCGAACCGGTGATCGGCCTGGCCTGGTTCCCGCCGCTGGACCGCCGGTACGCCGCCGTGACGGGTGGTCCACTGCTGCTCGACGGTAAACCGCAGCCGCCGCTGGAACCGGCCGTGCTGGACGAGGCGATGATCGGTTTCGGCGCCTTCAACATCGAATCCACCGGCCGGGTGCCCGGACTGTTCCGGCATCGGGTCCTCGGCGCGCTCAGTGCGCTGTCGTCGCGGGTGCGGATGCACGGGTCCACCGGAATAGATCTGGCCTTCACCGCGGAGGGCACCCTCGGCGGGGCCATCGTCTTCGGCCACCACCCGTGGGACAACGCCGCCGGCGCGCTCATGGTGCGCTGTGCGGGCGGGATCGTGACCGATCTCGAGGGTATCGACTGGACCATCGAATCCGGTTCGGTACTGGCGGCCGCGCCGGGTGTGCACGCCGAACTGCTCGATATGATCGCCGCGACCCGGGGCAGCGGGTACACCGCCGTTTCCGACCGGATGGATACAGTCCGGGGAGGGGAACAGAATCGATGATGCGGTACCTCCGCCTCCGCTGCGGTCTCCGCGGTCCGCATCATCCCGCTTCGATGGAGAATCGATGATGCGGTACCTCCGCCTTCGCTGCGGTGTCCGCGGTCCGCGCCTTCCCGCTTCGATGGAGACATGATGACGCTTGCTACTCGGGTGATTCCGTGCCTGGATGTCGATTCGGGGCGCGTGGTCAAGGGCGTGAACTTCCAGAATCTGCGCGACGCCGGTGATCCCGTGCAGCTCGCCGCGGCCTACGACGCCCAGGGCGCCGACGAGCTCACCTTTCTCGACGTCACCGCCTCCAGCGGCGATCGCGGCACCATGCTCGATGTGGTGACCCGCACCGCCGAACAGATCTTCATCCCACTCACCGTCGGCGGCGGGGTGCGCACCGTCGACGATGTGGACCGGCTGCTGCGCGCGGGCGCGGACAAGGTCTCGGTCAACACCGCCGCCATCGCCCGGCCCGAGGTACTGCACGAGATGTCACAGCGGTTCGGCTCCCAATGCATCGTGTTGTCCGTCGATGCCCGCACCGTGCCGGCCGGGGAGCCGCCGACCCCCTCCGGCTGGGAGGTCACCACCCACGGCGGTCGCCGCGGCACCGGAATCGACGCGGTCGAATGGGCGATCCGCGGCGCCGAACTCGGAGTGGGCGAGATCCTGCTCAACTCGATGGACGCCGACGGCACCAAAACCGGGTTCGATCTCCGGATGATCGAGGCGGTGCGGGCCGCCGTCTCGATTCCGGTGATCGCCTCGGGTGGTGCCGGTGCGGTGGACCATTTCGCCCCGGCCGTGCGGGCGGGTGCCGACGCCGTGCTGGCCGCCAGCGTGTTCCACTTCGGAGATCTGACCATTGCGCAGGTCAAGGACGCCATGCGCGCGGCTGATCTGGTGGTGCGGTGATGGATCGGACCCTCGATCCGGCGATCGCGTCCCGGCTCAAGCACAACGAGGCAGGTCTGGTGGCCGCCGTCGCTCAGGAGAGATCGACCGGCGAGGTACTGATGATGGCCTGGATGGACGACGAGGCACTGGCCCGTACCCTGGCCACCCGACGGGCCACCTACTATTCGCGATCCCGGCAGCAGTACTGGGTGAAGGGCGAGACCTCCGGGCATACGCAGTACGTGCACGAGGTCCGGCTGGACTGTGACGGGGACACCGTGCTGCTCGTCGTGGATCAAGAGGGCGCGGCCTGTCACACCGGTACGCACACCTGCTTCGATACCGATGTGCTGCTGGCAGCGGAGCCGGTGCCCGGTACCGACTGAGGCCGCCGGATCCGCAGGGGCTCCGATGTTTCGGGTTGCCGGCCGTGCGGTCGAGCCCGGGCGGACGACCGGAATCGGTGCGGAACATCCGCCGAGTGGTACCGGGTTACGGCCGGGTGTCCGAGGTCGTGGTCTGCCCGGATCGTCCGAGAACAACCCCCAGATGGGTGGTCAGCGTTTCGCCGAGATCGGCCAGGGCCGCGGTCTGCTCGGCATCCAATCCGTCGAAGACCAGGCGCCGAACCACATCCAGATAGCCGGGCGCGGCCTCCACGACCTTCTGGTGGCCCTCGTCGGTGAGCAGGGCCAGCACCCCGCGCCGGCCGGTGGCGGCCGTGCGGGTCGCCCAGCCCATGCGTTCCAGTTTCGACACCACATGCGAAAGTCTGGATAGCGATGAGTTAGCTCTCTGGGCGAGTTCGCTCATCTGCAGTCGCCGGTCCGGTGCTTCCGACAGCAGGGTGAGTACCCAGTACTCGAAATGTGTGACACCGGATTCGCGCTGCAGATCTGTGTCCAAGGCGCCCGGCAAGCGGTTCAGCAGTGCTACCACCGCGCGCCAGGCGCGTCCTTCGACCGGGTTCAGCCAATCCGTCACTAGTCCGCCTTCTCTCCACCCCGGCGACGATTGCGGCAGCGGTCGCTCGGCTATGGAGAGTTTGCCACGATTTCGCTCGGCCGTGTGGCATCTCGGAAACGAAGGTGAGTTCACTCACAGGACCGGCGGCGTGGCCGGCGGATCAGGCGCGGGCGCGTTCGCGCAGGAACTCCAGCGCCTTGTCCGCGTGCACATTCGCCCGTAGTTCACTGCTGATCACGGTGAGAACCCGTCGGTCGGTGCCGATCACGAAGGTATGCCGTTTCACCGGCATGAGTTTGCCCAGCAGGCCGCGTTTCACGCCGTATTGCTCGGCGACTGTGCCGTCGCTGTCGGAGAGCAGCGGGTATTCCAGCCGCTGCGATCCCGCGAACCCGGCCTGCACATCCACCGCATCGGCGCTGATTCCCGCGCAACCGGCGCCGAGCGCGGCGAATTCCGCGGTGAGGTCGCGGAAATGGCATGCCTCGGCGGTGCACACCGGCGTGTTGGCGGCGGGATAGAAGAACAGGACGAGGGGCCCGTCGGCCACCAGGGAATCGAGGGTGCGGAGTGTGCCGGATTGATCCGGGAGTTCGAACGCGGGCGCGAGCTGGCCGATCTGCATACCCGGACAGTACCTGTGACGGCGGGTCGCGCGGGGTGCGTCGCGAGCGCGCGGGACGGAGCTGGAAAGATGATGCGAATGCACGGCGTGCCCACTCCCGCGACCACTTCCCGCGAACGGTTCCTCGAACTCGCCGCCGAACACCGGGTCGTCCCCGTGACCCGGAAGGTGCTGGCGGATTCGGAGACCCCGCTGTCGGCCTACCGCAAACTGGCCGGTGACCGCGCGGGTACCTTCCTGTTCGAATCGGCGGAGAACGGCCGATCGTGGTCGCGCTGGTCGTTCATCGGCGCGGGCAGCCCGTCCGCGCTCACCGCGGTGGACGGTGCCGCCACCTGGCTCGGCGCCACCCCCGCCGGCGCGCCCTCGGGCGGCGACCCGCTCGACGCGTTGCACGACACCCTGGAACTGCTGCGCACCGAACGGCTGCCCGGTCTGCCGCCGCTCACCGGCGGCATGGTCGGGTACCTCGGCTACGACGCGGTTCGCCGGATGGAACGGCTCCCCGAACAGGCCCTCGACGATCTGCGGTTGCCGGAGATGGTGCTGCTGCTGGCCACCGACCTGGCCGCCTTCGACCATCACGAGGGTGCGATCACGCTGATCGCCAATGCGGTGAACTGGAACGGCACCTCCGAGAACGTCGACGCCGCCTATGACGACGCGGTGGCCCGGCTGGATCGGATGACCGCCGCGCTGGCCGCGCCCGCCCCCTCGACCGTATCGGTCTTCGATCAGCCCGAACCGCAGTTCCGGCGGGCCCGCACCCCCGGCGAGTTCGGCGCCGGTGTGCGCCGCCTGGTCTCGGAGATCGAGGCGGGCGAGGCATTCCAGGTGGTGCTCTCGCAGCGGTTCGAGATGGATTACGGTGGCGCGCCCATCGACCTCTATCGCATGTTGCGGGCGGCCAACCCGAGCCCGTACATGTTCCTGCTGCACATTCCCGACGGAGCGGGGAACACCGCGTTCTCGATCGTCGGGTCCAGCCCGGAGGCGCTGGTGGCGGTTCAGGACGGAGTGGCGACGACCCATCCGATCGCGGGCACCCGGTGGCGCGGTGCCACCGAGGAGGACGATCTGCTGCTCGAGAAAGGCCTGCTGGCCGACGAGAAGGAAAATGCCGAGCATCTGATGCTGGTCGATCTCGGCCGCAACGATCTGGGCCGGGTCTGTGTACCGGGTACGGTGCGGGTCACCGAATACCGGCACGTCGAGCGGTACAGCCATGTGATGCACCTGGTTTCCACGGTCACCGGGCGGCTCGCCCCCGGCAAGATCGCACTCGATGCCGTGCGCGCCTGTTTCCCGGCGGGCACCCTCTCCGGTGCGCCCAAGGTCCGGGCCATGCAGTTGATCGAGGAACTCGAACCCACCCGGCGCGGGGTGTACGGCGGTGTGGTCGGCTATCTCGATTTCGCCGGTGACGCCGATACCGCGATCGCCATCCGGACCGCCCTCCTGAAGGACGGGATCGCCTATGTGCAGGCCGGTGCCGGAGTGGTGGCCGATTCCGAAGCCGAGTACGAGGACACCGAATCGCGTAACAAGGCGATGGCGGTGCTCCGCGCGGTGGCCGCCGCCGAAACCGTGCGCGCCTTCGACGAGGGCGCCGGTGATGCGGAACCGGAAGCGGCCGCTTCCGTCCCCGGTGGCGGCGCATGACGGCGTCGGACGACGCTGCTGCCGATCCGGTGCGCGGTTCGGGTCCAGAAGACGGCGCGACGTCCGGCGCTCCGCGCCCGGGTCCGGTCGATTGGGGCGATGAAGACCTACCCGCCACCGAGCCCGCGCCCCGCCACCGGTATCCGGTTGCCGCGATCGCATTGCTCGCTGTCGCCGCCGCGGCGCTGTGGGGGTCGTCCCGGTTGACCTGGGTGACCGTGACTTCGGCCGACGGCCTCACCGAGCCCCGTACCGACGAGTTGAACGGCGGTGTGTGGTTCGGCGCGCTCACCCCGCTGGCGCTGGTTCTGCTGGCCGCGATCGCCGCCGTCCTCGCGACCCGGGGCTGGGTCCGCCGGTTGGTGGGCGTCCTGGTCGCCCTGATCGCGGCGGTGACCGCGGTGCCGGCGCTCGCGCTGCTCACCGGGTCCGGCGCGACCGAGGAACGCGCGGCCACCCTGGCCGAACTGCCCGGCCGGGCCGACGTCCAGGAGCTGGTGACGGCATCCGCCCCGGCCGTGCTCGCACTGGCCGGGGCCCTGGCGGCCTTCGGCGCCGGGCTGCTGCTGGCCCGGATGCCGGCCGGGACGAAACCGCTCTCCGGGAAGTACGACGCCCCGGCCACCCGTAAGGCGGCCGCGACCCGCGCGGTCCAGGAGGGACCGGCGGCCGGCCCGCTTCCGGAGCGGGTGCTGTGGGACGCACTGGATGCCGGCGCCGATCCGACCGACCCCGCGGAGTCCGGTCCGGAGCCGGCCGTCCGGTCGGGGGACACGCCCGGCGGCGTATCGGACACGCCGAGTACCCGTTCCGGCAAATCGGGAAACCTCTCCGAGGGGCGAAGTGTGGCCGAGAACCCGCCGGATACGGCCGGAAAAGCCGGTTCGGAGGAAACCGGTGACGCGCCCTAGCAGGTCGGCCGGGGCGGGGTGACCCGCCCCCGGCGTCACAACGCCCCGCCCTGCCATTTACTCTTGTTCAGCATCGGTGAGACATCGCCTGGGGGAATCCTTCAGGCAATAACTCGCGTCTCCCCAGAAAGGATTCGAGCCAGATGACGGTACTCGACTCGATTCTCGACGGGGTCCGCTCGGATGTAGCCGCTCGGGAAGCGGTGCTGGACTTCCCGGCGGTGAAGGCAGCGGCCGCCGCCGCTACGCCGCCGCTCGATGCGAAGGCAGCGCTTCTCGAAGACGGTATCGGCGTTATCGCCGAGGTCAAGCGGGCCAGCCCCTCCAAGGGGGCACTCGCCGAGATCATCGATCCGGCCAGCCTCGCCAAGTCCTACGAGGACGGTGGCGCGCGGGTGATCAGCGTGCTCACGGAGGGGCGCCGCTTCCACGGATCGCTGGACGATCTCGACGCGGTCCGCGCCACGGTGAACATTCCCGTGCTCCGTAAGGACTTCGTCGTCGGCCCGTACCAGATCCACGAGGCCCGGGCCCACGGCGCCGATGTGATCCTGCTGATCGTCGCGGCGCTGGAACAGGACACCCTGTCCTCGCTCATCGATCGCACCGAATCGCTCGGCATGACCGCGCTGGTCGAGGTGCACACCGAGGAGGAGGCCGATCGGGCACTCACCGCGGGTGCCACGGTCATCGGGGTCAATGCCCGCAATCTCAAAACCCTCGAGGTCGACCGGGACTGCTTCTCCAGGATCGCGCCGGGTCTACCCACCGAGGTGATCCGGATCGCCGAGTCCGGGGTGCGCGGCACTGCCGATCTGCTCGCCTACGCCGGTGCCGGCGCGGATGCGGTACTGGTCGGCGAGGGACTGGTCACCAGTGGTGATCCCCGCGCGGCCGTTTCCGAACTGGTCACCGCGGGCACGCACCCGTCCTGCCCCAAGCCGGCCCGGCGGGGTCGATGATGACCGGGGGCGGTCCGTCCTCCACCAGCGTCCCGCTGCCCGCCGCCAGCCGGGGGGTCGCGCAGCGCAGCGACCACGAACCCGACGAGGGCGGTCATTTCGGCGTATACGGCGGCCGGCATGTGCCCGAGGCGTTGATGGCCGTGATCGAGGAGGTCACGGCCGAATACGACAAGGCCCGGCTGGACCCGGACTTCCTGGGCGAACTGGACCGGTTGCAGCGTGACTACACCGGCCGCCCGTCCCCGGTCTTCGAATGCGTGAATCTGGCCGAGCACGCCGGTGGCGCACGGATCCTGCTCAAGCGCGAGGATCTGAACCACACCGGTTCGCACAAGATCAACAATGTGCTGGGCCAGGCGCTGCTCGCCAAGCGGATGGGCAAGACCCGCATCATCGCGGAAACGGGCGCGGGCCAGCACGGCGTCGCCACCGCCACCGCGTGCGCGCTGCTCGGGCTGCAGTGCATCGTCTACATGGGTGCGGTCGATACCGCGCGGCAGGCGCTGAACGTGGCCCGGATGCGGCTGCTCGGCGCCGAGGTCGTCTCGGTGACGCTGGGTTCGCAGACCCTCAAGGACGCGATCAACGAGGCGCTGCGCGACTGGGTGACCAACGCCGACGACACCTACTACTGTTTCGGCACCGCCGCCGGACCCCACCCGTTCCCGGTGATGGTCCGCGATTTCCAGCGGGTCGTCGGATTGGAGGCCCGCGCCCAGGTGCAGGCCCTCACCGGCCGGCTGCCCGACGCGGTCACCGCGTGTGTGGGCGGCGGGTCCAACGCGATCGGCATCTTCCACGCCTTCATCGACGATCCCGGCGTCCGGTTGATCGGCTACGAGGCGGCCGGCGACGGAGTGGACACCGGCCGGCACGCCGCCACCTTCACCGGAGGCTCGCCGGGTGCCTTCCAGGGCGCCTACTCGTACCTCCTGCAGGACGAGGACGGTCAGACGATCGACTCGCATTCGATCTCCGCCGGCCTCGACTACCCGGGTGTCGGCCCCGAACACGCCTTCCTCCGCGATACCGGCCGCGCCGAGTACCTGCCGGTGACCGATTCCGCCGCCATGGACGCCCTGCTGCTGCTGAGCCGCGCCGAGGGCATCATTCCGGCCATCGAATCCGCGCACGCCGTCGCGGGCGCGGTGGAACTGGGCCGCGAACTCGGTGAGGGCGCGATCATCCTGGTGAACTTGTCCGGGCGCGGGGACAAGGATATGGATACCGCCGCCCGCTGGTTCGGGCTCTTCGACGATCCGGACACCGGCAAGGAGAACGGTCAGTGAGTTCCGAGTCCCGCCTGGGTGCCACCTTCGCCGCCTGCCGGGCCGAGAACCGGGCCGCGCTAATCGGATACCTGCCCGCCGGCTATCCGGATCTCGAGGGGTCGCGCCGGGTCGTGCGCGCGATGGTGGAATCAGGTTGCGATATCGTCGAAGTCGGCGTCGCCTACTCCGATCCGGTGATGGACGGACCCACCATCCAGGCCGCGGCCGAGCAGGCGTTGCGCGGCGGGGTCCGGGTGCGTGACGTGTTCTCCGTGGTCGAAGCGGTCACCGAGGCGGGTGCGCAGGCCGTGGTGATGAGTTACTGGAATCCGGTGCTCAAATACGGCGTCGACCGTTTCGCCCGGGATCTGGCCGCCGCGGGTGGCGCCGGGATCATCACCCCGAACCTCATTCCGGACGAAGCCGGCGACTGGTTCGCCGCCTCGGACGCCCATTCACTCGATCGCGTCTTCCTGGTCGCCCCGTCCTCCACCGAGGAACGCCTGGCCGCCACTCTCGATGCCAGCTCCGGTTTCGTCTACGCGGCATCCACGATGGGGGTGACCGGCGCCCGGGACGCGGTCTCGACCATGGCGCCCGCGCTGTGTGCCCGGATCCGCGAGCACAGCGATATCCCGATCGGGGTGGGCCTGGGGGTGCGTTCGGGTGCCCAGGCCGCCGAGATCGCCGCCTATGCCGACGGTGTGATCGTGGGTTCGGCGCTGGTTTCCGCCGCAGCCGAGGGTCTGGACGCGGTCCGCGCGCTCACCGGCGAACTGGCCGGCGGGGTCCGCGCCGCCGCTGTCGCCTCCTGATCCGTACCGGACGATGACACACGGGCGGAGCCCGTACTTGCTCTGATAATCCGCTCGACTACGGTTGCCCCGTGACCGTTATCGCCGCACCGGATACCGTCGCGCCTGCCGGAGCTCCCGGCGGCGCCGTCCCGCACGCAGTCGATCTGCTGGCCTATCTGCCCAGTCCGCCGCAGGGCGTCTGGGAAATCGGGCCGTTCCCGCTGCGGGCGTATGCGATCTGCATCATCATCGGCATCATCGTCGCCATCTGGTGGGGTGAGAAACGCTGGCAGGACCGGGGCGGCGAGGCCGGCACCGTGCTGGACGTCGCGGTTTTCGCGGTGCCGTTCGGGCTGGTCGGCGGGCGGCTCTACCATGTCGCCACCGACTGGCAGAAATATTTCGGTGCCGACGGCAACCCGATGGACGCGCTGAAGATCTATCAGGGCGGTCTCGGGATCTGGGGTGCGGTCTTCTTCGGCGCGATCGGCGCGTGGATCGCCTGCCGTATCTACAAGATTCCACTGCCCGCACTCGGCGACGCGATCGCTCCGGCGATTCTGCTGGCCCAGGCCATCGGGCGCCTCGGCAATTACTTCAACCAGGAACTCTACGGTCGCGAAACCGATCTGCCCTGGGGGCTGGAGATCTATCTCCGGTTCGACGATTCCGGCCGGCTCGACATGATGAACGGTGTGTCCTCCGGCGAGGTGCATTCGATCGTGCACCCCACCTTTCTCTACGAACTGATCTGGAATGTGCTGGTCGTGATCGCGCTGGTGCTGATCGACCGGCGTTTCCGGATCGGGCACGGCCGGCTGTTCGCCTTGTACGTGGCGGGCTACTGCTTCGGCCGATTCTTCGTCGAACTCATGCGGGACGACGAGGCCACCCAGATCGCGGGGATCCGGATCAATTCGTTCACCTCCGGTCTGGTGTTCCTGGCCGCTATCGCCTACGTGCTGTTCGCGACCAAGGGGCGTGAGACTCCCGAACAGTTGAGCCCCGACGCGGGCCCGCGCCCGTGGCCTTGGCAACTGGGTGCCTTGCGCGCTGCCGGGGCCGCCGGTGCCGTCGGCGTCGCGGCATCGTCGGATTCCGGGGATACCACTGATGAGGCGACCGGGGACCGCGAATCCGGAAGTGCCGATGAGTCTTCCGAAGCCGCGAACCCGGAGACGCCGGAGAAGTCCGCCGCTTCCGCGGCAACCGCCTCGGAAGCGGTGACGGAGTCCGCTGCGATGGCGGAGGATTCCGATTCCGATACCGCATCGGGCGCGAAGGAATCGGATGAACCCGAATCCGAATCATCCGACGATTCCGCGGCGGAGCAGAACGGCGCCACCGCCGAATCCGGTGCTCCGCGAGGTAAATAGGACTCCGTTCGGCGGGCGGTGCGGTCGTCTGGCAGCATCTTGCCGGAGGGGAGGCGACATCCGGTTGTCCTCCACTGCCCGGGGGCACCGACCTAGGAGGAATCCATGACCGATCCGTACCAGCAGGGTGGACCGCAGTACGGCCCGCCCGGAACCGGCCCGGATCTCAGCAAATCGCCGGGGGCCCCGGGCTACCCGTCGCAACCGCAACCGCAGCCGTACCAGTCCCAGCCGTATCCGTCGCAGCCGCAGCAGTACCCGCAGGGTCCCCAGTACGGTGCCCCTCCCGGTTACGGTCAGCCGCAGCCGGGCTACGGCGCCCCGATGGGGCCCGGCGGGTACAACCCGATGGATCCCGAGGCGCCCTACGGCCGCGATATGAACGGTGTTCCGTATTCGGACAAACAGAAGCTGACTGCCGGTCTGCTCCAGATCTTCCTGGGCGCGTTCGGTGCCGGCCGGTTCTACATCGGCGATACCGGTATCGCGATAGCCCAGATCGCGGTCACCTGGCTCACCTGTGGTTTCGGCGGGATCTGGCCGCTCATCGACGGCATCATGATGCTCACCGGCAGCGTGCAGGACCCGCAGGGTCGGCCCCTGCGCGAGAACTGACCCGCCGCCCACTCTCCGCAGACCCCCGGTGCCCCCGGGGGTCTGTTCCGTTTCCGGACGGTCCGCGGATCGCGGCGTGGCCGGTTGCCGTCCGCTCTGGACGCGGCCCGCGGTTATGCCGATTTCGTATGCCGTAGCGCGGAGTTCATCTCGGTGTAGCTGTGCAGTTAAACGCGTATGGCAGAGTTAGCTTCGCAGGTCTGCCCACTGATTCGCCGCGTGCCGCGGTCCGGCGGACGCCCGGGGGCGGACGGAACAGGGCAACCCGGCAGGATTAGGCTCGACACGTGATGCGACGGACGAAGATTGTGTGCACCCTCGGCCCGGCCACTGCCACCGAGGAACGTATTCGAGAGCTCGTCGAGAGTGGTATGGATGTCGCCCGGCTCAATTTCAGCCACGGCGAGCACTCCGACCATGCCGAAAACTACAAGAAGGTGCGGCAGGCCTGCGAGGATCTCAGCCGCGCCGTCGGCATACTCGCCGATCTGCAGGGCCCCAAGATCCGGCTGGGCCGCTTCGCCGAGGACCGGACGGTCTGGGCGACCGGTGAGACCGTGCGTATCACCGTCGACGATATCGTCGGCAGCCACGACCGGGTCTCCACCACCTACAAACAGCTCGCCGCCGATGCCAAATCCGGCGATCGGCTGCTGGTCGACGACGGCAAGGTCGGCCTGGAAGTGATCCGCGTCGAAGGTAACGACGTGGTCTGCGAGGTCACCGAGGGCGGCCCGGTCAGCAACAACAAGGGTGTGTCGTTGCCGGGTATGGACGTCTCGGTGCCCGCGCTCTCCGAGAAGGACATCGAGGATCTGGAATTCGCTCTCGAGCTGGGCGTGGATTTCATCGCACTGTCGTTTGTGCGGTCGCCGTCGGATATCGAACTCGTCCACGACGTGATGGACCGGGTGGGCCGCCGGGTGCCGGTGATCGGCAAACTGGAGAAGCCGGAAGCGATCGACAACCTCGAAGCCGTGGTTCTCGCCTTCGACGCGGTCATGGTGGCCCGCGGCGATCTCGGGGTGGAGCTGCCGCTCGAGCAGGTGCCGATCGTGCAGAAGCGTGCGATCCAGATGGCCCGGGAGAATGCGAAACCGGTCATCGTGGCCACCCAGATGCTCGAATCCATGATCGAGAACTCGCGGCCCACCCGCGCCGAGGCCTCGGATGTGGCGAACGCGGTCCTCGACGGCGCCGACGCGGTGATGCTTTCCGGGGAGACCTCGGTCGGCAAGTATCCGATCGAGACGGTGCGCACCATGGCCCGGATCGTGCACGCCGTGGAGGCCGAATCGACCAGCGTCCCCCCGCTGACCCACACCCCGCGCACCAAGCGCGGCGTCATCTCCTACGCGGCGCGCGATATCGGCGAGCGGCTCAATGCCAAGGCGTTGGTCGCGTTCACCCAGTCGGGCGATACGGTGCGCCGCCTGGCCCGGCTGCACACGCCGCTGCCGCTGCTGGCGTTCACCCCCCTTCCGGAGGTGCGTAGTCAGTTGGCGCTCACCTGGGGCACCGAAACCTTCATCGTGCCCACCGTGGACAGCACCGACGCCATGATCCAGCAGGTCGACCAAGCCCTGCTGAGTATGAATCGATACCGCAAAGGCGACCTCGTGGTCATCGTCGCCGGCTCCCCGCCCGGTACCGTCGGTTCCACCAACCTGATCCACGTGCACCGTATCGGCGAGGAGGACCACTGATGATCGAGGACCGCGGAGTCGCCCGGTGAGCGCGCCGGTCGGCGAAACCGTGACGGACAACCACACCGATCTCGACACACTGCTGGAACTGCTGGACCTCGAAGAGGTGTCCGAGGATGTCTTTCTCGGACACCATCCGGCGAAGGTGTCCAGCCGGACCTTCGGCGGCCAGCTGGTATCCCAGGCGGTGATCGCGGCGGGACGTACCGCGGGACATCGCCCGATCCACGTGCTCAACGCTCATTTCGTCCGCGGCGGCGATGTGAAGAAGCCCATCGAGTACCACGTGGAGCGGCATCGCGACGGGCGGGCGTTCGCCAATCGCACCGTGACCGCGACCCAGGACGGCCAGGAACTGTTCGTCATGCTGGCGTCGTTCCAGGAGTGGGGTAAAGGGCTCGAGCATGCCCACGAGCGGCCCGAGGTGCCCGATCCGGAGACGCTGCCGCGGATCCAGGAGAGCTTCGCCGGGTTCGAGGACAAACTCGAGATGTTCGTCAACGCCCCGCACCCGATCGATATGCGGTACACGAACGATCCGGCCTGGATCCTCAAGGGAACCGGGGAGAAGCTCAACCACAACCGGGTGTGGATGCGGGCCGACGGGACCCTGCCCGACGATCCGCTCGTCCATGTCGCGGCGCTGAGCTATTCCTCCGATACCACCGTGCTCGATTCGATCATCACCACGCACGGTCTGTCCTGGGGCCTGGACCGGATCGTCGCGGCCACGGTGAACCATTCCATCTGGTTCCACCGGCCGTTCCGCTTCGACGACTGGGCCCTGTACTCCACCGAATCCCCGGTCGCCGCGGGATCACGTGGACTGGCCACCGGCCGGTTCTATTCGCGCGAGGGTGATCTGCTGGCCACCACCGTGCAGGAGGGCGTGATCCGGCACTTCCCGGCCCGCCGCTGAACACAACTGCCGACTGCCGGATCAGAGTCGCTCCGGCAACAACGGCTCCATTTCCAGATCGGTGCGTTGTTCGGTGCTGAAGGTGAACGGAACACCGGGACCCAACTTGTCCAGGCCCCGGAGCAGGCGGTGCTCCAGCGCGGCGAGATAACTGTCGGTGAGTTCGCCCGGTTCGCCGACCAGGCTCAGCGCGATCTCGTATGTCGCGCGCTCCCGCGGCTCGACCCCCGGATTCGCGACGCGCCAGCGGCTGTCGAAATCCCGGTGCCGGGAATCGTCCTCGGCGATCGGCAGGGTGAAACGCCACGCGCAGACGTCACCGTCGGCCAGCTGCTCGGCCAGTTCCGTCCGGACGGTGTCGACGAGATCTTCCAGATTTTCCGGTGTCACATAAACATGAAGCGAAACATCCGAAATGCGTTTCGGCATGCCTGATTCCTGTCGTGTGTCGAACCTGCAACGGGATCGGATTCTTCGGATCGATGGTCCGGATGGCGAGTGTAGTGCCCGGAACGTGGAAAGTCAGTGTGCACGTCGGAATTCGTGGCCGGCCGAGCCTACCGCGGCGGTATCGCGGCCGCGCTGCCGCCGACCGGACCGGATATCTCCGCGCAGTCGTGGCCGGCCGGAGTCGGTCGGGACCCGCCCCGGTCGAACCCGCATTCGGGCTCGGATCCTCACGCGTACCAGCCGGTGTGCTGGGCTGCCACCAGCGGGGAGAGGCGGGGTGTGGCCGTGCTCGGTCCGACCACCAGCGGCGGCCGGCCCCGATACCGATCCTCGGGCGTGGCGGCCGGGGCCAGGGCGACCAGCAGCGGAACCAGCGCCTCCGCGATCTTGTCCCCGACCTCGCAGTACGCCTTGGCCGACAAGCCGACCGGATCGGCGATGTTCTCCCGTCCGACCCGGGACAGGTTGTGCCGGAAGCGATGCAGATCGGCCACGGTGCGGACGCCGGTGACGCGGGCGATCCGATACGCCTCGAGCAGTGTGAAGGTTCGTGAGGCCGAGCCGGCCGCCAGTTCGCCCACATCGTCGCGAATGTTCTCGCTCATGGTGAGTACGAGATCCGCGCGATCGATATGCTCGGGTTCGAGTTTGCGAGCACGGAAACCATCGGGGTTCCCACCCAGCCCGATGATGGCCTCGGCCGCGCGCGGTTCCGCCGGGAATCCGACCAGCGCCCGGGTACCGGCACTTTCGGCGGTGATACCGCCGAGCCGGTATTCGACCGCGATGGAGCGGGTGAGCCGTTCGGCGATCACCGAGCGGCACACGTTTCCATTGCAGACGAACAGGATGTGCATGGCGCAACGGTAATTCGCGCTCCTTGTACGCAGCAGTGCCATCTGCGCAATATCACAGTGTCCCGGGTGTGAATTCATCTGTGCGTAGCATCCCGTACACGAATCCGGCCTGTTTTTTCCGCGTGGTACAGAAAATGTTTCCGTGACCGTCGCGCTGGTTCCTGCGGTGCATCGAGCGGCCGTTTTCGGCCGCGGCCGGGTTTCCCGGAGGGGATCTTCGGGGATGCCCGGACCGTGCTCCGGTCGCCGGGTCCGTAGCGCGTCCACCGGTTCACCCGGGCCGGGTGAACCGCGGTCCGGAATCGGCGGCGTACGGTCGTTCGGAGTGTGCCAGGAGGGACCGTCGAAGAGGGGAAGGTAGCTGCTCATGGCCGGTTCTGGCGTTTTCGCCGCGTCGAGGATGACTCCGGAATACGCGCGGGTGGTGGCCCGAGCGGCGTATCTGTGGGGCTGGCCGCTGGTGAATATGCACAACCGGCGGGTGTTCATGGAGCAGTTGCCCCAGCCCGGCCTGCTGGCCGGGATCGTACCCGCCGGTCCGCCCGGAACCATCGGGATGCTGCGCGACTACATCCGCCCCGAGGAACGGGTCGTCGCGTGCCCGAACCAGGACGTGGTCTACGGATTCGGTGTTCTGGACGCGCGCCGGGAGCCCTCGGTGGTGCAGGTGCCCGAATTCGGTGACCGGTTCTGGGTTTACCAGGCGGTCGATCAACGCACCGATTCGTTCGTCCGGCTCGGCAAGATGTACGGAACCGCCCCGGGGTTCTACCTGCTGGCTCCCGAATCCTGGGAGGGGACGGTACCGGCCGGGATCACCGATGTGTTCCGCTTCGACACCCGCTGCGGTGTGGTGATCCCGCGGGTCTTCCTCGACGACACCGCGCGGGACCGGGCCGCGATCGCTTCGCTGGTGGACCGGATCGGTATGTATCCGCTGTCGGAGTTCGACGGCACCGTGAAAGTGGTCGACTGGTCGGCGGTACCTTCCTTCGGCGGCACGGTGGCCGGGGATCAGGGCGAAACACAATGGGTGGACCCGGAGCAGTTCTTCACAGTCCTGGGGGAGGTGCTGGACGAGGTACCGGCGCTACCGGGCGAGGAGGCGCTGTACAGCTGGTTCCGCTCGATTCTCGCCGCCGCCGAAGACGACACCGGTATCGCCGACGTTCTCCGGCAGACGGCGCTGGACACCGAAGGGGTGGTCCGGGAGCTGTTCGAGTTCCGGAATATCGGCATTCCGGTATCCGGCAACTGGACCACCCAGCGCAACGGCGCCGCGTTCGAAACCGACTATCTGTCGCGGACCGCGATCGCCAAATCGAATATCTTCGTCGATACCGCGAACGAAACCGCCTACTACTATCAGGATCTCGACGATGCCGGTGACCGCCTGCACGGTTCGGGTACCTACACCGTGCGCTTTCCCGCTGGACAGCTTCCTCCGGTCCGTGGATTCTGGTCGCTGACGGTCTACAACAAGCATCACTTCTTCCACTCCAACGAACTGGACCGGTATTCGCTGGGCACCAAGAATCAGGACCTGACCTACGGTGACGACGGATCCTTGACCCTGACCGTGGGCGGCGCCGGTCCCAGCGATCCGAAGTTGCTCGCCAACTGGCTGCCCGCGCCCAACGACGAATTCTCTCTCTATCTCCGCGCCTACTGGCCGGAAACCGGGGTCGTCGACGGCCGCTGGGAGCCACCGGCCGTCCTGCCGCAGGACTGACCGCGGTTCGTGGAGACGAGCCTTCTACTACCTATGTAGACTACGGCTGTGCGAAAGACCCATTCACTGGTCCGGGTCGCGGTGGTGCTGCTGGCCGAACCGGACGCGCGGCACTGGGGTTACGACCTGGGTAAACGCTCCGGTATACGGTCCGGCGTGCTCTATCCGATGCTCACCAGAATGCTGGACGCGGGCTGGCTGACCGACGGCTGGGAAGATCCCGCCACGCTGACCGAGCGGCGCCCGCCGCGCCGCTACTACGAGCTCACCGAGCGCGGAAAGCTGGAACTGGCAGGTACGGTTCGGTCGGCGCAGGCGGACCGGCGGTTCACGGCTCTGAATCTGGATCTGAGGTGGGCATGATGGCGACCGTGCTGGAAATCGTGGCCTCCTGGCAGGGCCTCACCGCCTTTCTGACCGCGGTGGCGATGTTCGGGTTCTTTCCCGGCTTCCTCCTCCGCATTATGGTGCGGATCTACCCCGCCGATGATCCGCGCCGCCGCGAACTGCCCGCCGAGTTGTACGCGGTGCCGCGGCTCGTCCGCCCGTTCTGGGTCGCCGAGCAGTTCGAGACCGCACTGCACGAAGGCACCGCACTCCGGTACCGCGCCCGGCGGACCCGGCGGTTCGCGGAACAATTGTCCGCGGACGGGCTCGCCGCCCTGGACGCGGAAGTCCTGCGAGCGATCGAGGAATCCGGCGCCGCCGACGACGATATGGTGTTCGTCGATCTCGGAGCCACCACCCTGATCGCCCAGCGGGTGGGTGCGGTGCGCCGGGGCACGCGTCCTTCGGGACGGGACCGAGTGCGCGCGATTCGGCAGCTCCTGCTGTCCCGGCGGCGGAAGAGCTATATCCGCGACCTTCGGCTCCGGTTCACCGCCCGGGTGGAACCGCCGGTGGTGACCCGGCCGGCCGGGGAATCGGACGACCGGGAACCGGCGGTGCGGGCCGGAAACCCCGGAACAGGAATTGCCACGGAGCAGCTGCGGACTCGGTGAGGACAACTCCGGGGAGAGCAGTGGCCGGGAAACCGGAAAAAGGGGAGAGCAGTGGCCGGGAAACCGGAAAAATACCGTCCGACCTCGGTGCCGAGTGTGGGACTCGAACCCACACGTCCTTTCGGACAACGGTTTTTGAGACCGTCGCGTCTGCCAGTTCCGCCAACTCGGCGCACCGGATGCACATAGTAGCCGCAGGTCGGGGAGAACACCGAATCGTGGGGGCCGCGATACCCGCACAACCAGGTTACGCAGGGTATATGCACCGCCGATCATTGTGAAAGGTAGTCTCTACACCACCCGATCGCGTGACGGCGGATCGACGGCCGTACCTCGGCTGAGATCCGCCGTCCGTGCTTCTCGGGACGAGGCATCGGAACCAGAGGGGTCGTTTATGAGCACTAGTGCGGACGCCGCGGCGAAGCGCGTGGTCGTCGCCGAGGACGAGGCGTTGATCCGGATGGATCTGGTCGAGATGCTGACCGAAGAGGGATACCAGGTGGTGGGGGAGGCCGGCGACGGTCAGCAGGCGGTGGATCTCGCGGTGGAGCACCGGCCCGATCTGGTGATCATGGATGTGAAGATGCCGCGGCGTGACGGGATCGACGCCGCGGCCGAGATCGCTTCCAAACGGGTGGCGCCCGTGGTCATCCTGACCGCGTTCAGTCAGCGCGATCTGGTGGAGCGGGCGCGCGATGCCGGTGCCATGGCCTATCTCGTGAAGCCGTTCACCAAATCGGATCTGGTCCCGGCGATCGAACTGGCGGCCAGCCGGTTCCACGAGATCACCGCACTGGAGAGCGAGGTGGCGGGCCTTTCCGAACGGCTGGAGACGCGCAAACTCGTCGAACGGGCCAAGGGCGTGCTCATGCAGACCCAGGGGCTCAGCGAACCGCAGGCCTTCAAATGGATTCAGCGCACCGCGATGGACCGGCGCACCACGATGAAGGCGGTGGCCGAGGTCGTGCTGGAGAATCTCACCCCGCAGTAGGTTTCTCCGGCAGCCTGTCGCGCCTTAACAGCCCGGAAACACAAGCCGGAAATAATTTGTGGCGCCATCATCGGAGATGATCCGAATGTGACACGGGATCAACATGCCGGAGCTATGTTTCTCACGAGTCGGAGTCTTCGGCTCCCTCGGCCGGCCGAGGTTGATGAGGAACATAGGGGTAGATCGTGCTCGCTTCGATATGGCCGTCGGGTGTCCCCCGGCGCGGACGCACGGTACGCGGAATACTGAGTATCGGGGCCGCCGCAGCCCTGGTCCTGACCGGGTGTGGTGACAAGACCACCGAGAGTGCGGATACCTCGGGTGCGGGGGGACTGTCCATCCAACCGCTGATGCAGATCGACGCGGCGGGTAAGGAAGTCCCGGCCGCCGATGCCGCCGCCGCGGCCGATCCGGCCGGCACCGGCACGGCCACCTGTCCGCCCACCACCACCATCGCCATGGCCGGCGCGCTGACCGGCCCCGACGCGGCGCTGGGCATCAATATCGTCGACGGGGTGAAGCTGGCGCTGGACCAGCACAACAAGGCGAATCCCGGTTGCCAGATCAAATTGAAGGAATACGACACCGAAGGCGATCCGCAGAAGGCCAGCCAGGTGATTCCGCAGATCGTGAACGATCCGTCGGTGATCGGCCTGGTCGGTCCCGCGTTCTCCGGTGAGACCAAGGCCACCGGCCAGATCCTCAGTGATGCCGGGCTGGTCGCGGTCACCTCTTCGGCCACCAATGCCACGCTGACCAAGAACGGCTGGAAGACCTTCTTCCGGGGTCTGGCCAATGACGACGTGCAGGGCCCGTCGGTGGCGAAGTACCTGGTGGGCACGGCCGGTTACAAGAAGGTCTGCGTGGTCCAGGACAACACCGATTACGGTGTCGGCCTGGCCCAGAGCATCACCGCCGGACTGGGTGCGGCCGCCGATCCGGCCTGTGCGGCCAGTATCAAGAAGGGCGACAAGGACTTCTCCGCCACCGTCACCAAGATCTCCGGTGCGCAACCGGACGCGATCTTCTACTCCGGGTACTACGCCGAGGCCGCGCCGCTGGTGCAGCAGTTGCGATCCGGCGGGGTGGACGCCACCTTCGTCTCCGCGGACGGCACCAACGATCCTCAGTTCGTCTCCCAGGCGGGCGGTTCGTCGGAAGGCGCGGTGCTGTCGTGCCCGTGCGGCCCGGCGCCGGACGAGTTCGCCACGGCCTACGAGGAACTGAACGGCCAGGCGCCGGGCGTGTACTCCGTGGAGGGTTACGACCTGACCACCATCCTCGCGGCCGGTATCGACGCCGGTAAGCTCACCCGCCCCGACCTGCTGGATTTCGTTCGCGGATACAGCGGCGACGGTTTGGCCCGGCACTACCAGTGGACTGCCGGCGGCGAACTGACCTCCGCGCTCATCTGGGTTTACGAGGTCAAGTAGCGGACGGCCAGCGGTACGCGCACCGGCCGGGCCGGAGCGCGTACCGCCCGCTGCTCGGATGAGGGTCCGATGATGATGAGGGCGGATTTCGAATGACACCATCCTTGCCGGCCGCCGCGGCCGTTCTCGCGCAGGGATCGATAGATTTCAACTATCAGGGCGTGCTCGATCAGTTCTGGCGGCTGACAGTCGACGGATTGTCCTACGGCGCGATATATGCGCTGGTCGCCGTGGGATATACCCTGGTCTACGGGGTGTTGCGGCTGATCAACTTCGCACATTCCGAAGTGTTCATGCTCGGGATGTTCGGACAGTATGTGGGTCTCATGCTGCTGGGATTTGCACCCAGCGGAAATGTCTACAGCCAGGGTGTGATCCTGACGGTGACCTATATGGGCCTGGCGATGCTCTTCGGGATGGCGGTATCCGGCGCTGCCGCAGTCGGTTTGGAGCGTGCGGCCTACCGGCCACTGCGCCGCCGTGGCGCCAAACCCCTGACCTTCCTGATCACCGCGATCGGGATGTCTTTCGTACTCCAGGAGTTCGTGCACTTCGTGCTTCCGAAGCTGTGGCCGGATCTGGGCGGTACCAATGCCCAGCAGCCGATCATGCTGGTCGAGCCGACGGTGCAGTTCACCGTCGGCGGTGCCGATGTCACCAATGTGACCCTGGTGATCGTGATATCGGCGGTGACGCTGGCGGTGCTGGCCGAGGTGGTCATCAACCGCACCCGGTTCGGGCGCGGTATCCGGGCCGTGGCCCAGGATCCCGATACCGCCACGCTGATGGGGGTGTCGCGGGAACGGGTCATCATGCTGACCTTCCTGATCGGTGGTCTGCTGGCCGGGGCCGCTGCGATGCTCTACGTGATGAAGATCCCCAACGCCATCATCTTCTCCGGCGGGTTCGTGCTCGGTATCAAGGCGTTCAGCGCGGCGGTGCTCGGCGGTATCGGCAATCTGCGCGGCGCATTGCTCGGCGGCCTGCTGCTCGGACTGGTGGAGAGCTACGGCCAGATGCTGTTCGGTACCGAATGGCGAGATGTGGTGGCGTTCCTGGTGCTGGTCCTGGTGCTGTTCTTCCGGCCCACCGGCATCCTCGGGGAGAGTCTCGGGAGGGCCCGCACATGACCACGGTGACAGCCGAACGCGCCGAGAAACCCGCCGGGCACGGGCTGGGCGACGAGATCCGTTCCTGGTGGGCCGGCTCGAGCCGGCCCACGCAATGGGCCGTGGGTATTCCGGTGCTCGCCGTGCTGGCGCTGCTGCCGCTGTTCCCGCCGCCGCTGCTGGACACCCCGGGGACCAGTTTCGGTGGGGTGATGGCCCAGTTCGCCATGTACGCGCTGATCGCCATCGGCCTGAACGTAGTTGTCGGCCAGGCCGGGCTGCTGGATCTCGGTTATGTGGGCTTCTATGCGGTCGGCGCCTATACCGTCGGCTTGCTGACCAGCCCGAACAGTCCGTGGAACCAGACCGACGGCGGCTGGCTGCATTCCGACTGGGCCTGGCTGGCCTGTGTGCCGCTGGCCATCATGGTGACCGCGGTATCCGGGTTGGTCCTCGGTTCGCCGACTTTGCGGCTGCGCGGGGACTATCTGGCCATCGTGACCCTCGGGTTCGGTGAGATCGTCCGGCTACTCGCCGACAACCTCGGTGAGCTGACCAATGGCAGCCTCGGTTTGTCCGGGATCGCCTATCCGCACATCGGGGAATCCGAGACCCGGCCCAACGGAGTGTTCTCCGCGGGCAACGTGGGTACCCCGGAGAGTTCGAACCTGCTCGACCGCGCCAACTCCGGAACCTGGTGGTACTGGGTGGGCATGCTGGCCGTGGTGGCGGTATTGCTGGTGGTCGGCAACCTGGAACGCAGCCGGGTCGGCCGGGCCTGGGTGGCGATCCGCGAAGACGAGGACGCCGCCGAGATCATGGGTGTGCCAACCTTCAAGTTCAAACTGTGGGCTTTCATGATCGGCGCCGGGATCGGCGGGCTGTCCGGCGCGCTGTTCGCGGGGCAGGTGCAGTTCATCAATCCGACCGGGTTCAACATCATCAACTCGATGCTCTTCCTGTGCGCGGTGGTGATCGGCGGCCAGGGCAACAAGCTCGGCGTGATCGTCGGGGCGTTCCTGGTGGTGTACCTGCCGAACCGGTTGATGTCGGTGGAGATCACCGATGACGGGGCCACCGGCTGGGTACAACTGGCGATCGCGGTCGTCGTCCTCGCGGCACTGGTGGTCGGCTGGCGGCTGCGGGTCCGCGATCTCACCGGTCCGTGGCGCTGGGTGTATCTCACGGTGACCGTGCTGGCCGCGGTGTACGCGGTCCTGCTGCTGAGCAGCGTGCTCATGGTCTACTCCGGCGGTGCGCAGAGCCTCGGTGACCTGAAATATCTGTACTTCGGTATCGCACTGGTGGTGATGATGATCCTGCGACCGCAGGGCCTGTTCCCCGTCCGGCAGAAACTGCTCGCCTACGGCCGCCAGATCGTGCGGGCCGTGCGCCGCACCCCGGAGGTCGCATCGTGACCGGGCCGAACGCGGGCGACGCACTCTTCGACAACGAAGATCTGGCGGCCGGATACGCCGCCGAGCACACGGTCGAATCGGCCGGTGCGGTGGACGTGACCGCCGTCGATCCGGCCCTGGCCGACGCGGCGACGGTCGCCGAGGTGGTGGCCGCGCATCGGGAGATCCACACCGAGGTGGGTGCGCCGCTGCTGCGCACCGAGGACCTCACCGTGCGATTCGGCGGGCTCACCGCGCTCGACGCGGTGAGTTTCGAGATCCGGCGCGGGGAGATCCTGGGGCTCATCGGACCCAACGGGGCCGGTAAGACGACCTGTTTCAATGCGATCACCGGGGTCTACCGGCCCGCGGCGGGCACGGTCTATTTCGACGGCACACCGCTGACCAAGAGCAAACGGAATGCGATCACCCGGCTGGGTATCGCGCGGACTTTCCAGAACGTCCGGCTCTTCGGCGAGATGACCGCGTTGGAGAATGTGGTCGTGGGTACCGACGCCCGGCATCGGACCTCGGTGCCGGGGGCGATCCTGCGGACGCGCCGACATCGCCGGGAGGAACGCGACGCGATCGAACGCGGGAT
The DNA here is from genome assembly GCF_053594175.1 of Nocardia sp. NPDC001965. Taxonomy (NCBI): domain Bacteria; kingdom Bacillati; phylum Actinomycetota; class Actinomycetes; order Mycobacteriales; family Nocardiaceae; genus Nocardia; species Nocardia sp. NPDC001965. The sequence goes on from NZ_JBSFDZ010000013.1 coordinate 85,995, forward strand.
GGCGCTGCTGGAGTTCGTGGGAATCGCACCGCGTGCGGTGGAGAAGGCCCGCAACCTCTCCTACGGCGATCAGCGGCGTCTCGAGATCGCGCGGGCACTGGCGACCGAACCGAAGCTGTTGTGCCTCGACGAACCGGCCGCCGGATTCAATCCGAGCGAGAAATCCGCGCTCATGGACCTGATCCGCAAGATCCGTGACGACGGGTTCACCGTGCTGTTGATCGAGCACGATATGCGGCTGGTGATGGGGGTCACCGATCGGATCGTGGTGCTGGAATTCGGACGCAAGATAGCCGACGGCCTGCCCGGGCAGATCCGCACCGATCCGGCCGTCATCGCCGCCTACCTGGGAGTACCGGACGACGAACTCACCTCGGCGGATCTGTCGGCGTCCACCGCGGCGTTGCGCGCGGAGCAGGACGCGGCGCGCGACGCCGGGGACGGATCGGAGGATCGGGAATGAGCACGACGCCGGACCGGCTCGCGAAGGACACCGGCGGCGAGCCGCTGCTCGAGGTCACCGATATGGTCGTGAACTACGGCCGGATCCAGGCCCTGCACGGTATTTCGCTCCGGGTCGCGCCGGGCGAACTGGTGACCCTGCTGGGCGCGAACGGCGCCGGTAAGACCACGACCATGCGGGCGCTGTCGGGGTTGCTGCCGTTGACCCGTGGGCAGATCCGGTTCGAGGGCGGTGACATCAGCCGGTCGAAAGCGCACGAGCGAGTTGTCGCCGGGCTGATACAGGCACCGGAAGGCCGTGGGGTGTTCCCGGGGATGACGGTGCAGGAGAACCTCGATATGGGGTGCTACGCTCGGCCCTTCGCCAAGAAAACCGAGTACATGGCCACGCTGGACCACGTCTTCGAACTGTTCCCGCGATTGCTGGAGCGGCGCAGACAGGTCGGCGGCACGCTCTCGGGCGGCGAACAGCAGATGCTCGCCATCGGCCGGGCGCTGATGGCCCGCCCACGGTTGCTGCTGCTGGACGAACCGTCCATGGGGTTGGCGCCGATGGTGATCCAGCAGATCTTCCGGATCATCGCCGAGATCAACGCGACCGGGACCACCGTGCTGCTGGTGGAGCAGAACGCCCGGCAGGCACTGGCCCGCAGCGACCGGGCATACATCATGGAGACCGGAGAGGTCACCAAAACCGGTCGCGGCCGTGAACTGCTCGACGACCCGGCTGTGCAGGCCGCCTATCTGGGCGTCGGCTGAGGGCCCGCCGGGACCGCGGCCGGCGGCGGCCGGGCCGCGGTATCGGCCGAGGTCGCCGGGTGGCGGCCCGGCGGTCGCGGTCGTGGGTGGGGCGGCTACGGCCGGTTCGGCACGGCGTGGTGCCGGTACGGTTCGGCCCGACGCGGTGTACGCGGGTGTCGGTGCGGGTCCCTAGACTCTCCGAGTGTGACCTCACCGACCAGTGCGCAGCCGACGCCCCCCGCCTCCGCCGCTCCCGATGCCTCGGGGGAACGGCCCACGCTGCTGCTATTGGACGGGCATTCGATCGCCTACCGGGCCTTCTACGCACTTCCCGCGGAGAATTTCCAGACGGTCACCGGTCAGACCACCAATGCGGTGTACGGGTTCACCGCCATGCTCATCAACCTGTTGCGCGACGAGAAACCCACCCATGTGGCGGCCGCCTTCGACGTCTCCCGGCAGACCTTCCGGGTCGAGGCCTACCCGGAGTACAAGGCGAACCGGTCCAAGACCCCCGACGAATTCCGCGGCCAGGTCGAGCTCACCAAAGAGGTTCTGGGCGCGCTCGGTATCCCGGTGATGGCGATCGAGGGGTACGAGGCCGACGACATCATCGCCACGATCACCACCCAGGCCGTCCCGCAGGGCTACCGGGTACTCGTGGTCACCGGGGACCGCGATTCGATCCAACTGGTCAACGACGACGTGACGGTGCTGTATCCCCGCAAGGGCGTTTCCGATCTCACCCGGTTCACTCCCGAGGAAGTCGAGAAGAAGTACGGCCTCACCCCCGTGCAGTACCCGGATTACGCCGCGCTGCGCGGCGACCCGAGCGACAACCTCCCGGGAATCCCGGGCGTCGGGGAGAAGACCGCCGCCAAATGGATCCGTGAGTACGGGGACCTGAACACTCTCGTCGACAAGGTCGACGAGGTCCGCGGCAAGGTCGGTGACGCGCTGCGCGCCAATCTCAGCAGTGTCGTCCTCAACCGGCAGCTCACCGAGATGGTCCGCGACGTCCCGCTGCCCTATACCCCCGATCAGCTCGCCCAGGGGGCCTGGAACCGGGAGCGGATCCATCAGCTGTTCGACGATCTCGAATTCCGGGTCCTGCGCGACCGGCTCTTCGAGACCTTGGCGCCGCCGACGGTGGAAGCCGAATCGGGTTTCGAGATCAGCGGGCAGACACTGGAACCGGGCAGTGTGGGCGACTGGCTCGCCGAGCATGCGAAATCCGGTGCGCGGCACGGACTCTCCCTCTCCGGTACCGGGACACCGGCCGCCGGTGACGTCCGCGCGCTCGCCGTCGCGGCGGCGGACGGCGAATCCGGCTATATCGATATCACCGGTCTCACCGCAGAGGACGAATCGGCGCTGGGCGCCTGGCTCGCCGATCCGGTGTACCGAAAAGCCCTGCACGAGGCCAAGAGTGCCCTGCACGCGCTGCGCGGTCGCGGCTGGACGTTGGGCGGTCTGAGCAGCGATACCGCGCTGGCCGCCTATCTGGTCCGGCCCGGCCAGCGCAGTTTCAATCTCGACGACCTGTCGCTGCGGTACCTGCACCGGGAACTGCGCACCGAAACCGAAGCGGCACCGCAGCTGTCGCTGCTGGACGCCGAGGACGCGGTCGACGCCGAACTCGCGCAGAACGAGATGCTGCGTGCCCGCGCGGTCGCCGACCTCGCCGACGCGCTGGACTCCGAGCTCGCGAAGATCGAGTCCACTCCACTGCTCGACGAGATGGAACTACCGCTGCTCGAGGTGCTCGCCCGGCTGGAGGACGCCGGAATCGCCGTCGATACCGATCAGCTCGGCGAACTGCAGCGGCAGTTCGCGGACAAGGTCGCCGAGGCCGCGAACGCCGCCTACGACGTGATCGGCAAGCAGATCAATCTCGGGTCCCCGAAACAGTTGCAGGTGGTGCTGTTCGACGAACTCGATATGCCCAAGACCAAGCGCACCAAGACCGGCTACACCACCGACGCGGACGCCCTGGAATCCCTCTACGAGAAGACCGAGCATCCCTTCCTGCAGCATCTGCTCGCGCACCGGGACGCCACCCGTCTCAAGGTCACCGTGGACGGCCTGCTGAAAGCCGTGGCCGACGACGGCCGGATCCACACCACCTTCAACCAGACCATCGCGGCCACCGGGCGATTGTCCTCGACCGAGCCGAACCTGCAGAACATCCCCATCCGTACCGATACCGGCCGGATGATCCGCGATACCTTCGTGGTGGGCCCGGGCTACGAATCGCTGATGACCGCCGACTACAGCCAGATCGAGATGCGGATCATGGCGCACCTGTCCGGCGACGAAGGCCTGATCGAAGCTTTCAACTCGGGTGAGGACCTGCACAGTTTCGTCGCCTCCAAGGCATTCGACATCCCGATCTCGGAGGTCTCCCCCGAGGTGCGCCGCCGGATCAAGGCCATGTCCTACGGCCTGGCCTACGGTTTGAGCTCCTATGGTCTGTCGGCGCAGCTGAAGATCAGCACCCAGGAGGCGAAGGAGCAGATGGACATCTACTTCGCCCGGTTCGGCGGTATCCGCGACTATCTGCACGCCGTGGTGGAACAGGCCCGCAAGGTCGGCTACACACAGACCCTCTTCGGCCGCCGTCGCTATCTGCCCGACCTGGACCACAGCAATCGGCAGCGCCGTGAAGCCGCCGAGCGGATGGCGCTCAACGCCCCGATCCAGGGTACGGCCGCCGATATCATCAAGGTTGCGATGATCAATGTGCAGACCGCGCTGGCGGAGTCGGGGCTGCGTTCGCGGATGTTGCTGCAGATCCACGACGAACTCGTTTTCGAGGTCGCCGCGGGTGAACGGGAACAACTGCGGGAGCTGGCCCGGGAGCAGATGGCCTCGGCGATCGAACTGTCGGTCCCGCTGAGTGTTTCGGTCGGCGTCGGCCGCAGCTGGGACTCGGCGGCGCACTGAGATCGGTCGCCGGGTGAATATCCCGGCGGTCTCGCACACAGGTGCGTATTCGACAGAATTTCCGGCCGATGGTCCCGGTGGTGCGTCTATCTTCGCCCACCGCGGATTCCGGGCGGGCCGTGCGCTCCGGCTCGATTCGCCCGGGGTGATTGTCTGTTTCGTGTCACCGGATGTCCGTTCCGGGATTTCGTTCCGGCGAAATCGCTGCCGATACGGCGAGACATTCGGCGCGTGGTCGCCACCCGGTGAATGCGGACGTGTTTATGATGCACGGCAAGTACCGCGTGTCGGCCGCACCGGCGAATCCTGCGGTGCGGTACGAGAACCGTCTCGGGCCATTGGCCGAGTTCGCGGCGTTCGAATCCGGTGACTCGCGAATTCGCGGCAGCCGGCGGTATGGGGTGAGTTCGTGTGTGAATTTCCGATCCGATCATGACTGACTGGAGCACGATGAACCGCAAGTATTGGTACACCTTCGCGGCGATCGCCGCGGTGATCTCGGCCGTGACCGGCGGCGTCTCCGCTGTCGACACCGCGCGGGCGGCACCCGGGGAAATAAGTTCGGGCGGCCTGCACATGGTCGCGTCCGCGAATTCCAATAATGTTGTGCCTTCTCCCGATACGGCACTCGGCGTGCCTTTCGCGCATGCGGTCAAGGTATCCGGCGACTTCTCCGTCACTCTCGACGGTGACGCCCGGCTGCGCGGCGGCGAGATCGTGGCCGGCTATCTGATCGGCTGTGCGATCGATATCGCCAACGGCATCTCGATCGGCATTTCGCCCAGTGTCGCTGTCGGCGTCGGGGTCGCGCCCTCGATCGGTGTCGATTTCGGTGTCGACCTCGGTCTGGCCATCGACGCACCACCCACCGTCGGCATCGGTGTCGGGGTGGGCACGGCCCTGCAGACCAACGTCGGAGTGGAGAGCGGGCTCGCGGGCGAACTCGCGGTGAATCTGGCACCCGGCACGGTGACGGCTGCCGTGATCGGCGCGGCGGAACTCGACGAAGAGTCGAACTTCCCCTACACCTTCGCGCACAGCAACACCCCGTTGAACGTCAACGGTTGCCTGTCGCCCGCGTCGGCCATGCCGTTCGTCACCGTCCGCGCCGATTCGAGCGGTGGCAGCGTGCAGACGACGGGGTACGGGGCATCGTTCGGCTTCTGAGCAGCAGCGGATCACGGGCGCCCGGGCCGGCGGAGGTTCCGGACATCGGGTGACACGCCCGGGCCGTCCCGGCTGTTCCCGGTTGCTGCGCACGGCGACGATGCCGCACACCGGCGGCGGTAAGCGCGTCCGGCGCGGCCGGTTCGGGCACTGGCAGCACCGGGCGGGTCCGAACGGGGCGGGGAGGACCCGCGTGCCGGTGCTCCGAGGGGTGTCCTTCGGGGACGCGGCGAATTCGGACTGGTGGGTCGTGGCGGTATCCGTTTCCGACGGGCGCGGCTCGCGGATCGGCAGCTACGGGCGGTACCCGGAGGTGACGGGGGAGTCTGCTTCGTCACCGCAGGTCGGGTGCAGGGTTCTGGGTTGCGTGCCGGTGACCAGGGAGAACAGTACTCGGCAGTAGGAGAAACGGCGGGCGAATATGGTTGCCATACGCCCGGGGAGTCTTTATTCTCGACCCCGTGCAAATTCCTGCCGCCGGCCTGTGTGCCGCGCCGATGCTCGCAGATCGCGACGGTGCGGTGCCCCTCTCGCGTACCGCGGAGTCGGCTCGTCGGCTACTTGCCGTAGTAGTAACCCGCCGTAGCGGGGTCTGATCCGGACCGGCCCCCTCGCTGCGGGCCCCCCTTTTCTGCTTTTGCTGGTCCCCCAAACCTGCCGACCATCTCTGGGAAGACCTACGTACTCATGACCACACTGACTCTGGAAAACGACGCCCTGACCACGGCCGCCCCGCGTAGCCTGCGCACCGAGTGCGCGGAACTGACGGCCGCCCAATTCCACGACCGTTACGGCGAATGCCCCGGTCCGATCCGGCTCGCGGGCTGGTCGTCCACCGGTGCGCGCGGCGGCGCATTCACCGCGACCCTCGAATTCGCCGGGTGGTCCCGTTCGGTCGTGGCGGCGGGCAGTCCGATCGCCGCCATGACCTCGGCGCTCTACGAAGCCGGCCATCCCGTCGAGATCCTGCGGTTCCACCAGCGCCGGACACCGGCGGGTACCGCGACCTTCGTGCAATGTGAAAGCGACGGCCGTCGCGGCTGGGGTGCCGCCCTCGCCGCCGACAGTGCCGAGTCCTCGGTGCGGGCGATGATCGCCGGCGTCAACCGGCTCGGCGCACTGCGCTGAACCGTCGCCGGTGCATCGCGGGGGCGATACACCGGCGACCGTACGGCGACAACGACAACGACAACGGCGGGCTCCACACCATCCCCGGAAAGTGTGGAGCCCGCCGTCGTCCGTCGATTCTATTCGGCCGCTTCGCCGTTGGCCGCCTGCTGCTCGGCGAGTTGCTTACGAACCTCGTCCATATCCAGATCCTTCACCTGGGACACCAGATCCTCGAGCGCCGCGGGCGGGAGCGCACCCGGCTGTGCGAAGACGAGCACACCTTCGCGGAAAGCCATGATGGTCGGAATGGACTGGATATTGGCGGCCGCGGCCAGGCCCTGTTCGGCTTCGGTATCGACCTTGCCGTGTACGACATCGGGATGTTTGTCCGACGACGCTTCGTAGGTCGGCGCGAAGCTGCGGCACGGTCCGCACCAGGAAGCCCAGAAATCGACGAGTACCACGTCGTTGCCGGTGACTACGTCATCGAAATTCTGCTGGGTCAGTGTCTGGGTGGCCATGACGTCCTCTCGTGGTCGGTTTCAGGCTGTAACGCCGGCCCCGGCCGCGGTGTTCCACGGCGGTGTCGTACGCCACCGGCACCCACCCTACGTGGCGTGGTCGGGCGCCGCGTCCGCTCGGTTCAGCCGTGTCCGGCGACCTGCCACGCCCGGCGCTGGTCGCCGTCCCAGCGCCGGACCCCCACCACGGTCGCGGTGGTGTCGCGGTCCGCCGCGACCGCCGCCACCGCGTCGCCGATCCGCTGCGGCAGAATTCGGCGGGCCAGCGTGACATGCGGTGTCCACTGGTCGGGGCGCACATTCGCCGGGATGTCAGGGCACGGTTCCATCACCTGATGGATCCGCCGATGCCAGGCCAGCAGTTGCTCGGACGGGACCACGGCACGTACCAGGATCGGCCGCCGGGCGCCGAACACGAGAACCCCGCCGAGGCGTACCGGGAACGGCCGGAACGGCAACCGGTCGAGGTCCTGTTCGATCCGCGGCCAGATCTGCCGGGCGACCGCCACGGTGATGTGCGGCCGGTGACTTTCGGTATCGCCGTGCCGGCTTCGCCCGAGTCCGGGTAGTCCCGCTTCGGCGAGCAGTTCCCACTGCTGCCGGATTCGCTGCTCCGCTGTCTCGTCGAGCAGTAGTTCCACCGACTGCACCATGTCTGCAGACGGTAGCGGTTCGTACACCGCAGCATCGCGGGCCGGGTGCCGGGAGTCGCCGCGCCCGAAGATCAATCTTGGGTTACTCCGGGTGTTCCGGACGCCGGTCTCGCCTACTGTGCCTGACAACATCGACGATCGGTCGAGGGCCGGCGATTCGCGAGCGGCAGGTGGTGGCGTGTGTTCGAACGTTGCGGGACTCGGACGCGGCGGATGCTGGGCGGGCTGGCGGGTGTCCTGCTGGTGGCCGGGTGTGTGACCAATATCGAGGACACCGGCCCGGTGCCGCCGAAGGTGCCGGTGCGGCCGGTGACCGCGTTGGCCGCGCGGGTACCGCCGGATATCGCTGCGGCCGGTGAGCTGGTGGTCGGTGTGAACGTGCCGTATCAGCCGAACGAGTACCGCGACCGGCACGGCGCGATCGTCGGTTTCGATATCGACCTGATGGACGCGGTCGCGGCGGTGCTCGGGATCCGGGCCCGCTATGCCGAATCGGCATTCGAGAAGATCATCCCCGCAGTTCAGGCCGGTACCTACGATCTCGGCATGTCCTCGATCACCGATTCGGTGGAACGGGAGGAGCAGGTCGACTTCGTCACCTATTTCAGCGCCGGAGTGCAGTGGGCGCAGCGCACCGGTCAGCACGTCGACCCGGGGAACGCCTGCGGCAAACGGGTCGCGGTCCAGGCCACCACCGTCGAACATATCGACGAGGTCCCGGCCAAGAGCGAAGCCTGCGTCGCGGCCGGTAAGGATCCGATCATCATCGACGCCTTCGACGAACAGAGCGCGGTGACCAATGCACTGGTACTCGGCCAGGTCGACGCCATGTCCGCAGATTCCCCGGTCACCGCGTACGCGATCAAGCAGACCGACGGCAAGATCGAACCGGCCGGCCCGGTCTTCGATTCGGCGCCCTACGGGTGGGCGGTCGCGAAGGGATCGCCGTTGGCGCCGGTGCTGCGCGACGCGGTGCAGTACCTGATGGACAACGGGCAATACCGGCGGATCACCGAGAACTGGGGTGTCCAGGAGGGCGCGTTGCGCACCTCTGTGATCAACGGCGCGAGGGAGTCCGCACGATGACCGCCGATCCGAATACGACCGCCGAGCCCGAACCGATCGTCGCGGTGCCGTTGCGCCGCCCCGGGCGCTGGGTCTCCGCCGCGCTGATCCTCGCGCTCGCCGGGCTCTTCGTCTACGGCGCCGCCACCAACCCCGCCTATCGCTGGGACGTGTACTGGAAGTATCTGCGCGACACCCGGATCGCGGCCGGCGCGGTGGTCACGCTCGAATTGACCGTGCTCGCGATGCTCATCGCCGTCGTGCTCGGCGCACTGCTGGCGGTGATGCGGTTGTCGCCGAACCCTGTGCTGCGGTCGAGTGCCTGGGTCTATCTGTGGGTTTTCCGCGGCACTCCGGTATATGTGCAACTGGTCTTCTGGGGACTGGTGCCGTCGCTGTACCAGAACGTCGCGTTCGGGGTGCCCTTCGGCCCGCGGCTGTTCGAGGTCGACGTGCAGAGCCTGCAGGCCGGATTCGCGTTCGCCGTGATCGGGCTGGGACTGAACGAGGCCGCGTATATGGCCGAGATCGTACGGGCGGGTATCAACTCGGTCGGCGAAGGGCAGCGCGAGGCCTCCATCGCTCTCGGGATGTCCTGGTCGCAGACCATGCGCCGGACGATCCTCCCGCAGGCGATGCGGGTGATAATCCCGCCGACCGGGAACGAACTCATCAGCATGCTCAAGACCACGGCGCTGGTCACCGCGATCCCGCTCAGTACGGATCTGTTCGGCCGGGCTCGCGATATCTACGGGGTCAATTTCCTGCCGATTCCGCTGCTGCTGGTCACCGCGACGTGGTATCTCGCGATCACCAGCGTGCTGATGGTCGGCCAGTACTACCTGGAGAAACACTATTCGCGCGGTATCTCCCGGCAGCTGACCGCGAAACAACTCCAGGAACTGGCCGACGCGCGCGGGGAGGTGTCGGCGAAATGAGCGCCACGAGTGGAGAACCCATGATCCGGGCAGAGCGGGTCTGTAAGAGTTTCGGGGCGCTGCGGGTACTGAACGGGATCTCGCTCGAGGTGCGGCGCGGGCAGGTGCTGTGCCTGATCGGCCCGTCGGGCTCGGGAAAATCCACTTTTCTGCGCTGCGTCAACCATCTGGAACAGGTCGACGCGGGTCGGTTGTACGTGGACGGGGAACTGGTCGGTTACCGCGAGAAAGGCGGCAAGCTCTACGAACTGCATCCCCGCGACGCGGCCCGGCAGCGGCGCGAGATCGGCATGGTTTTCCAGCATTTCAACCTGTTCCCGCATCGCACCGTGCTCGCGAATATCATCGAAGCGCCGACCCAGGTGAAAAAGGTCCGCAAGACCGAAGCGGTGGCGCGGGCGAAGGAACTGCTCGACCGGGTCGGGCTGGCCGACAAGGCAGGCGCCTATCCGGCCCAGCTGTCCGGCGGCCAGCAGCAGCGGGTGGCGATTGCGCGGGCCCTGGCGATGGATCCGAAACTCATGCTGTTCGACGAGCCGACCTCCGCGCTGGACCCGGAGCTGGTCGGTGAAGTGCTCACCGTGATGCGTGAGCTCGCCGCGTCCGGGATGACGATGGTGGTGGTCACCCATGAGATGGGTTTCGCTCGTGAGGTGGCCGATCAGCTGGTGTTCATGGACGGGGGAGTGGTGGTCGAGGCCGGGCCTCCCGATGATCTGCTGACCCGCCCGGAACACGAGCGCACCAAGGCGTTCTTGTCCCGTCTGCTGTAGCGGTCGTCCGTGTCTGCCGGATGCGCCTGTCCCGTTCCCGGTGTCGTGCGTGGTGACCGAGTTGCGGGAGTTCGTCCGCCGGGTGCTCCGGTGAACGGCTCATCGGAAGTGGATCCGCGCGGTGACCTGCTCGGTGAACTCGCTCGTCGACGCCTGTCCGCCGAGATCCGCTGTGGCGATTCCGGCAGCGAAGGTCGCCGCGATCGCGTGTTCGATCCGCTCGGCGGCCCGAGTCAGAACCGCCCGGTCGTGCCGGTCCGCCAACCAGCGCAACAGCATGGCCGCGGACCGGTGCAGAGCCACCGGATTCGCCCGGTTGCGACCCGCCAGATCGGGCGCCGCGCCGTGCACTGCTTGCGCCATGGCCCGGTCGGCGGAGCAGTTCAGCGAGGCGGCGGTGCCCAGCGACCCGCCGAGTTGGGCGGCGAGGTCGGACAGGATATCGCCGAACAGATTCTCGGTGACCAGCACATCGAAATCGCCGGGGGCGCGGACCAGATGAGCGGCGGCCGCGTCGACGTGTTCGTCGGTCACTGTTGTTCCGGGATACTCCGCCGCCACGGTGTAGCAGCATTCCCGGAACAGACCCATCGTCAGCGGTAGCACGTTCGCCTTGTGCACGACGGTCACCTTTCCGCGTCGGCTCGCGGCCAGCCGGAACGCCTCGTGCGCGATCCGCTCGGAGGCCGCGCGGGTCACCAGGCCGACCGACAGCGCGATATCCGGTGTGGGGCAGAACTCGCCGGATCCGACGGCCATGTTCCGGTCGGCGTAGAAACCTTCGCTGTTCTCGCGGACCACCACCAGATCGATATCCGGCGCGGCCGCTGCGATGCCGGGGAACGCCTGCACCGGCCGGATATTCGCGTACAACCCGAAATGGCGCCGGATCGCGCCGCCGGGCGCGAGGCGGTGCTCGGGCGGATAGGAGGCGTTGTCGTGCGGGCCCAGGAGCCAGCCGTCGGTATCGAGCAGGCCGGTGAGCGTCGATTCCGGTAGGGCGGTGCCGAATTCGGCGATCGCCCGGTGTCCTATCGGCAGCGGGACCCAGTCGATCGCGGGCGCGCCGGTGGCGGCCAGTGCCTCGTCCACCACGCGCCGGGCCGAATTCACCACTTCCGGGCCGATCCCGTCGCCCTCGATCAGTCCCAGCCGTAGCCGTTCACCCTGTGCCTTCTGCTCCATCCGCACATGGTCGCAGGATCTGTCCGGGGACCGGTCGTGGGCACGCGCGGTCCGCCGGGTGGGCTGGGCCGTCCAACTACCGTCCGCCGCCGACTCGGTGCTATCTTGGTGATATCACTTTGATAGAGGGAGGATGTCATGACATTCCGAAACGCCACCCGGGTCAACGGGTTCGTCGTGTTACTGATCTGGCTGGTGCTCACGATCGCCCTGGTGGCGGTGGCGGTGGCGGGATTCGCGGCATTCGCCCAGCATCGGAACGCGGTGGCGCTGGCCGGGGCGATCGCCGCATGCGTGGTGGGGGCGATCGTGCTGCTCGGTATCACCGGGCTGACGGTGGTGAACCCGAACGAGGCCAAGGTCGTCCAGTTCTTCGGCCGCTATATCGGCTCGGTCAGCGAACCCGGTTTCTTCTCGGTGCTGCCGCTGACCGACCGGCGCAGCATCTCGCTGCGGGTCCGCAACTTCGAGACCCAGAAGCTGAAGGTCAACGATGCCGACGGTAACCCCGTGGAGATCGCGGCTGTCGTGGTCTACAAGGTGGTCGACAGCTTCAAGGCCGCCTTCGCCGTGGACGACTACGAAGAATACGTGGAGACCCAGTCCGAAGCCGCGGTCCGGCACCTGGCCACCACCCACCCCTACGACGCGCACGACGCCGACCGCACCAGCCTGCGCGACGGCGCCGAGGTCGCCGAAGAGCTCACGGTGGAACTGCGCGACCGCACCGAAACCGCGGGTATCGAGGTGATCGAGGCCCGGATAACGCATCTCGCGTACGCACCGGAGATCGCACAGGCGATGCTGGTCCGTCAGCAGGCGGCGCAGGTGGTGGCCGCGCGGACCCAGATCGTCGAGGGAGCGGTGGGCATGGTCGGGCTGGCGCTCAACCGGCTGACCGCCGAGGGCATGGTGGAACTCGACGAGGAACGCAAGGCCACCATGGTGTCCAACCTGCTCGTGGTGCTGTGCGGTGACCGGCCGACGCAGCCCGTGGTCAATGCGGGATCGCTGTACAACTGATGTCCGAACGCAAGAAGGTCCTGCTCCGGCTCGACCCGGCGGTGTACGACGCGGTCGCGAAATGGGCGGCCGACGATCTGCGCAGCGTCAACGCGCAGATCGAGTTCGCCCTCCGGCGCGCGCTGGAGCAGGCCGGACGCTCGCCACGGCAGTCGCGCGGCGACGACTCCTGATCGGACCGTGCTCTCCCGGCCCGCGGCTACTCCGCGGGCCGGGAGATCGTCGTCCGGGCGACAGCGGCGCGTGATCATGCCCGCCCGGCCACGTCCGATCCCGGTCCGGACGGTTTGTGGGTGACGAAGATGGCCGTGCCCGGAAACAGTTGTCCCCGTAGCGGACTCCACTGGCCCCATTCCCGGTCCAGCCATTCCGGCCACTCCGGTTCGACGATATCGTCGAGCACCAGCCCGGCCCCGACTGTTTCCCGGACCCGGTCGCCGATCGTCCGGTGGTGTTCCACATAGGTGCAGCGACCCTCGCCGTCGATCTCGCTGTACGGGGTGCGGTCGAAATAAGGGATCACCGCTTCGAGGCCGTCCGGCCCGGGATCGTCGCGGAAGATCCAGCGCATCGGGTGGTTCACCGCGAACACCCAGCGGCCGCCGGGTCGCAGCACCCGGGCGACCTCCCGCATCACCAGTGCGGAGTCGGCGACGAACGGGACCGCCCCGAATGCCGAGCAGGCGAGATCGAAGGATTCGTCCGCGAACGGCAGCGCCTCGGCGCCGGCCTGGACCAGCGGTACCCGCGGTCCGCCCTGCGCCATGGCCGTGCGGCCCCGGGCGAGCATTCCCATCGAGATGTCGAGCCCGACCGGAGTGGCGCCCTGGCCGGCCAGCCAGCGGGCGCAGGGTGCCGACCCGCAGCCGACCTCCAGGATCCGTTTGCCGGCGAGGTCGCCGAGAAAGCGCATATCGCCTTCGTGCAGGCCCTCCGGGCACCAGACGAACTCACCGCCGGTGCTGTCGGTACCCAGGAACTCCCCGTGGGTATCGTGGTATTGACCGGCATCGGCATCCCACCAGCGCCGGTTCGCGCGTTCGCTCTCCGCCGAGCCGACCCGCAGGCGCGCCGCACCCGCGGTGCCCAGTAGTTCGGTGGCCTGAGCGTGGCGATCTTGAACGAGGTCGTCGGACACGTCGCGAAGCCTATAGATCCGCTCCGGGGGGTCGTTTGCCCGCCCGGTTCCGGGTCGCGTACGCTGAACGCGCAAGTGATCACACCCGGAGCAGCTGGGTGTATCGCAGCGTACCGAAAGTCTCAATGTCCGCAACCGATCACAATCCGTCCGGAGCAAACCGCCACATGCCCACCACCGTCACCTCGCCGCAGGTAGCCGTCAACGACATCGGCTCTGCCGAGGACTTCCTCGCCGCCATCGACGCCACGATCAAGTACTTCAACGACGGCGATATCGTCGAAGGAACCATCGTCAAAGTCGACCGCGACGAGGTCCTGCTCGACATCGGTTACAAGACCGAAGGCGTCATCCCGTCTCGCGAGCTCTCCATCAAGCACGATGTCGACCCGAACGAGGTCGTTTCCGTGGGCGATGAGGTGGAGGCTCTTGTCCTCACCAAGGAGGACAAAGAGGGTCGCCTGATCCTGTCCAAGAAGCGGGCTCAGTACGAGCGCGCATGGGGCACGATCGAGGAGCTCAAGGAGAAGGACGAGGCCGTCCGCGGCACCGTGATCGAGGTCGTCAAGGGCGGTCTGATCCTCGACATCGGTCTGCGCGGCTTCCTGCCCGCCTCCCTGGTCGAGATGCGCCGCGTCCGCGATCTGCAGCCGTATGTCGGCAAGGAGATCGAGGCCAAGATCATCGAGCTCGACAAGAACCGCAACAACGTGGTTCTGTCGCGCCGTGCCTGGCTGGAGCAGACCCAGTCCGAGGTGCGCAGCGAGTTCCTGCACCAGCTGCAGAAGGGCCAGGTCCGCAAGGGTGTGGTCTCCTCCATCGTCAACTTCGGCGCCTTCGTCGATCTCGGCGGTGTCGACGGTCTGGTGCACGTCTCCGAGCTGTCCTGGAAGCACATCGATCACCCGTCCGAGGTGGTCGAGGTGGGCAACGAGGTCACCGTCGAGGTCCTCGACGTCGACCTGGACCGCGAGCGCGTCTCGCTGTCGCTGAAGGCCACCCAGGAAGATCCCTGGCGTCAGTTCGCCCGCACCCACGCCATCGGCCAGATCGTGCCGGGCAAGGTCACCAAGCTGGTGCCGTTCGGCGCGTTCGTCCGCGTCGAGGAGGGCATCGAGGGCCTGGTGCACATCTCCGAGCTCGCCGAGCGTCACGTCGAGGTCCCGGACCAGGTCGTGGTCGTGGGCGACGACGCGATGGTCAAGGTCATCGATATCGACCTCGAGCGTCGCCGGATCTCGCTGAGCCTCAAGCAGGCCAACGAGGACTACAGCGCCGAGTTCGATCCGTCGAAGTACGGCATGGCCGACAGCTACGACGAGCAGGGCAACTACATCTTCCCCGAGGGCTTCGATCCCGAGACCAACGAATGGCTCGACGGTTTCGACAAGCAGCGCGAAGAGTGGGAAGGCCGCTACGCCGAGGCGGAGCGCCGGCACAAGATGCACACCGCGCAGATGGAGAAGATGGCGGCCGACGCCGCGGCCGAGGCCGTCAACGGTGGCGGTTCGTCGAACTACTCCTCCGAGAGCGGCGCGCAGTCGGCCTCCAGCCAGCCGGAATCGGCCGGTGGTTCGCTGGCCAGCGATGCTCAGCTCGCGGCTCTGCGGGAGAAGCTGTCCGGTAACGCCTGAGGCGGATATCGGTAGCGAATAGCCGAACAGAAGACCCCGGCCCTTTCTGGGCCGGGGTCTTCTGCGTCGGTACCCGACCGTCAGTACCCGACGGTGAATCTGCGCTGGATGTACTGCGGAAACTCTGTTTCGTCCAGTAGTGCGACCGCGACATCCTCGGCGGAGATATCGCGGCCGCCGGTATCGAGTAGCTGGTCGCCGCCGACCCGGAAGCGCCCGGTCCGTTCACCGGGCTCGATCCGGCCCGAGGACGGGCTGAGGTAGGTCCATCGGCGATTCGACGTGCGATAGACGTTCAGCGCGTCTCGGCCCGCGGATACTGCTCGGTGATACTCCCGGGGTACGTCGAGGTCGCGGGGCAGATTCTCGGCGAAGCCCGGCTCGTCCACGAGTTGCCGTCCGGGTGCCACTTCCAGGCTGCCCGCGCCCCCGGCCACGAGAACCCGAATTTGCGGATGCCGGGAAAGGGCATCCACCATCGCTTTCGCCCCCACGACGAAATCGTTTGCGCGTGCGATCGTATCGTCGATTCCGTATCCGGCGTTGACTGCGCTGATCACCACATCCAGACCGGTGATCGTCGCGGCGATGCTCTCCGCGTCGCGCCAGTCCGCCACCTGCCAGGCGACTACGCCCCGATCGCGGGGAAAGCGGGATTCGTGGGTGCTGAATCCCCGTACGAGGTGCCCGCGACGGACCGCTTCCGCGACCACCCGGGAACCGATGACGCCGGTGGCGCCGAAAACTCCGATATGCATATCCACTCCCGATCTATGCCGCGTGCATTTACTACACGGCGTTCAGAAACTACACGCTGAAGCGTAATCGCGCGCGGTAGAGTGTCAAGCCGTGGCCGAGGGAGTGATGAATCGCCGAGAACGTCTGCGGGTGGAAACCACGCGGGAGATCAAAGCGACCGCGCTGCGGCTACTCGCCCGGGGCGGCCCGGACGCGATCGCGTTGCGGGCGATAGCCCGGGAGATGGGGATGACCGCCGGCGCGGTCTACGGGTACTACGCGACCCGCGACGAGTTGATCTCGACCCTGATCGCCGAGGTGTACACGGCTGTGGTCGATCGTCTGGAGGCGGCGCGGGACAGAGTCGCCGCGGACGACCCCGGGGCCCGGATCGTCGCCTGGGGTGAAGCCGTACGTGAATGGGCGGTAGCGAGTCCGGCGGAATTCCGTCTGGTCTACGGTGATCCGGTTCCCGGTTATCAGGCGCCACCGGGCGGCCCCGCCGCCGAAGCGGAGCTGCGGGCCTGCACCGGGCTGGTCGGTCTCGCGGCTGCGGTGTGGTCGCGGCGGCCGGACCGCGCTGTGGACTCCGGCTTCGAATGGGCCGATTTCGCACCGGAGCTCACGGCACATGTTCGAGCGGATTTCCCGGAGCTGCCTCCCGGCGGGCTCGCGCTCGCGCTGCGGATGTGGGGCCGGATGCACGGCCTGGTCGCCCTCGAGGTCTACGGTCACCTACGGCTGCCGTCTGCGGACCCGGGCAAATTGTTCCGTGCGGAGATGCTCGAGCTGGTCCGCGAGCTGGGTCTGTGACCGCCCGGAGCGACGCCGTTCGATCGGCGCGACGCTGCCGTGCGGTCGATGGATCCGGTATCCGGCACTATCTATCGGTCCTATCGATACAACAGTGGCCCGGTCCGAAGACCGGGCCACCGTTGTCCGTCGGGAACTAACCTGCCGGGACCGGGACCCAGCGCGGCCAGACGATCGACGGACGCGGGCGATGAGCAGCGAGACTGTGGCGGGGGGTGAGACCGAAGACGCGGAACCAGGGGCGCCGGTTCGTCGACAGCGAGGCCGCGACAGCCGGAATGGCGAGACAGTGCACCCGGCCCGGCGCCCCCAGCCGGTGCCGGCCTGTGCGGTAGTACCTGATGCGCATGCTCGTTCCTTTGCTATCCGTGACAGAAGCTGTGAAGCGGGGCGTGCACTCAGGCCGAACACTAGTCCAATACCTGGCGTAATCAGGACATTTGTGTCGTTCCGCCGTGGCTGGGCGTGTCGAGAGGGTATAGGCGGCGGCCTCGCGGCCGGTTGTGCACGTGTGGATGCGAGACTGAGCGAATGTTACGAATCGGCCTCACCGGCGGTATGGGAGCGGGCAAATCGACGGTCGCGAAAGCGCTCGTCGAGCGCGGCGCGGTACTCATCGACTCCGATGTCATCGCTCGCGAGGTAGTGGCTCCCGGAACACCGGGTCTCGCTGCCCTGGCCGAGGCGTTCGGTACCGACATCCTGGCCGCCGATGGCAGTCTCGACCGTCCGGCGCTGGCGGCCAAGGCCTTTCGCGACGACGAATCGCGCACCACCTTGAACTCCATCACTCATCCGCTGGTCGGTCGGCGCACGGCCGAACTCTTCACCGCCGCAGCGCCGGACGCCATCGTGGTGCAGGATGTGCCGCTGCTGGTGGAGAACCATATGGCGCCCTTCATGAACCTGGTGCTGATCGTGGATGTCGCCGTCGAGACCCGGATCCGGCGCCTGGTCGATTTCCGCGGGGTACCCGAGGCCGATGCCCGGGCCAGGATCGCGGCGCAGGCCACCGACGAACAGCGGCGCGCGGCCGCCGATGTGCTGCTGGACAACAACGGGCCCGCCGAACAGACAGCCGCGGCCGTGGCCCGGCTCTGGGACGAGCGGCTGGTTCCATTCGAAGCGAATATGCGCGCCGCCACGGCGGTGCGTCCCGTGCCCCGGCTCGTGGAATCGGATCCGGACTGGGCGGCTCAGGCGCAACGGCTCATCGCGCGCCTGCGCGTGGCGGCCGGTGCGGCGGCCCTGCGGATCGACCATATCGGCTCCACCGCCGTCCCGGGACTGCCTGCGAAGGACGTTGTCGACCTGCAGATCACCGTCGCCGACCTCGCCGCGGCCGACGGTATCCGTGAGGCGCTGGCGGGGGCGGGTTTCCCGGCGATCCCCGGCCGGACTCGTGACAATCCGAAGGCGGGAGCCGAGCCGGACACCGATCCCCGGCGCTGGGAGAAACGGTTGCACGGGAGCGCGGATCCGGGGCGGCCGGCCTACATCCACTTGCGGCCCGCCGGTAGCCCCGGCCAGGAATTCGCACCGGCGTTCCGGGACTGGTTGCGCGCGGAACCCGATGCCCGCGCGGAATACGCCGAACTGAAGCGAAAGGCCGCCGCCGCGGCGTCGGGTGCGGCCGGGGACGAGGCGTCCGCCGCCTATCTGGCGGTGAAAGAACCCTGGTTCGATTCGGTGTATCAGCGGGTTCTGGACTGGCGCGCCGCGCATCCGGAGTGACGCCCGCCGGCGCGGACGGGATCGGACCGCGGTGGACGGGAGGACCCCCGCGCCGGATCCCCGCTACCTCACATCCAGATCAGCTGCATATCGAGGGATGCCGTCCAGGCCTGGAAATCGTAATCGTGGGCGGCGATGCCGTCGATCGCGCGCACGGCGGTCGCGATCGCCTGCTCCGCGGTATCGGCATCGAGCAGGCCCGCGGTGTGGGCGGCGAGCAGTTCGTCGACATCCAGTAGTTCGGTCTCCCGGCCCGTCCGTACGACCAGGTCCAGGTAATGGTCGACCGATCGCCATTTCTTCGGCTCGAATTCGCCGAATTCGCCGATATCGATGTAGTAGTCCTGATCGCGCATATGCGCCGGATTGAAATGGAACACCGATGCGCGCAGGCCCACGGTGGGCAGCAGCCACGATTCCAGATAATGGAATTGCGGGTGGTCGGCGGTGCGGGCCATGTACAGGCCCCAGGGCTCGAGGTGATAGCGCTCCACCTCGCGGATGAACCCCTTCGGGTCGGTATTGGTCAATTCCGCGATATCGAAGTACTCCACCTTGGGCCGGTGGACGTCCACGCTGGATACCTGTGTCACAGGTGCCGAATCTACCCACTCCGCCGGTGGAACGGCGGGTCACCGCTCGCCGGGTGCCGGACGACGCCGGGATTCTGTCGGTGACCGCGCCTAGTCTGGGGGCATGGCATTCGCAACCGAACTCCGTGCGGCCGGCGTCACCGGGACCGAAGCCGACGGGGAGACCCCGCTGGCCAAATCGGAGTTCCGCCCGGTCGGTGAGATCGAACGCACGGGTGGGCGGTTCGAGGTGGTCAGCCCGCATCGCCCGGCCGGTGACCAGCCCGCCGCGATCGAGGAACTCGAACGCCGCATCAACGCGGGCGAACCCGATGTGGTGTTGCTGGGCGCCACGGGTACCGGTAAATCCGCGACAACGGCCTGGTTGATCGAACGGCTCCAGCGTCCGACGCTGGTGATGGCCCCGAACAAGACGCTGGCGGCACAGCTGGCCAACGAACTACGCGAGATGCTCCCGCACAACGCGGTGGAGTATTTCGTCTCCTATTACGACTACTACCAGCCCGAGGCCTATATCGCGCAGACCGATACCTATATCGAGAAGGACAGCTCGATCAACGACGATGTCGAGCGGCTGCGCCATTCGGCGACCTCGGCACTGCTGTCCCGGCGGGATGTGGTCGTCGTCGCCTCGGTGTCGTGTATCTACGGTCTCGGTACGCCGCAGTCCTATCTGGACCGCTCCGTACTGCTCGAGGTGGGGTCGGAGGTCGACCGCGACGCATTTCTGCGGATGTTGGTCGATGTGCAGTACACGCGCAACGATATGTCGTTCACCCGGGGTTCGTTCCGGGTGCGCGGGGATACCGTCGAGATCATTCCCTCGTACGAGGAGCTGGCGGTACGGATCGAATTCTTCGGCGACGAGATCGAGGAACTCTACTATCTGCATCCGCTGACCGGAGATGTCGTGCGCAAGGTCGATACGGTGCGTATCTTCCCCGCCACGCATTATGTGGCGGGCCCGGAGCGGATGGAACGGGCGGTCGTCGATATCGAGGCCGAGCTCGAGGAACGTCTCGCCGAACTCGAGCGCAAAGGAAAATTGCTCGAGGCCCAGCGGTTGCGGATGCGCACCCAGTACGACCTGGAGATGATCCGGCAGGTCGGATTCTGCTCGGGTATCGAGAACTATTCGCGGCATATCGACGGCCGGCCGGCCGGTTCGGCCCCCGCCACCCTCCTGGATTATTTCCCGGACGATTTCCTGCTGGTTATCGACGAATCCCATGTGACCGTGCCGCAGATCGGCGGTATGTACGAAGGGGATATGTCGCGTAAGCGCAATCTGGTGGAATACGGCTTCCGGCTGCCGTCCGCAGTGGACAACCGGCCGCTCACCTGGGAGGAATTCGCGGAACGAATCGGTCAGGCGGTATATCTGTCCGCCACGCCCGGCGACTACGAGCTCGGCCGGGTCAACGGTGAGGTGGTGGAGCAGGTCATCCGCCCCACCGGTCTGGTCGATCCGAAGGTCGAGGTGAAACCCACCAAGGGGCAGATCGACGATCTGGTGCACGAGATCCGGCTGCGCACCGAGCGCGACGAACGGGTGCTGGTCACCACGCTCACCAAGAAGATGTCCGAGGATCTCACCGATTATCTGCTCGGGCTCGGTGTGCGGGTGCGCTATCTGCATTCCGAGATCGATACGCTGCGCCGGGTCGAGTTGCTGCGGCAACTGCGACTCGGCGAATACGACGTGCTCGTCGGTATCAACCTGCTGCGCGAGGGCCTGGACCTGCCGGAGGTTTCACTGGTCGCGATTCTGGACGCCGATAAGGAAGGGTTCCTGCGCAGTACGAAGAGCCTCATCCAGACCATCGGCCGCGCCGCCCGCAATGTGTCCGGTGAGGTGCACATGTACGCGGACAAGATCACCGATTCGATGCGGGACGCGATCGGCGAGACCGAACGGCGCCGTGCCAAGCAGCTCGCCTACAACGCGGAGATGGGCATCGATCCGCAGCCGTTGCGCAAGAAGATCGCCGATATCCTCGACCAGGTCTATTCCGAGGCGGGCGACGAGGTCGAGGTCGGCGGATCGGGCCGCAATGCCAGTCGCGGCCGCCGGGCCCAGGGGGAACCCGGCCGGGCGGTCAGCGCGGGAATCGTGGAGGGTCGCGATATCAAGTCCATGCCTCGTGCCGAACTGGCCGATCTGGTCTCCGAGCTCACCGATCAGATGATGAACGCGGCCCGCGAGCTGCAGTTCGAGCTCGCGGGCCGGCTCCGCGACGAGATCGCCGATCTGAAGAAGGAGCTGCGCGGTATGGATGCGGCCGGATTGCAGTGACCGGATCCGTTCCACGCCGCCCTGCCCGGTCAGGCCTGGGTGGCCATCCACTCGTTCACGCGTCGTTCGGCTTCCTCTCGGGAGACGTCCTCGACCCGGGTCATGACGACCCATCGGTGCCCGAAGGGATCCTTGAGGGCGCCGTAGCGGTCTCCGGTGACGAAGGTGGCCGGATCCTCGGCAACGGTAGCGCCGTGCTCGCGGGCGCGGGCGATCACGGCGTCGACATCGGGGCAGTAGTGGACCAGAGAGGTGTGCACCCAGTCGCCGGTGGGGGCGAGCACATTCTGGTCGGCCACCGGGAGCCCCAGCTGGATGGTGGAATCGCCGATCTTCAGCTCGGCGTGGGCCGGCTGACCGTCGGGCATATCGTTGCGCGAGATCACCTCCGCGCCGAACACCGCCGAATAGAAGTCGATGGCGGCGTTGCCGTCGGATACCGCGATGAACACGGTGATGGAGTGGTAGCCCGCGGGGATGGGATCGACTGTTTCGCTCATATGTGCGACTCTGCCGGGTTCCGGCCGCCGATTCTTGTAAGAAAGCGACAACCCGGGAAAGGACGGCCGTGAGCGATGCGGGGATCCCGGCGCCGGAGGTGCCCGCCACGGGCGACCGCAAGGCGATTCTGCATCCGCACGAACAGGAACGGTTCCGCACTCTGAACCGCCTTGCTGCGGGCGCGGCCGTATCGGACTACGTGGAGTGGTACTGGTCGGTGCGCTGGGATATGCGCGGCCGGGCTCCCTATGCGGCGGAGGTGCTGCCGTATCCGTGCGTACACATCACCTTCGAACGCGACGGTGACCGATACGGCGGTTTCGTCAACGGCGTCTGCACCCGCAAATTCGTCCGCGAACTCACCGGACAGGGGGAGACGTTCGGTGTCCGGTTCCGCCCCGGCGGATTCGGGGCCTTCACCGGGCTCGATGTCGGGGCGCTGCGGGATCGCGCGGTTCCGCTCGGCGAGGTGCTGCCCGATACCGGCGATCTCGTCGCCCGGGTCCTCGCCGAGCCCGCCGATTCCGGCCGTCGTCGACTGGTCGAGGAACATCTGGGCGGGCGTGCGCGCCGGGAGGACCCGAACTACCGGCTCGTGCTGACGATCGCCGCCGCGATGGCCGGTGATCCCGAACTGACCCGGGTCGATCAGGTGACCGCGCGGTTCGGGGTTCCGGTACGGACACTGCAGCGGCTGTTCCGTCGCTATATAGGCGCCGGCCCGAAATGGGTGCTGCGCCGCTATCGATTACAGGACGGAGCCGATCTGCTCGCCCGCGGTCGTATCGCGGATCTGGCGGCGCTCGCCGCCGAACTCGGCTATTTCGATCAAGCGCATTTCACTCGTGAGTTCACCGCCGAGGTCGGAATGGCGCCGCTGGAATATGCCAAGAATTCGTTACGCTCGCGCGATGAGGTGACCTCCAAGGTCCTGCCGGCCTCATAATCGAAGATGGCATCTCGATCGGAGCAGTACCGTCGGCGACAGTCGGCATGAGCGAGTCGGGCCCGGAGTCGGTAGCGCGGCGTGACCACGCAGGGCCCTCGCTGATGCCTCAATGAATATTGAGGAGCTGGACATGGATGTCGTGGTGTTGATCGGCCGGGTGATGTTCGTCATTCTGTTCCTGAGTTCGGCGCTGGGCCATTTCACCCAGACCAAGGCGATGGCCGGTTATGCGCAGGCCAAGGGCGTACCGATGCCCGAGCTCGCCGTCCAGGGGTCCGGACTGCTGATGCTGCTGGGAAGTATCAGCATCCTGTTCGGGATCTGGGCCGACCTCGGCGCGCTGCTGCTGCTGATCATGCTCGTCCCGACCATGATCATGATGCACAGTTTCTGGAAGGAGACAGACGCCGAGGCGACCCAGATGGAGACGATCCAGTTCAACAAGGACCTCGCGCTCGCGGGCGCCTGCGTCATGCTGTTCGCGTTTTTCGCGCACACCGATGAATTGGGTCTGACGATAACGGGACCGCTGTTCTCGCTCTGATCCCCCGAGAATTGGTGCCGGTGCCCGCCACCGCCCGCGCGGGCGCCGGTACTGTGAGGAAAATCCCAGAGCGACAACGATGTTCGAATTCCTTGTGATCGCTCACAGGTTTACCCCGGCCCGGGGAGGAATCAGCAGGTCGGCGGCATCTGCGCACTTCGGCCGGATCGAAATGTGAAACACCACCGTAGCCGCGTTCGTATGTGATGTACAACGAATCCGGATATTCGGACCCGGGTTTCCGGCTATGGTCTACGCAGTCGCTGCGCCGCTGCCCGACTTTCCGTCGAGCTTCCGGCGCGGCCGCGTTTATACCCCGCACAGTTGGAGGAGAGAATGACCGCCTACCGGACCATTGTCGTCGGTACCGACGGCTCGGACTCGTCGTACGTCGCCGTGGAGAAGGCCGCCTCGCTGGCCGGCGCCGCGGGTTCGACGCTCATCGTGGCCTGCGCCTACTACCCGACCGACGACCGTGACGTCGCCGCCGCGAGCGATATGCTCAAGGACGAGGCGTACCAGGTCCGCGGTTCGGCGCCCACCAACGAGATCCTGCGTACCGCCCGTGACCGGGCGACCGCCGCCGGGGCCAAGGAGATCGTCGAGAAGGCCATCGTCGGCGAACCGGTCGAATCCTTGCTGGATCTGGTCCGGGAAACCCAGGCGGATCTGCTCGTGGTCGGTAACCGCGGCCTGAACACGCTGGCCGGCCGCCTGCTGGGTTCGGTGCCCTCGGATGTGGCGCGTAAATCGAAGTCCGATGTGCTGATCGTGCACACCGTGCGCTGATACCGCGATCGCGCCCGCCCCGCCCGGTATTGCTTCCGGGTGGGGCGGACGTGTTCCGGCGGTGGGTCAGTCGGCCAGACGCCGCAGTTCCGGCGGCAGCTCCGTGCTGTGAACGACGGTGAGCCGCTGGGTGGCGCGGGTGATCGCGACGTAGAGATCGTTGCGCCCACGCGGTGATTCGGCGATCACCGAGGCCGGTTCCACGAGATACACCGCGTCGAATTCCAATCCCTTGGCCTCGGTCACCGTCAACACCCGTACGGATTCACTTGCCAGACCGGAGAATTCGGCGACCAGCTCGGCAGGTGTCAAGACAGCGGCGGTGCCGGGGCCCTGCTCCGCGGCGAGCAGGCCCGCCAGGGTCGTCACCAGTTCCGCCGCGGCCACCCGATGCGCGCGCGGCGGGCGGCCCGAATCGCGAACCGAGCGCGGCACCTCGGCACCGGGATCGATGGCGGCCAGGACATCGGCGGCCACCGCCATGATCTCCGACGGGGTCCGGTAGTTCACGGTGAGCTCGGTGCGTTTCCACCGCTTCGCCACATACGGCTCCAGCATGTCCGACCACGAGCTCGCGCCCGCCGGATCGCCGGTCTGCGCGATATCGCCGACGACGGTGATCCACCGGTTCGGGATCCGGCGCATCACCATGCGCCAGGCCATTTCCGACAGCTCCTGCGCCTCGTCCACGATCACGTGGCCGTAGGTCCAGGTGCGATCGCCCGCGGCGCGTTCGGCTGTGGTCTGCCGATTGCGCACCTGCTGGCGTTCGGCGAGCTGACCGGCGTCGATGAGGTCGTAGGCCATCAGGATCTCCGGATCGAGTTCGTCCTCGAGATCCTGCGGCGCCGATCCGGTGAGGATGTCCAGGGCGTCCTGGGCTTCGGCGAGCTGGGCCCGCCAGCGGCGCCGGGCGCGTTCGCGCTCCTCGGCGTCGTCGGTGCCCAGCAGTTCGGCGAGTTCGTCGAGCAGCGGGGCGTCTGCGGCACTGAATTCACCGGTACCGGTGCGCAGCAATTCCGCCCGGTCGGCCGGATCGAGCAGTTTACCCGCGGCGCGGTCGAGACGATCGGCGTCGGCGAACAGATCACCCAGTACCTGCTGCGGGGTGAGCAACGGCCACAGCTCGGCCAGTACGCGCTGCACCTTCGGATCGGCGCGCAGTTCGTCGCTGATCTCGGACAGATCGGCGGCGCTGAGCAGGCTGCGCCCGTTACCGGCGGGGTCGGCGCCCATGGTCTGCGCGAGCTGATCGGTGAGCGCTTCGATCACCATCGACGCGAAGACGGGACGCGCCAGATTGTGCGGACGGCGCGACGAACGGGCGCGGCCCCGGGCCCGGGTGACGATCTTGCGGTCCAGTGTCACCGGGTATCCGTCGAAACTCAGGGTGATCGGTTCGGTGGGTACCCGCTGGCGGTCGCGCACCGCGTTCTTCAGAATCTCCAGCACGCTCGTCGCACCCTTGATCTCCCCGGCGCGGAGCGAATCGGCGAGCGTGGCCTTCACCCCGGGGTACAGATCACCGATGGTGGACAACAGCACCCCGGTCTCACCGAGCGACGGCAGCACCTGGCCGATGTAGTCCAGGAAGGTCGCGTTGGGGCCGATGATGAGCACACCGCTCTTGGCCAGTTGCTGGCGGTAGGTGTACAGGAGATAGGCCGCGCGGTGCAGCGCCACCGCGGTCTTGCCGGTGCCCGGGCCGCCCTGCACCACGAGCACGCTCTTGTGCTCGGCCCGGATGATCGCGTCCTGTTCGCTCTGGATCGTTTCCACGATGTCGGCCATCTGGCCCGTGCGCGCGGCGTTCAGCGCCGCCAGCAGCGCACTCTCGCTGCCGACCCCGCCCGCCGAGCCGGTGACCCCGGCCTGCCGCGCCACCTCCAGATCCAGGTATTCGTCGTTGACCGCGGTCACCCGGCGGTTGCGGGAGCGGATATGACGGCGCCGCAGCACCCCGTCGGGTGCGGCGGTGGTGGCGAGGTAGAAAGGCCGGGCCAGTGGGGCCCGCCAGTCCAGCAGCAGTGGTTCGTAGTCGTTGTCCTCGTCGAGGATGCCCAACCGGCCGATATAGCGCTGTTCCGGCTCGCTGTCGTCGTCGGTCAGATCGATCCGGCCGAAGCACAGGCCGTGTTCGGCGGCATCGTATTTGGCGAGATCCTCGGTGTAGAGCTGGGTGAACGATTCCCGTTCGGTGCGCGCCTGCGGGGTACCGCCGCTTTCCAGCAGGACGGTGCGCAGCCGGTTGTCGGCGTAGGCGCGCATACCGTCGAGCCGCTCGTAGAGCACCGACAGATACGCCTGTTCGTGGTCGAGGTCCCGCGTCGCCGTGTCCGGGGGCGCCGCGTCGGGAGCCAGATCGGTGGGGCGTTCCTCGGTGCGGTTGTCGGGCAAGTTCTGACTCCTTCTCACCCACGGCGGGACGGGCTCGGCGGGACACGGCGGGATCGCGTGCACAGAGTTGTCGAGTCTACTGTGGGTTCGTACCGGATGTTGTTTCCGCAGGTGGCGGCGGCGATATCAGGAGACGTGGGAATTGTCGCCGCGGATCGTGCGGCCCAGTGCGCCGTCGCGGCGATTCGGCGGCTTCGCCTCGTACATGGCCACATCCGCGTCGTGCAGCACCGCCTCCGGAGTGCGGGTGTCGCCGGGCTCCAGCGTGGTCACCCCGATGGAGGCATTGACCGCGATCCGGTGCCCGCGGGCGACGATCGGCTCGGCCATGGCCGCTCGCAACCGCTGAACCAGCGGTTCGAGCTCCTCGTCGCCGGGTCGCCCGGCCAGCAGCACCAGGAATTCGTCGCCGCCGAGCCGGCCCACCAGATCGTCGGCGCGTAGTGCGCGCTGGAGACGATGGGCCACGATGCGCAGTACGGTGTCGCCGATGGCGTGTCCCATGGTGTCGTTGATCGATTTGAAGCCGTCGAGATCGATGAACATCACGGTGGACACCTGTTGCGCACCGCTGGCCGCGAGCGCCCCCGACAACTGGGACAGGATCAGCGACCGGTTGGCCAGGCCGGTGAGCGGATCATGGGTGGCCTGGTATTCGAGCTGGCGGCGGCTGGCCAGGTATTCGGTGATATCGGCGAACGAACACACCGCGGCGGTGCCCTGCTCGTCGGGATTGAGCAATCGGCTCGATACCGCCAGCCAGCGTCGTTGGCCGTCCGGGCGCACGATGGCGAAAACGTAGGCGGTGACGGTTTCCCCGGTGGCCAGCGTCCGGGCCACCGGATGCCGTTCCCGGGGTAGCGAGCGGCCGTTCGCGTCCAGCAGCTCCAGCGGCAGTTCGGCGATGTTGGAACCCACCAGCGGGGTCCGGTCGTCGATACCGAAGATCCGGCGGGCAGCGGGGTTGGCCGAGGCGATGGTGCCGTCCCGGTAGAAGACCGCCACGCCTTCCTCCAGCTGGGAGACCACCGTGGTGAAGTGCTGTTCGGCCCGGCGCTGGGCGCGTTCGGCCGCTTTCTGGGCGGTGAGATCGTGGATCACCACCTGATAGGCGAGGCGGTCGTGCCAGGCGGTGAGTACCGAGACCGTCTCCACCGGGACTTCACGGCCGTCCAGGGCCAGCAGCACCATCTCGGTGGCCTCGGAAGCGATACCGGTCGCGGTCAAGCCGGCGATGCGTTCGTACATCGGCTGCCGGAAATCCGGATGGACGAACCGGGCGATGTGCTGGCCCAGTACCTCGGCGAGATTCTTGGCACCCATGATCCGCAGGGCCGCGGGATTGGCGTAGACGACGATGCCGCGTTCGTGGACACAGATGCCGTCGGGGGAGTGTTCGACCAGGGAGCGGTACCGATGCGCGAGTTGCTCGGCGGCGGTCGCCCTGCGCTCTCCCATACCAACCCCCATCGTCGGCGGACCCGGACATTCAAACACGGCTCTTCTCCGGTATCCACGCGCATAAAATCCGACATGGCGGACGTGATATCTCGATGGATCACGCCACAACGTGTTCCCGTCGGTACCGAGGGCGGGAACCGGCGAGGGAGATTGTCATGGCGGGGACCGGACGCAGCATCGATCTTATGTCGATTACCGGGATCGGCGCGGTCACCGGGTACGGATGGGGGCGGGAAACATTCTGGGAAGGGATAACGAGCGGACGGTCCGCCGCCCGGTTCGAACCCGGATACGGACTGGATCCGGTGAACCGTGGCTGGGCGGCGCTGGTTCCCACCGGTGGTGACCCCGCGTTCGGCACCCGATACGGCCGCGCGGTGTTCGCGGCAGCGGACGAGGCGATTCGTGATGCCCGGGGCCGCGGCTGGGAGCCGGGCCCGCGGGTGGGGCTGCTGCATGCGGCCGTCCTGGGTGACGTCCGGCACTGGGGCGATTTCTCCGGGTCCGCCGGAGCGGAGTTCCGCGGCCGTGACTTCCTGCGGTTGCTACCGTCCACGCCGGCCTCGGTGGTGACCCAGGCGTTCGGTTTCACCGGGCCGGTGATGGGAGTGTCGGCGGCGTGCAGTTCGGCCAACGTCGCGATGCTGCAGGCGAAGCTGTGGTTCGCCGCCGGTCTGGTGGACGACGTGCTGTGCGTGGCTTCGGATCTGTCGGCCACCCCGGAGCTGGTCCGGCAGTTCACCAAGCTCGGCGCCGCGGTGGTCGATGTCGAACCGCTGCAGGGATGCCGGCCTTTCCAGGAGGGCAGCCGGGGGTTCGGGGTGGGAGAGGCGGCGGTGGGTTTCGTGCTCACTCGCGGACCCGGTCGAGCGTATGCCTCGATTCTCGGCGGCGCGACGAACAGTGAAGCCCATCACGTGGTCTCGGTGGAACCGAGCCACGACCGGATCGTGGCCTGCGCGCGGGCTGCCCTGGCCGATGCCGGGGTCGACGCGTCGGAGATCGACTACTTCAATGCGCACGGTACGGGCACCGCCCAGTGCGACCGCGCCGAACGCGACGTGCTCACCCGGGTCTTCGCCGACCGCCCCGCGGTGTACTCGATCAAGCCGCTGGCCGGGCACTGTCAGTCCGCGTCCGGGGCGGTGGAGCTGGCGGCCGCGGCGCTGGGGTACGAGCGGGGGATCATCGCGGCGCCACCCGCGGTGGCGCCCGCACATCCCCGGCTGCTGAACGGACCGTCTCCGGCCGGGCCGGGGCCGACCGCCAAGTTGTCCCTCGGTATGGGCGGCAACAACTCGATGGTGATCATGGGCCCGGCGGCTTCCTGACGATGCCGCGGCCGGGCTGCCGGTCGCGGGCGGGAGTGGCCGGTACCACGCCCCGCGAGCAGGCCCGGTTGGCCTACCCTGTAATGGTGAGCCGTTCCGGCCGCCCCCGTCGCCGGTTGTCGGCTTCGCCCCGAAATTCTGCCGGGTCGCCCCCGTGTACCGGGAGGCGCGGCGGTCGGATCACGCCCCTGCGGACCGCCCGGGACCGGCCGTTCGGCGAAACTTGTCGGTGGTCGGTCCTACCATCACCGGGGGCCCGCCCTGCGGCCCGGGGCGCGAATGCCGACCGGGCGGTTCGGGCCGTTCGCCGCGCCGGCGCGGACACGGTGTGAACTCACCCGGAGCGACGGCCGCGGCGGCACTGTCGACGATGAACGATGACGAGAAGGGACCGACCTGGTGGCGGAACGCCTGACTGTGCGCGGAGCTCGGGAGCACAACCTCAAGGGGGTCGATCTCGATCTGCCCCGCGACAGTCTCATCGTCTTCACCGGTTTGTCCGGGTCGGGTAAATCCAGTCTGGCGTTCGACACGATCTTCGCGGAGGGCCAGCGCCGCTACGTGGAATCGCTGTCCGCGTACGCCCGGCAGTTCCTCGGCCAGATGGACAAACCGGATGTGGATTTCATCGAGGGGCTCTCACCCGCCGTCTCGATCGACCAGAAATCGACCAACCGCAACCCCCGGTCCACGGTCGGCACCATCACCGAGGTCCACGACTATCTGCGCCTGCTGTATGCCCGCGCCGGAACCCCGCACTGCCCGGTGTGCTCGGAGCTGATCGCCAAGCAGACGCCGCAGCAGATCGTCGACCAGGTTCTCGCCATGGAGCCGGGCGTCCGGTTCCAGGTGCTGGCGCCGGTGGTGCGCACTCGCAAAGGTGAATTCGTCGACCTCTTCGATCAACTGCACGCCCAGGGTTATGCCCGGGTCCGGGTGGACGGTGTGGTGTATCCGCTCACCGATCCGCCGAAACTGAAGAAGCAGGAGAAACACGATGTCGAGGTGGTGGTGGACCGCCTCGCGGTGAAACCGACCGCCAAACAGCGCCTCACCGATTCCATCGAAACCGCGCTGCGCCTGGCCGACGGCATCGTGGTGCTCGATTTCGTGGACCGCGACGAGCACGCGCACGATCGGGAGCGGCGCTTTTCCGAAAAACTGGCCTGCCCCAACGGTCACCCTCTCGATATCGAGGATCTGGAGCCGCGGTCGTTCTCCTTCAACTCCCCCTACGGCGCCTGCCCCGACTGCACGGGCCTGGGTATCCGCAAAGAGGTGGACCCCGAGCTGGTGGTTCCCGATCCGGAACTCAGCCTGGCCGACGGAGCGATCGCACCGTGGTCGCGTGGGCAGAGCGCCGAGTACTTCCAACGACTGCTGTCCGGGTTGGCGGCGGCGCAGGGCTTCGATCTGGACACCCCCTGGCGTGAACTGTCGCCGCGGGCGCGTAAGGCGGTCCTCGAGGGCAGTTCGGATCAGGTACACATCGTCTACACCAACCGCTACGGCCGGAAGCGTTCCTACTACGCCGATTTCGAAGGTGTCATGCCGTTCCTGCAGCGGCGGCTGGACTCCACCGACTCCGAGCAGATGAAGGAGCACTACGAGGGCTATATGCGCGATGTGCCGTGTCCGGTCTGCAACGGGGCGCGGTTGCGGCCGGAGATCCTGGCGGTCACCCTCACGGCGGATTCGGAGCGGAAATCCATCGCCGAGGTCAGCGAACTGTCCATCCGCGACTGCTCGCGGTTCCTCAACGCGCTGACCCTGGGCGGCCGGCAGGCGGCCATCGCCGGGCAGGTGCTCAAGGAAGTGCAGGCCCGGCTCGGCTTCCTGCTCGACGTGGGTCTGGACTATCTGACCCTGTCCCGGGCCGCGGCCACCCTCTCCGGTGGGGAAGCGCAGCGGATCCGGTTGGCGACCCAGATCGGCTCGGGTCTGGTCGGGGTGCTCTACGTCCTGGACGAACCGTCCATCGGTCTGCATCAGCGCGACAACCGGCGGCTCATCGAAACGCTCACCCGGTTGAAGAACCTCGGCAACACCCTGATCGTGGTCGAACACGACGAAGACACCATCCGCGCCTCGGACTGGGTGGTCGATATCGGCCCGTTCGCGGGCGAACACGGTGGCCGGGTGGTCCACAGCGGTACCTACGAGGATCTGCTCACCGACGAGAATTCACTGACCGGCGCCTATCTGTCCGGCCGGGAGCGCATCGAGATGCCGTTGCTGCGGCGCCCGGTGAACAAGAAGCGGCGGGTCACCGTGGTGGGTGCGACGGAGAACAATCTCCGCGGTATCGATGTGGCCTTCCCGCTCGGTGTGCTCACCGCCGTCACCGGCGTGTCCGGTTCCGGTAAGTCCACCCTGGTCAACGACATCCTGGCCACCGTCATGGCGAACAAGCTCAACGGCGCCCGGCAGGTCCCCGGCCGGCACACCCGCGTCAACGGCCTCGATCAACTCGACAAGCTCGTGCGGGTGGATCAGTCACCGATCGGGCGGACGCCGCGATCCAACCCGGCCACCTACACCGGTGTGTTCGACAAGATCCGCAGCCTGTTCGCCTCCACCACCGAGGCCAAGGTGCGCGGGTACCAGCCGGGCCGGTTCTCCTTCAATGTGAAGGGCGGCCGCTGCGAGGCGTGCTCCGGTGACGGCACACTCAAGATCGAGATGAACTTCCTGCCCGATGTCTACGTCCCGTGCGAGGTCTGCCACGGTGCCCGCTACAACCGGGAAACCCTCGAGGTGCACTACAAGGGCAAGACCATCGCCGAGGTACTCGATATGCCGATCGAGGAGGCCGCCGAATTCTTCGAACCGGTGACCTCCATCCACCGCTATCTGTCGACCCTGGTCGATGTGGGGCTGGGCTATGTGCGGCTGGGGCAGAGTGCCACGACCCTGTCCGGTGGTGAGGCACAGCGCGTGAAGCTGTCCGCCGAACTGCAGAAGCGCTCCAACGGGCGGACGGTCTACATTCTCGACGAGCCCACCACCGGGCTGCACTTCGAGGACATCCGCAAACTGCTCGCGGTGATCAACGGCCTGGTGGACAAGGGCAATACGGTGATCGTCATCGAACACAACCTGGATGTGATCAAAACCGCGGACTGGGTCATCGATATGGGCCCCGAGGGCGGTTCCGGGGGCGGCACGGTGGTCGGCGACGGGACCCCCGAGGACATCGCCGCGAATCCGGACAGCTACACCGGCCAGTTCCTGAAGGAAATCCTCGCCGGCCCGGCTCCGGCGGCGACGGGCAAGGGCGCGGCGCGGAAGGCGGTCCCGGCGAAGAAGGCGGCTCCGGCGAAGAAGACCGCGGCACCGGCGAAGAAGAAGGCGGCCGCGACCGAGGAACCGGCCCCGAAGGTTCCGGATGCGCAGAAAGCGAAACGTCTGGCTCGCAAGGCTGCCGCCTTGCGTTGACGCTCGCCCCGGCCCGCCCGACTACCGTCGGGCGGGCCCGGACCAGCGGGTCAGCGCGACTCGCAGTGCTGCGGGGATATTGCCCGGTGGACGAAATGTGGGCAGGGGGTGTCGATTCTCGCGACCGTCAGTAGACCGGGCCGGTGTACTTCTCGCCCGGCCCGGTGCCCGGGGCGTCGGGCACAGCGGAACTCTCTCGGAATGCCTTCTGCAGCGATTGCAGTCCCTCGCGCAGCGGTCCGGCATGCGGGCCCAGGTATTCCACCGAGGCGGTGATCAGCCCTGCCAGCGCGGTGATCACCCGCCGCGCCTCGTCCATATCGCGGCGCGGGCTGTTGTCCGGGTCCTCGTCACTCAGCCCGAGCTTCTCCGCCGCCGAGCTCATCAGCATCACGGCGGCGCGGCTGATCACCTCCACCGCGGGGATATCGGCCAGTTCACGCACATCGCCTTCGGGCTGTTCGGTCATGCGTTCCAGGCTAGAGAACCGGCGCGCGGGCTCAGCGCGCCGGTCCGGCGGCGCGCAGCATCCGCAGCTGGCCGATCTCGGTCACGTTCTTCATCAGTTCGGCGGTGACCCAGGCGGCCAGGTGCGCGACCGTGAGCCCGGCCTCGGCCGGCCAGGGATAGGACGTGGCGGTGTCCAGCTCGGTTGTACCGGCCCGGTCGAGGATCGCGAGCCATCGCGTGCGCAGCGTCTGCAGCCGGTCCAGCGCCGCGGTGATATCGCCCGGCCAGGGGATCTCGGTGTGTCCGGGCACCGGCCCGCCCTCGGCATGGGCGATGGCCGAACTCCACCACCAGTCGATATGCCAGGTGAGCCAGCCGATGGTCGGCACCGGAACCGGGTCGGGTTCGGCTTCCGCGAAATCGGGACGCCACCGACCGTCTGCGCCGCGGTGCACCGTCCAGCTCACCGCGGCGGGTGTCCACTGCGTATCGTCGTCGGTCAGGGCCTCGAAATGCAGCTGGGCCAGCGACCAGACCAGGTCGAATTGCCAGCGCAGCAGGTCACGTCGGCTGCTCACGGGCGTCGAGCCTGGCACGGCGGCCGGGCGGGGGCAACCGGTTTACCGGCGGCGGGTCAGTGGCCGATTCGGAGATCCGGACACCAGCTGTTAGACTTTTCGGCGACGACCGCCCCGGTCCTGTCCGGGGCAGACAAGTGGAGCCCGACTCCCACCGTTGCCGGCGATGATCGCCTGGTCAAACGGTCCGGTCGCCCGCCCTGTACGGGCGGGTTTCACGATGCCGCTTCGGCGAAATCGTGGGCGCAGGCCGACAGCCTGCGCGGACCGGTCGACATCGGGCCTCGTAGCGGCGAAATACCGCGACGGGGCCTTCGTGTTGAACAAGGGGTTCATTGCGAGCGGTCGTCGGACGACACCGCTAGACCTAGGAGGCCCCATCAGCACTGAGACCCGCATCAACGATCGCATCCGTGTTCCCGAGGTCCGGCTCATCGGACCCGGCGGTGAACAGGTTGGGATCGTGCGTGTTGAAGATGCATTACGCGTCGCCCTGGAAGCAGACCTCGACCTCGTAGAGGTCGCGCCGGACGCACGTCCGCCGGTCTGCAAGATCATGGACTACGGCAAGTTCAAGTACGAGACCGCGCAGAAAGCGCGCGAGTCCCGGAAGAACCAGGTCCAGACCGTGATCAAGGAACAGAAGCTGCGACCCAAGATCGACGATCACGACTACGAGACCAAGAAGCGCAACGTGGTGCGCTTCCTGGAGGCGGGGTCGAAGGTCAAGGTCACCATCATGTTCCGTGGGCGCGAACAGTCCCGGCCCGAACTCGGGTTCCGGCTGCTCCAGCGGCTGGCCTCCGACGTGGCGGAATTGGGTTTCGTCGAGACCTCGGCCAAGCAGGACGGCCGCAACATGACGATGGTCCTCGCCCCGCACAAGGGTGCGAAGACGCGGGCCAAGGCCGCGGAGGATTCGGTCCGGTCGCAGCCCGGCGGCGCGGCTCCGAGTGCCGGTCGGCCGGTCGCGCAATAAGAACGGCGTAGGCCGCGAACACTGCGGCGCCCCGCCGCACATATCGCGGCGCACGCCGCAGCGTCATTGCTTCGAGTCCGCAATAACGCTGATCAGTACACCTGGTCCGCCCCTGCGCGGGCACGACACAGATTGAGGTTCCCATGCCGAAGATGAAGAGCCACAGCGGCGCTTCGAAGCGTTTCAAGGTGACCGGTAAGGGCAAGCTGCGCCGTCAGCAGGCCAACCGCCGCCACCTGCTCGAGCACAAGCCCACCCGCCGGACTCGTCGTCTGGACGGCACGGAGTCGGTCGCCGCGTCCGACGTCCGCCGTGTGAAGAAGCTGCTGGGTATCTGATCCCCTCACCGGGACCGATACCGTCCGGTACCGCATCTGCGACCGGACGCCGAAGAACCGACCCACTCGGGTGCGCTCGACCGGGCACCCCCAAGATCGATTAGGACTGACCAGTGGCACGCGTCAAGAGGGCCGTCAACGCTCAGAAGAAGCGCCGTTCCATCCTCGAGGCCTCGAAGGGCTACCGCGGGCAGCGCTCGCGCCTGTACCGCAAGGCCAAGGAACAGCAGCTGCACTCGCTCACCTACGCCTACCGGGACCGCCGGGCCCGTAAGGGTGATTTCCGCAAGCTGTGGATCGCCCGGATCAACGCCGCGGCCCGCGCCAACGACATCACCTACAACCGCTTCGTGCAGGGCCTGAAGGCCGCCGGAGTGGAGGTCGACCGCAAGAACCTCGCCGAGCTCGCGGTGTCCGATCCGCAGGCGTTCGCCGGTCTGGTCGCCGTCGCCAAAGCCGCGCTGCCCGAGGATGTCAACGCCCCGGCTGCCTGAGTCGTTTTCCGGGCCGGAGCTTCGTCCGGTTCGATGAGAAGGGCCCCCTCCCGCGGGAGGGGGCCTTTCGTCTTTCCGGGGTGGGTACTGCCCGGCCGTCGTGTGGTGGGCGGGCGGACGTCCCGGACGGTCACTCCGGTACGGCCCGGTCGCTCCTGTCCCGGTCGTCGCGCGGCGATTCGGCGTTCGCCAGGGCGCGTTCGAGCAGGTCCCCGACGCGCCGGATATCGGCGTCGGGGAGTCCGTCGAACAGGGTCGCCGCGACCCGGCCGAACGCGGGTACGAGCGCGGGAGTCGATCGCTGTCCGGAGTCGGTGAGTTCGAGGATCACGGCCCGGCGGTCGCCGGTATCGCGGTGGCGGCGCAGCAGGCCCTTCGACTCGAGTCTGTCGATCAGGCGGGTCGTTCCGGCGGTATCCGTGCCGAGTGCCACGGCAAGCCGCTTCGGACTGGTCTCGCCGTTGGCGAGGTTGATCAGCAGGGCTGCCTGCTGGGCGGTCACCTCATGGGTGGCGAGTTGCCGGTCGAGCAGTCTCGTCAGGGTGCGCGCGCAGTCGTGGAGCAGGGATGCGGTGCGCAGGGCGGCGGCGTTTTCCATCTCCGCAATATAGCTGTCCGGGCAGTAATTGTCATGACAGTTATTTGCCGGACGTTACGGCGTTCGAGAGCGGCCGCGCTTCGGGCGATGACCACCCGGCGGGCAGGCCTTGCGGCGGGAGGGGGTATCGGTTAATACTTAGCCGCATGGCTAAGTATTTGGAGTCGCTGGACAGCGTGTTCGCAGCGCTGTCGGATCCCTCCCGGCGGCGGGTTGTCCAGCGGCTCGGGGCCGGTCCGGCCAGTGTCGGCGAACTGGCACAGGACATGCCGATCACCCTGCCGTCGTTCATGAAGCACATTCGCGTACTGGAGGACAGTGGGCTGATCCGGACGGTCAAGACCGGCCGGGTGCGGCAGTGCGAGCTCGATCGCGCACGGTTCGCGCTGATCGACGGCTGGCTGGCCGAACAGCGGCGTGTCTGGGAAGACCGCACCGACCGACTCGAACAATTCCTCCTCGAAACTCTGGAGCCCACCGATGAACCCTGATCTCGACCTCGCCCTGCATCGGGTGATCCGTGCCCCGCGCGCCGCGGTGTGGAACGCCTGGACAGATCCCGGCAGCCTGGCCCGCTGGTGGCTGCCCGCGCCCGCACGCTGCCGGGTCGAACGACTGGAGACGCGCCCCGCCGGCGCCTTCGTGACCAGGATGAGCGCGGACGGCGGTGAATTCGTTCCGCATCTGGACGCCTGTTTTCTCGTGGTCGAGGAACGGGAACGCCTGGTCTTCACCACCGCGCTGGACAGCGGCTGGCGTCCGGCCGCGGGGGAGATCGTGATGACCGCGGAGATCGCCCTGCGGGATCATCCGGACGGTACCGACTATCGAGTGCTCGTCCGGCACGGTGATCCGGCTGCTCGGGCCCGGCACGAGGAACTCGGATTCGAATACGGGTGGGGGACGGTCACCGATCAGCTCGCCGCCCTCGTCGAGAGCGAGATCCGGGCCGAGAGCCCGAGCTGACCGGCTTCGTCACCCATGGGGTCGCCGGCGGCGGCCCGCTCCCGCTCCGATGCGAGGTGACCACGCCACGGACCGGGACCGACAGTGTCCCGCAGTTCCGGTGAACCGGGCCGGTCGCGCACCTGATGCGGGATACTTCCGGATTCCTGGGGTGGACGGGCCGGGCGCGTTGATACGGTGATGGCCCGTCCACTGCGCCGAGGAGCAGTCATGAACCGTTCTGTGCTGAATATCGTTGCCGCGGCTGCGGTCTCCCTCGCGATCGGGCTGCAGCCGGCGGTGGCCGCGGCGGAGATCCCGGTGGTCCCCGCGACGCCCGGCGAACGGATCGAGCCGACGACGGCACCGTTCGATCCGATCTGCCCGCTCTGCTTCGTACGCGAGTTCCTGGAGACTTTCTCCTAGTTCATGTTCCGGGCGACCGGCTTTCGATATCGAACTCGGTGGCCCAGTCCTGTGCCCACGTCGCGAGCGGGCGGAGATGGCCGAGCAGCCGGGTCCCCGGTTCGGTGAGCGTATAGCCGGATCGGGCGCGGCCGACCAGGTGGGTTTCGGTGAGCTCGTGGAGCCGACGGGACAGCAGGCTGGAGGACAGATCGTCGCATCGCGCCCGCAGTTCGCGGAAGGTCAGGGGGTCCGCGGCCTGGTACAGCTCCCACAGAATGCGCAGTGCCCAGCGGCGGCCGACGAGGTCGAGCAGAACCATGACCGGCCGGCCGGTGGACGAGCCACGGACAGGCTTGCCCGGCCGGGGAGCCGAGGGCACCGGAGCCGCCGTCACTCGGGCCGCACCGGCAGCGGTGAAGTCTCGAGCAGACGGCGCATAGTGCCCATCGCGGTGCGCAACACGGAATACGGCCGCAGGAACAGTGTGATGTGAACGAGCCTGCCGGTCGAATCGCTTTCCTCGTGGAGAACGCCGTGGAGTTCGGTGCCGCCGACCTGCGCGACGAAGCGATGGAACGCGTCGTCTGCGCCGGATAGCGCCCGGATCGGCCGGGGCTCTTCGATCACCGCGGCGATCAGTCCGAGTATGTGCAGCGCCGCGTCCCGGCCACGGTAATCCGCGACCGGGCTGGAGAACACCACATCGTCGGAGACCGTCGCCGCCAAAGCGCCGGTGTCGCCCGATCGCCATGCGGTGAGAACCGGGGAATGAACCATGCCTCTAAAATAGAGGCGATCGGCCGGGTTGTCACCGGTTCGCCGCCTTTTCACCCGGCTTCACCCGGCGCCGGCGATTCAGTCGTCCGGGCGGTGCGCTGCGCGAACGTGCCCGATTCCTGGGGATACAGCGGTCTCCGGACCGGAAGGCCGTTCATCGGGCTCGGCTACGGATGTGCCGCGCCGGTTTCGGTGATCGGATCGATACAGACAACGCGGCGTAGCGGGCAGCTGCCGATCGATCCGATCGATTCGCCGGTGGCCGACCGCTGAGGGCGAGCGTCCACTCGCAGATCACCACGGCGAGGGCGCACGGCATCGGTGACCTCCGTCACCTCCGGGCACCGAACGAAGCGAACAGGAGAGGAACCGAACCGATGTCGGCGGACTACGAAAACCTCATCTCCCTCGACGAAGAGGACCAGCTCGGACGTCGTCGAGTGAGAGTCGGGATCGCGTGGCTTTTCCGCGAGGCGAACGAACGCGTGGTGACATCGTTGGACGGCGCGGGCCGCGGACTCGCACGCCGTTACCGCTCCGTTCGATCCACTATCGGGGAAGGTAGCCATCGACAGGTCGATGCCGATGCCACGGCCACCGCGGGGATCACGGCACGGACGCCGGGTGCCGACCCGCTCGCGCGCGCATCGACGGCGGGATACCGGCCCGGTCCGGCCGAGACGGCGGTGCAGAGCCGTCGCCTCGGCGAGAAGATCCGGGACTGGCTTCCCGACGGTGACCATCCGACCAATCAGGTCCACCTCATGCGGGCCGATGACGGCTTGTTGTACATCTACCGGCCGATCTCCGGAGAGAAACTCGGCCGGCGCTGGGGAATCCCGCCCGTACCCGGCGAGGCCGCCAAACGGGAAGTGGCCGCCTTCCGGCTGAACGAATTGCTCGGATTCCGTCTGGTGCCGCCGGCGGCTCTCGTCGACGGACCACACGGGCCGGGATCGCTGCAACGGTTCGTTCCGGACACCTCCGATGCCATGAAACCCACGGATTATCCTCTGGTGCAGCAACACCAGATGGCCGTTCTCGACTATGTGCTGGGCAACTCCGATCGCGGCTTCACGAATTTCCGGACCACTCGGGGCGGTGATCTCGTCGCGTTCGACCATGAGATGACGCTGCCCGAATCGCCGGCACCGTTGTTCGGCGATCTGCAGGCGAGTATGTACTCACATTTCCTGCACAGTCCCGACGCGGAGCGGGTGCCACTGCACGAGGATGTGATGCGCGCTGTCGGCTCGGTCGATCCCGATCGGATACGCGCGGCTTTCGCCGACCTCGGACTCGGCGATGACGCTGTCGAGGGGGCGCTCACCCGGTTGGAGCGCGTGCGGTCGGACGGAATGGTTCCCACCACACCGTATGTCCACCGGGTACCGAGAATTGTGGGAATAACCCCTGTCGTGGAATGACCGCGGCCCGACTTGCTCCGCGGAGTGGGGCCGGGCGACCTCTACGATCTTCTGGTGCGTGACCGACAAGAACCGATGGACTGGCGCAATGCGCGGGTGGTTTCCGCGGCGAAACTGCACCGGAGTGCGGGACGGCGGAAGGCGGGCCGGTTTCTGGCCGAGGGTGCCAACTCCGTCGGTGCCGCACTGGAGGTCGGGCGGGTGCGCGAGCTGTTCTATTCCCTCGAAGGCGCGACCCGGGAGCATGCGCTGATCGCCGGCGCCGAAGCCGCGGGCGTGCGTACGACACTGGTGACCGACCGGGCCGCGCAGACGCTGGGGGAGACCGTCACCCCGCCCGGGTTGGTGGCGGTCTGCGATCTGGTGGATGTGCCGCTGGACAGTATCGTTCCGGCCTCGGATTCCGGAGTGGAGCTCCCGCGCATGCTGGCGGTACCGGTCGCTATGGCCGACCCCGGGAACGCGGGCACGCTCATCCGGGTGGTCGACGCGGTCGGCGCGGACGCGGTGGTGCTGGCCGGTGACAGTGTGGACCCGCACAACGGCAAATGTGTGCGGTCCTGTGCGGGCAGCCTCTTCCACGTACCGATCGTCCGGGAGCGCGATACCGCCGCCGTGCTGGACCGCATCGAATCCGCCGGGATCACCACGATGGCGACCGCGGCCGACGGTGAGATAGATCTCGACGACGCCGACGCGCTGTTCGCGCGGCCGGTCGCCTGGCTCTTCGGCAACGAGGCGCACGGTCTGGACCCGGTGGTGGCCCGGCGGGCGCATCATCGTGTCCGGATCCCGATCCGGGGTCGTGCGGAGAGTCTCAACCTGGCGACGGCGGCCGCGATCTGTCTCTACGCGAATTCGCGGATCCGGTTCCGCGGCGCCTGATCGCGACAGGGCGGCTGTCGCCCGGCCGGCCACGGTGCGGGCGCGGTCAGTCGCCGTATTCGGCGAGGTCGTCCAGCAATTCGGTCGCCCATTCGGCGGGGATCGCATCGGGGCCGGTGACCTGTAGTGCCGCCATCACGGTGAGCAGCATCCCGGAGGCGAGGAATTGCCGCTTCTGGCTGACCGGGGCGCCGGTCAGCTCGCCGATGAGGCGGTAGATCCGGCCGTACCGTTCCCGCACGACCGGTCCTATATCCGGATCGGCGGCCGCCGCGAAGGCATGCAGCAGAACCTGCAGGAGTTCGCGTTCGGCGAGGAACCGATCG
Organism: Nocardia sp. NPDC001965; assembly: GCF_053594175.1. Taxonomy (NCBI): domain Bacteria; kingdom Bacillati; phylum Actinomycetota; class Actinomycetes; order Mycobacteriales; family Nocardiaceae; genus Nocardia; species Nocardia sp. NPDC001965. The sequence continues at coordinate 127,140 of NZ_JBSFDZ010000013.1, forward strand.
TAGGCGTGGGACATCGCTTCCAGCGGCCCGCCCGGCCCGGCGTCGGCGGCGGCCTCGGTGAACACGGTCTCTATCCGATCGCAGACCTGGGCGACCGCTGCCAGGAAGAGGCGCTGTTTGGAGCCGAAGAGGCGGATGACGTACGGCTGGGAGACACCGGCCCGGCGGGCTATCTCGTCGGTGCGGGTGGCCGCGTAGCCGGTTTCCGCGAAGGCGGAGATCGCCGCGGTCAGTACCTGCGCTCCGCGTTCGCCGGCGGTCATCCTGGTCCTGGTCGATTCCGGCATGGTCCTCCTTTGGGCCGTCTGACCCTTGACATGTTATCAGTCGATGCATACCGTCGATTCGAGCCTAGTTATCAGTCGATTACAACAAGGATCTAATATGACCGAAATACTGAGCCCACCGCCCACGAACACCGCAAATTCCGCTGTATCCGCGCCCGATAGGGCGCCCCGGCGACCGCTGGCGGCCGTACTCGGCGCCGTCGGCATACCGATGTTCATGGTCACCCTGGACAATCTGGTGGTCACCAACGCACTCCCGGTGATCCGCACTGAGCTGAACGCTTCCCTGGGTGACCTCCAATGGTTCGTCAACGCCTACACGCTGTCCTTCGCCGCCCTGCTGCTCACCGCATCCGCGCTGGGCGACAGGCTGGGCCGTCGCCGGGTGTTCGTGGCGGGTATCGCGGTGTTCACCGCCGCCTCGGCGGCCTGCGCGCTGGCGACCGATCCGGGCATGCTGGTCGCCGCGCGGGTGGTTCAGGGATTCGGCGGTGCCGCGGTGATGCCGCTCTCGCTCACCCTGCTGTCGGACGCGGTGCCCGAACGGATGCGCAGCGCGGCCATCGGGATCTGGGGCGGTATCGCCGGCCTGGGTGTGGCGGTCGGACCGCTGCTCGGCGGAGCCGTGGTCGACGGGCTCAGCTGGCAGTGGATCTTCTGGGTCAATGTGCCGATCGGTGTGCTGGTGCTACCGCTGGTGGTCTGGACGCTGCGCGAATCACGGGGCGGAGGTGGGCGCATGGACCCGGTCGGGCTGATACTCGCCTCGGCGGGCGTGCTGGCAGTCGTCTGGGGAATCGTGCACGGGGCCGAGGACGGCTGGACCTCGCGCGGCGTGCTCACGGCACTGATCGGCGGAGCGATCCTGCTGGCCGGGCTGATCGGCTGGGAGCGGCGGGCCGCCGCGCCGATGCTCGCGCCGCGGCTGTTCCGGATCCGGGCTTTCAGCGTGGCCAATGTGGTGGCGTTCGCCTTCTCGATCGGTGTTTTCGGCTCGATCTTCCTGCTGGCCCAGTTCTTCCAGGTGGTGCAGGGGTACAGCCCGCTGGAGTCCGGTATCCGCACCATGCCGTGGACCATGGCGCCGATGGTGGTGGCCCCGCTCGCCGGTCTGGTGATCGACCGGGTCGGCGCGCGGATCCTGCTGGTGACCGGGCAGGCACTGCTCGCGGTGGCGCTGGCCTGGATGGCCACCGTCACCGCGGTGGATCTCGCCTACAGCACCTTCGTGGCACCGCTGCTGCTGGCGGGGGTCGGGATGGGACTGACCTTCGCGCCGTTGGCGACCGTAGTGATGGGCGCGGTGCCGGAGGCGGACCGCTCGGTGGCCTCCGGCACCAACAACACGGTGCGTGAGGTCGGGGTGGCGATGGGTATCGCGGTGCTGGCGTCGGTGTTCGCCTCGCACGGCGCGTACACCGACCCGCAGAGCTATGTGGACGGGCTGGTGCCGGCGGTCTGGGTCGGCGCGGGCGTCGTCGCGGTGGGGGCGCTGGCCGCGGCCCTGCTCCCGGGCCGGATCACCGCGAAGGAATCGGTGAGCTGAACTGTCGCGGCCGGACGGTTCGATCGGCGGCGCGCCTACCGGCGCGTCGCCGATCAGCTTTCGCGGACCGAGACCAGCGATTCGGCGGAGCCGGTGGGAGCGGGCCGGGTGACGGAATGCTGTCGCCGGCTCGCGATCGCGTACAGCACGACCAGCAGCAGGCTGAACCAGACGTAGCCGTTACCGATCACCTTGTCCCAAGCCGACCAGTCCAGCTCGCGGCCGTCGTTACCGGGTAGATCGTTGTGTTCGGCCAGGACGAAGACCACCGCTGTGGCCATCGCCGCGGCGTACCAGCCGCGTACCTCGGACCAGGGCCGGGTGGTCGCGTAGCCGATCATCGCCAGCAGCGCCGGGGCCACCCACACCCAGTGATGTGACCAGGAGATGGGGGAGACGAGCAGCGCGACCACCGCGTTGACCGCCAAGGCGATCATCGGCGGTGTTCCGGTCCGCCGGATGGCCGCCACCGCCACCGCGACCAGCGCGACCGCCGCGAGCAGCCACAACGCCGTGGCCGGCGTGCCGGTGACCTCGAAGCGGGCCAGTACCGCCTGGATCGACTGATTGGTCTGGAACTCCGACCCGCTCAGTCCGCCCACATTGCCGAACCCGCCGAACCAGTACCGCACCGACTCGTCCGGCATCACCGCGAACCCGATCGCCGTGGCGATCGCGCCGCTGATCGCGGCCGTCGCGGCGGCCTTGTAGTCCTTGCGGATCAGGAAGAACAGGACGAATGCCGCCGGAGTGAGTTTGATCGCAGCCGCGATACCGAGCAGCACACCGCGCGGCCAGCGCGGATTGCGGGTCAGGCAGTCGGCCGCGACCAGGCCCATCAGGATCAGGTTGACCTGACCGAAATCCAGGGTCGACCAGACCGGCTCCAGCAGCAGCGACAGCGGGGTCGCGGTCGCGGTGACCAGCAGGGCGAGCCGGCGCCGGTCCTGGCGGGGCCAGATCTGACGGGCCACCAGGTACAGCGTCATGGCCAGCGCGCCGATCGAGACCACGAGGTAGGTGATCACCGACGCGGTCCACGGCAGCAGTGCGTAGATACCGAGAGCCAGCGCCGCGAACGGCGGGTAGATGAACGGGAGGCTGATATCGGCTGCCGTCTCGGGGAGATGGCCGTAGAGATCGCCGCCCGAGCGCCACTCCTCGACCCCGAGGCGATAGACCTCGAGGTCGATGTATTCGCCACTGATGGCGCGGAACGGATCGATCGGGTGCGACATGCACACCCACGTCACGATCACCGCCAGAAGCGGCAGCAGCCAGACCGTCTGCTGGCGGGCACGTCCGGCGAGCGTCTCGGTGCGGGTCAAGGCGTTCGTCATCGGAGGGGACTTTACCGGTTGAACGTGTCCGCGCACCGGGCAGTGATCGGCGAGGGATATCGACGTGAGCCGGGTGGGGGTCATCGAATACGATTCCACCAGCAGCAATACGGGCGCCGGAGCCGACCGCGCCCGTCCACCGATGCCCAGGGGAGAGACGAGTAGACCGTGGCCGACGACACCGACGCAGGCGCAGCGACCGGCGGGCAGGAATCCGCGCTCACCGAAGAAGCCCTGGCCGCCGCGGCCGCGGCGGCCGAGAAAGCCTTCGCGGCCGCCGCCGACCTGGACGCGCTCGCCGCCGCGAAAACCGAGTACATGGGTGGCCGGTCACCGATCGCGCTGGCGCAGCGATCGCTGGGGACGTTGCCCAAATCGGAGAAGGCCGATGCCGGTAAGCGGGTGAACAAGGCGCGGGCGCGTGTATCGGAGGCATTCGAGGAACGGCAGCGGGTACTGCTGGCCGAACGCGATGCCGCGGTACTGGTCGCCGAAGCGATCGATGTCACTCTCCCGGCCGACCGGGGGCCGGTCGGTGCCCGGCATCCGATCACCGTCATCTCCGAGCAGGTCGCCGACGTATTCGTCGGAATGGGCTGGGAGATCGCCGAGGGGCCGGAGGTGGAGACCGAGCATTTCAACTTCGACGCGCTCAACTTCCTGCCCGACCATCCGGCCCGCACCATGCAGGACACCTTCCATATCGCCCCGGCCGGTTCACGTCAGGTGCTGCGTACCCACACCTCTCCGGTGCAGGTGCGGTCGATGCTGGAACGCGAACTGCCGATCTATGTGGTGTGCCCGGGCCGCACCTTCCGGACCGACGAACTCGATGCCACTCATACGCCGGTGTTCTCCCAGGTCGAGGGACTGGCCATCGACAAGGGCCTGACCATGGCCCATCTGCGCGGCACGCTGGACGCGTTCGCGCGGGCCCTGTTCGGTCCCGACACCACCACCCGGATCCGGCCGAACTACTTCCCGTTCACCGAACCCTCGGCCGAGGTCGATGTGTGGTTCCCGGACAAGAAGGGCGGCGCCGGCTGGGTCGAATGGGGCGGCTGCGGCATGGTCAACCCGAAGGTGCTGATCGCCAGCGGTATCGATCCGGCCGAGTACAGCGGGTTCGCCTTCGGGATGGGGTTGGAGCGGACCCTGCAGTTCCGCAACGGTATCCCCGATATGCGCGACATCGTCGAGGGTGATGTGCGGTTCACCCTGCCCTTCGGTATCCGGTCCTGAACTTCCGAGCGAGAGAGCGAACGTCACAGTGCGAGTAGCGCAGTCCTGGCTGACCGAAACGATCCGCCGCACCGTCCCCGACTGGGCGGTGACGCCGGAAGAGCTCGATGCCGGATTCGTCCGGGTCGGCCTCGAGGTCGAGGAGGTCGACACCCTCGAACGGGTCGGCGGCGATATCGAACACCCGCTGGTGGTCGGGCGGGTCGCCGAGATCACCGAACTCACCGAATTCAAGAAGCCCATCCGGTTCTGCAAGGTCGATATCGGCGCGGCGGAGCTCCAGGAGATCGTCTGCGGCGCGTCCAATTTCGCCGTCGGTGATCTGGTGGTCGTGGTGCTGCCCGGCGGGGTGCTGCCGGGCGGTTTCGCCATTTCCTCCCGGAAGACCTACGGGCACGTCTCCAACGGCATGATCTGCTCGGTCGCCGAACTCGGTATCGGCAAGGACCATTCGGGCATCCTCGTGCTGGAACCCGGGACGGCCGAACCCGGTACCGACGCCAACGAACTGCTCGGCCTCGGCGATACCGTCATCGAACTGAACATCACCCCCGATCGCGGGTACTGCTTCTCGGTGCGCGGACTGGCCCGCGAACTGGCCTGCGGCTTCGACCTGGAATACGCCGATCCGGCCGTCCGCACCCTGGGCGCCGGCGACGAGGCGTGGCCGATCCGGGTGGAACCGGAAACACAGTGCACACGTTTCGGTGCGCGCCGGGTGACCGGTATCGATCCGAGCGCGGTGAGCCCGTGGTGGTTGCAGCGCCGGTTGCTGCTGTCGGGGGTACGGCCGATCTCCCCGGCCGTCGACGTCACCAACTACGTGATGCTGGAACTCGGTCAGCCGCTGCACGCCTTCGACGCCGCGAAACTCAGCGGTGGCCTGGTCGTGCGGCGCGCGCGGGCCGGTGAGACCCTGCGCACCCTCGACGATGTCGAACGTGAGCTCGATGCCGAGGACGTGGTGATCGCCGACGACACCGGCGTGGTCTCCCTCGCGGGTGTGATGGGCGGTGCGTCCACCGAGGTCGGAGCGGAATCGACCGATATCGTCCTCGAGGCCGCGACCTGGGATCCGCTGTTCATCTACCGCACCGCTCGCCGGCACAAGCTGGTGTCGGAAGCGAGCAAACGCTACGAGCGCGTGGTGGATCCCGAACTGAACCTCGCCGCGCTGGACCGGGCCGCCACCCTGCTCGCCGAGATCGCCGGGGGCACGGTGGAACCGGTTCTCACCGATATCCGGCTGCCGCTGTCGGCGCCGGAACCCATCCGCATGGATATCGATCTGCCCGACCGGGTGGCCGGGGTGCAGTACGCCCCCGGTACCTCCGCGCGCCGCCTCACCCAGATCGGCTGTCACGTCGAGGTCGCGGTGGACGAGACCAGCGGCCACGGTCAGCTGGTGGTCACCCCGGCGAGCTGGCGGCCCGATCTCGCGCAGCCCGCCGACCTGGTGGAAGAGGTGCTGCGGTTGGAGGGGCTGGAAAAGATCCCGCTGGTACTGCCGCAGGCGCCGGCCGGGCGCGGACTGACCGCGGTACAGCGCCGACGCCGCGCGGTGAGCCGGGCGCTGGCCTTCGCCGGTTGTGTGGAGGTGCTGCCGCCGGTGTTCCTGCCCGCGGATGTGTTCGATATCTGGGGACTGGACGACGACGATCCCCGCCGCACCACCACCCGGGTGCTCAACCCGCTCGATATCGAGCGCGCCGAACTCGCCACCACGCTGCTGCCGGGTCTGCTGGAGGTCGCGGTGCGCAATATCTCGCGCGGCGCCCGCGATCTTGCGCTGTACGGCATCGCCCAGGTGGTGCTGCCCGGGCCGGATACCAAGCCGGTGGAACCGCTGCCGGTGGACCGCCGCCCGACCGAGGCCGAGATCGGTGAACTGCTGGCGTCGCTGCCCGATCAGCCGCAGCATGTCGCGGTGGTGCTCACCGGCCGCCGGGAACCGCGCGGTCCGTGGGGACCGGGCCGGGCTGCCGAGGCGGCCGACGCCTTCGCGCTCGCCGATGTGATCGCCGAGGCCGCCGGGATCGAACTGGAACGCCGGCCCGGCAAGAAGTTGCCCTGGCATCCCGGGCGGTGTGCCGAGCTGACCGTGGCCGGCACGGTGGTCGGTTACGCCGGTGAACTGCATCCGGGGGTGCTGGAGAGGTCCGGTCTGCCGCCGCGCACCTGCGCCCTGGAACTCGACCTGGACGCACTGCCGCTGCGTGATTCCCGGCCCGCTCCCGCCATCTCGCCCTTCCCGGCCGTCCTGCAGGACGTTTCGGTGAGCGTCGCCGCCGAGGTTCCGGCGGGTGCCGTCGAAACGGCGCTGCGATCCGGCGGTGGCGAACTGCTCGAGGACATCTCGCTGTTCGACGTGTACGCGGGTGCGCAGGCGGGGGAGGGACGTAAATCGCTCACCTATGCGCTGCGGTTCCGGGCCGCCGACCGCACCCTCACCGAGGACGAGGCCAGCGCCGCCCGGGACGCCGCGGTGGCGGCCGCCTCGGACGCGGTGGGCGCGGTGATCCGTTCCTAGACGGAGCTGTTCCGGGACAGCGTGGTCCGGTCCGTCCGGACGGACGGGCCGGACGTCGTAGGCTGGTCGTATGAGTGAACCGAGCGCAGGCGATCCGGGCGCGCTCGCCGCGCGGTTGGCGGCCCTGCCCGACGAGCAGTTGCTGGCCGTCCTCGTCGTGGCCACCGCGGGCCGCGACAAGTTGGCCCCCCTGTACGAGGCCGCCACCCGACTGCTGTCGGAAACCGGACAGAGCGCCCCGTCCCCCGATGTGATTCCGGGCACCCCGAGCGTGCCCGGCTATGGGTCCACGTCGGGTATCGGATCGTCGTCGCAGGTCGGCGGGGATATCGGCGCGGCGGCGGGGCAGGCCGCGGGAGTCGCGGGATCGGCCGGTGGGTACAGCCGTTCCGGTGTGCCGACTTTCGGATCCGTACGCGATAAGGTCGAGCGGCGAATCGGCACCGCGTTCGGCGCCCGGACACTCGACCGGCAGAGTCCGGCCGGCCGCGGCGCCGACGAACAGTGGGAAGCGCGTGAACAGGCCGCGCGGGAACGTCTGGCACAGATCCGCACCTCGTTGCACGAGGGTGAGGGCGAAGGGTCCTGACTCCCGCCCGGCCCGCGCCGGAGCGACAGGAGGCCGAGATCGGTGATGCGATACCTTCGCCTTCGCTGCGGCCTCCGCGGACCGCATCGAGCCGCCTCGAAGGAGAATCCGTGATTGAGGTCGATACTGCGCGGGTGGTCGCCGACCGGCTGCTCGAAGCGCAGGTGCAATGGCTGCTCGACGAGGTGAGCGGTGACCGCTTCGCCGAAGTGGTCGCCCGTGATGTGGCCGCCGTCCTCGCGGTCGCGGGCACAGTGGACGCGGGCGAGGTGGTGGAGGTCGAGCACCTCGAGCAGACCGTCGCCACCGTCGTCGACAAGGTCGGAGGCAGTGCGGTGCTGGCCGATACTGTCGGCCTGTTCGCCGACGCCGTCTACGACAGCATCGCCACCAACGAGGACCACACCCTCGGCGAACTCGTCGAACGCGAACCCGTCGAGGCGTTGCTGCAGAAGATCGTGGATATGCACCAGACCCAGGAACGGGTCCTGGAACGCCTGACCGACAGCCCGCTGGTCGCCACCGTCGCCGCCAAGTTCGTCGACAAACTCGTCGGAGACTTCGTGGAGGTCAACCGGCAGCGCGCGGAGAAGATCCCCGGTATGGGCACCCTGATGTCCCTCGGTCAGTCCGCCGCCGACCGGGCCCGCAAGGTCGCCGAATCGAACACCATCCTCGGCGATATCGCCGGTAAGGGCGCCATGTACGCGCTCAAACGCACCAACAGCGCGATCCGCGAAATGCTGCGTGATGCACCCGTGCACGACGCGACCATGGAGTTCTGGGATCTGCACGCCGACGAACCGATCAGCGGCCTGCGGGAGTACCTCACCGCGCAGGACCTGCGTGAACTCGTCCTGCTCTGCTACCGGATCGCGGTGACCACCCGGGAGAAGGAATATTTCGGTCTGCTGGTGGCCGAATGCGTGCAGGTCTGCCACGAGAAGTACCGGGACCACACGCTCGCCGCGCTGCTGGCCGAACTCGGGCTGACCGGCGAGGACATCGTCGCCGAGATCCTGCGGTACGGTCCGGCGGTGGTGGAGGCCGCCAAACGGGACGGGGTGCTGGCCGGGTTGATCCGGGAACGGCTGGAGCCGTTCTATTACTCGGACGAGGTCCTGAAAATACTGACGCCGGCGCCCCAGTAGCCGAGGACCGGATCAAGAATCTCGGACGTCCTCGCGGTCGAGGCCGGAGTCCCGCAGAATCTGGGCAAGAGTTACCGGGTCCACCGGACGTTCGGGTTCGGGTTCCGGCTCGGCGGCATTGGTTCGCGCGATCGGCAGGAGTTCATCGTAACCGTCCTCACCCGGCCGCAACTCCTCGTATCCACGGTAGTAGATGCCGTCCTCGGTCCGGCCGCGCAAGGGAAGTCGGATGGTGACGCCGTCCGCGGCGAGCACCGGCGGGCTGGTGTCGTCAGAGTACGCGGTCAAAGTAGGCCTTCAATCGATCTGCCAGAACAAGGTCACCCAGGGTGAACTCGTTCAGTTTAGCGGTGCCGCCGTACATCCACGCGGTGAATCCCTCGGCGAACGCTTCCGACGGTTTGTCGAAATAGTTGTTCCATCCGCGCCGCCCGCCCAGTGCTTGCAGCATCTCCGCGTGCAGGCTGCGCCACTCGGCGCTGTCGCTGAGCCACCGTCCACCCGTACCGTACGCGGCATCGGTTGCATGCCCGAATTCGTGCCACACCACATTGGCACTCCCCGAATCACCCCCGGTGTTGATGACGATCCGCCGCGGCCCGCCCATGTAGACGCCTTGGACGGTGTTCCAGCTGGTGCCCGCTTTCCGGCCGTACGGAGTGTGGCCGCGCAGGCTGTCGGTTCCCGGCAGGTCGAGCAGCGGCCGGTTGCCGATCACGATGCCGCCGCCGGTGACCGCGTTCATATGGTCGCTCACGCGCTGGTATACGTGGTCCGGGATCCGGGCGAGGTCCTGGATCACGTGGTTCGTCGCGGCCGAACGGTCCATGATGTCGACGAACGGTCCGCCCTCCGGCGGGGGAAAGGCGATGGTGAATTCGTATCCGCCACCGAGTTCGACCCGGTCGCCCGGATGTAGCGTCTTCTGCAAGCCGGGTGTGATCGTCTCACCGTTGATCCGGGTCCCGTTGGACGAACCTTCGTCGCGGATCCAGACGCGCCCGGACGGATGGGTACCCAGCGATGCGTGCCGCCGGGAGAGCGTTTCGTGGCCTGGGTGCCTGGAGGGGAGATCAGGGTTGGTGCGGCCGAGGACCATCGGTTCACCGCCGCGCGGAATTTCGAACGACCGATCCCCGTGGGGACTGTTGAGCTTCACGGTCGTGTTCTTCGGTGTGACCGGGGTGTCGCCGTCCGCGTATTGAGCGCTCCCCGCCCAGTCCGCGAACCGGACGGCGTCGCCCGGACGCAGCGGCACGGGGGTGCCCGGGTCGACCTTCGCGCCGTTGACGAACGTTCCGTGCTCGGAACCGTTGTCCCGCAGCATCACATTGCCGTAGTTGTCCCGGAAAATCGTCGCGTGCCGGGGGGATACCGATTGGTGTGTGACGAGCTGATTTGCCATCGGCGAGGCCGGATCCCGGCCGATGAGCAGTTCCTCACCCCGGCGCAAGTGCAGGGGCGGTACATGCTGGTAGTCCGCCAGGCGTATCGACAGCGGTCGTTCGTCGCCTATTTCGAGCCGGGGACGCTTACCGTCGATCGTCAGCCTGTCCTCGGGCCCGAGGTATCGCTTTTCTCCCGCCGCGAGCGCTCGGCCGTTCACTTCGGTAGCCGGGTGCAGTTCCGGCTGCGGATCGCGGACCCACACCCGTCCGTCCGGGTCGCGCCCGAGGACAACATCCCGTACGCCGGTTCTGATCTCCCGTGCCCAGTTGCTCGGCACGTCCGCTCCGTCATCGATATAACGAACTGGGACGGTCACCTCACGCCCGGGCTCCAACCGGATCGGCTGGAGTCGGAGCTCCGGTGCGAAATGCAGAACAGCGGGTGGATGGACCGGCTCGCCACCCAGATGCGCGGGGGCGCTGAACTCGGGGCCCAATGCGATCTGATCACCATCGTTCAGGGTCACCCGCTGGTTCGGAGCTATCCGGTCGCCGTTGACCCAGACGCCCTCGGACCCGGGGTTGTCCCGGATCCATACCCGGCCTTCGTAGTCCATGCCCAGAGTTGCATGCTGCTCCGAAATACCCCGATATCGGTTCAGCTGTGCGGCGAACGGGGAATTCGGATCGGTCCCCAGTGGCACCGCGCGGCCGGGTTGCAGCTGTGTCGGCAGCGCTTCGGCACCGAAACCGATCCGGAGCTGTATCGGGGGCGCTTCGACACTTCCATCCGCAGGCAGGAACTGGGCCTCCCCCCGGGCCAGCCCGAATCGCAGCGAGTCACCGGGGCGCAGCGTGCGCTTCTCGCCCGGGGCGAGAGCCTCGTCGTTCACCTTGGTGCCGTTCCTGGACCCTTCGTCCTGGATCCAGACTCGGCCGTTGTCGTCCATTCCGACGACGGCGTGATCCTGCGACATCGTCCGCAGGTCGATGTTGTCCGGTCGTTGCACGAAATCGCGGCCGATACCGAGGCTCTCCCCACGGTGCAGGCGCAGCGGCGGCGCGTCGTTGCCGAACAGCCGGACATCTGCCATCTGACGGCGGAAATCGAGACCGAGGTCGAACTGGCGGCTGAGCATCAGTTGCTGACCGTCGTAGACTCTGACCCATTCGCCGGCGGTCATCTGCTTGCCGTCGACGAAAGTCCCGTTCAGCGAGTTGTCGTCGCGGAGGAACACGTGACCGGAGTCGTCGACTCTGATGGTCGCGTGCCGGCGTGAGACATATTCGCTCGCGACGCCGTGCAGCAGCGCGTTCTCGCCTTTGCCGAGCACATACTCGTTGCCGGGCACCAGTCTCAGCGAGAGTTCGTTACCACCCGGTGGGGTGAAGACGACGTCGACGTGACCGCTGACCGGATGCCGGAAGTACTGGGTCTGTCCCGGTGGGGGCGGCGCTGCCGCCAAACTGTAGGCGTCGCGCTCGGGAGCTCGACTGTCCGAATCGATGCGCGCAAGCGGTCGGGTCGGGGGACCGTCGAACGATTCGTCCCGCGGAATCGGACCGCCGTCGGCGGGCTGTTCATCGAGGGCACGGGGCCCGGTGTCCGCGGGCTCGGCGGAAACCGGTCCGCGGTCGGGGATCGCGCGGGTGTGGTTCTCGCCCGGATCAACTCGGGGCACAGCGCGTTCCTGCCGCGCGGGCGCCTGCGCCTGTGTGCGCTGCTCTCCTGATCCGAGCCGGTTTTCCCGTGGCGGGACGACGTTGCGATCGCCCGGCCGCTCCGCGGGAATGTACTGTTGCGTGTCCGCTGCCACCCGGCGGGCCTGCCCGGGAGCGTCACCTGGCGCATGAGGTGGTGGAACGACGTTGCCCGGGTCTGCGGATGTCGGTGGCGGGGCCGCTTCCGACATCCCGTCGAGTCGCTGCAGAACTGCGTCGTGCCACCCGCTGCGGCCCAGTGCGGAGAACGCCGGCCCGAGCTCTTCGACGCGCTGCCGTATCTCGATCACTTCGCCCCGGGTGAAATTGTGCTCCTTCCACTGCACGGTGCCTTCGGCGGGACCGTAGTCCAGGAATTGTTTCGCGAAAGCGCCGATGCGGCCGTCCGGTTCGAACGCCTGGCTGTGGTCTATGCCCCATACCTCGCCCGCCGGATCGATCATCCAGTTCTCGGCACCGCGATCGGGGACGTCGATCAGGGCATCGAGCAGCCCGAGCCGGTTCGCCGAGGGTGTGCCGTGGAAGCGGTTCTCGGGCGTCCAATCCTGCGGATACGCGTCGTGGGCGTTCTGGCCGGGGACCACCTCCATGTAGACGTGGCGGCCATCGATGTGTACAGCGGGTACCCGCGCGCCGACTGCGTCGCCGACGATCGAGGCCAGAAACTCCGCGGGTGCGTGCCGCGGGTCCGATACGACCTTGTGTATCACTTGGGTGCCGTCCGGAAAGGTCAGCAGTTCAAGGGTTCTCGCCGAGTTCTCCGCGGTGCTGTACCGCGCCATGGGCTCCGATACCGGCGGCTCACCGGTGAGCAGCCGGTCGATATGCCGACCGAAGTCCAGCTGGCGCCGGGCGATCGGGGGCAGCTCGAGATCACCGCGCACCCCGTCGACACCGGCTCGGTGCACTCGCAGTGCGCTACCCGCCGCGCCGACGAAACCGCCGCCGAAGCCGACCACCGCGGATTCGCGGACCATCTTGAACATATCGCCGAAGCTGTGGATCTCGCCGGCGTGAATGATCAGCGACGGGATCGCGCCCGATATCCCGCCGAAGAGACCGCCCGCGCCCCCGAGGAGTACGGTTCCGCCGAGATGAGCGGTGAAGCGGCCGGCATCGGTGGTGGCGCGTCCGCCGAAACGTTGCAGTACTCGCGGCGCGAGCCGGCGCCCGGCCTCGGCGCCGACCACACCGCCGAGCACACCACCGGCCACCATTTCGAGCAGTGCGCTCATATCGAATTTCTCGCGGGCTCCCGTTTCGAGATCCCACGCCTGGGCGGAGGCACTGATCGCTACGCTGGTGACAGCGCCGATCTTCGCCGCATGAACTGCCCCGTGCAGCGCGGCGCGGCGTGCGGCACCGACAGCGGCCTGGGTGCCCGCGGTGGTCGCCAGCCGTGCGACGGCCGCGCGCATCGCCTGCTCGGCAGCGAGGCGTTCGGCTACCGCTTTGAATCCGCCCCCGTAGAAGAACAGCAGCGCGTCGTAGGCCAGCTGCACCCCGAGCACGATGCCGGTGACCACCAGCAGATGCTGCGTCTGCTCGGTGATATCGGCCACGTCGTGGCACTGTTTGCCCATATCCGTGCAGACTGCGGCCTGCCTGCGCAGCGCCGCGACGACGGTGCGATTCCGCTCGGCGAGTTCGGCGCGGGCGGCGCCGTCCAGGGCGCTCTCGGCCTGCTTTCCGTCGGCCTCGTACCGCTCGGCCGCCAGGTTCAGCCCGGTGCCGGTTTCGATATACCGGTCGCCGCGGGCCCGCGTCGGTTTCACCCGGAGTTCGGGCCAGTGCCCGATGACCAGATCGCGTACCGTGGCCGGCACTTCTGCCAAGAGCGCGGTCGCGTCCATTTGCGTCTGCTCCCGGTGGTCGTCCCTGTCGGACGCCGCGTGCATTGTCCGGTCTTTCCCATTATTCGATGAACCACGAGGACTTGCTCCCCCGACAGCGGTTTTTGTAGGGATCTCCCTATACGTGGTCCGCTGTCATGCGCTCGGCACCGCGGGCGCTGCCCGTGTGCAACTGTGCTCCCGGCCGTATCCTGGCGTTTCCGGAGCCGGAGGTCCGCTGCCGCGGATCGGGGACAGATCGGTTGTGCGGGAGGCGACAGGTGAGCGAACAGTTTCGGGCAGACCTCGACCGATTGCGTTCGACCGCGCCGGCCTTCGATCAGATCGGTGCGGAGGTCGCGGCACTGACACAGCGATTGGAAGATCTGGTAGCCACCGATCTGGCCCCGTGGGGAAATGACGACACCGGGCGGGCTTTCGGCGCGCAGTTCGCCCCGGAGGAGAAGCAGACGCTGGCAGAACTGCGGAGTCTCACCGAGGCCGTGCAGCAGACCGGCCCGGACCTGTTGCGGGTCGCGGCGAATTTCGAGCAGCAGGACCTGTTGGGTGGCCGGGTGCTGCGGACCACCGATCAGCCGGTTCCGGTCGCGGAGAATCCGGTACCGACCGGCTACATCGCTCCTGTCTCCGGTCTCGTCGCCGACCCTGCCGCTGCCGCTGTGGCTCCTGGCGGCGGGACAACGGCTACCGGTTCCGGTCGCAACGATCTCGGCGCCGGGTCGCCGGGGCCGCTGTCCGCAGCGTCTCCGGCATCCACGGGAACGGATCCGGGCGGGGTTCCTGCTGGCGTGCCCGGTGCCGCACCGGGTGGGGACGCCCCGGCTTCGGATACGCAGCAGTCACCGTCGCGTGAGCAGTCACCGGGTTCCGCCGACGCCCCTGCCCGGGACCGGCCGGGCACCGATCCCGTCGGCGTACCGGCGGCACAATCCGCTACGACGGGGCAGCCCGCGAAGACGGCGGCCTCGCCACCTCCCGCCGTCGCCCGTGCCCCCGTCGGCCCCGCTGCCGATGTGACAAGGCCGGCCCGCGCCGGAGCCGCGGCCGGGCCCGGTTCCCCGTGGTCCAAATCCCCGTCCAGTGGTCCACCCCGGATCAGCGCACCCGGGGCGGGCGGATCCGATATGCCGCCGCGGCTGCCGGCCCGCCCGCCGCAGCGGCGCACCGCGGAACCCGCCGAACCGAAACGCTCGCCGGTGGAAGGAGCTGTCGAGCCCCTCGCGGCCCGACTGGCCCGGGAGCTGGCCGAACGGCACGACGTCCGGGCATTCGGATTCGATACACCGGGTGTGCCCCGTGAGGTGCTGATGGAGATGACCGCCGCAGTGCACGATGTCCTGCCACGGCATCCGGCGATCGCCCTGGCGGCCCTCGGTCTCGCCGAACTGGCGGACGGAACCACGATACGGCTGGATCCGGAACCATCGAACCAGCCGGCCGGGTCCGATGCGGACGTCGATTCGATCGTCGGCCGTCCGCTACGCATAACCCTGGCCGTCCGCGCGGCTGTGGAACCGGCGGCGCTGGAACGTGCGGTCCGGTCGGACGCGGAGGCGGGGCTGCTCGCACCCGGTTGCACCCAGCGGCCGGTGTACTCCGCCGTGGTCCGTGAGCTGGGGCGCGCTCTCGACGCGGCCGGTGGCTTCCGGGCCCGTACCGCGACCCGGCATGCCCTCGTTGCCGCCTACCTGCCGCTGGCGGACCGGGGCGCCACCGGATCGCTGGCCCGCACGGTATCCGGATTCGGACAGTGGCGAGCACAATTGAGCGGTGGTTTCCGAGCCGGTCGATTCAATCCCGAGGCGGCTCTGGCCGAGGCATTCACCGAAGTAGTGCTGGATGTCGCCCGGGCCTCGCATCCGGCCCGAACCCTGCATCGGCTACTGGTCGACAGTGCGAACGCGGCGCGGCTCGACCACGCCGCACCGGGAGACCGGGGACAACGATGAGGGCCCGGCGTTCTTCCGGTACGACGTACCGCCGCGCACAAGTCGGCGCCGCGCGGGTCACATGGGCCCGTGCCACTCCGATCCGATATCGGAAATTACAAGGAATGCACCTGATCGGCGTCTTTCCTGCCCGACTCGGGTCGTCCCGACTGTTCGGCGAGTAGATCGCGGATCTCGGTGAGCAGGGCGATATCGGCCGGGATCGCGGTGACCACCCGGGAGAAGGAATATTTCGGTCTGCTGGCGGCCGAATGCGTGCAGGTCTGCCACGAGAAGTACCGGGACCACACGCTCGCCGCGCTGCTGGCCGAACTCGGGCTGACCGGCGAGGACATCGTCGCCGAGATCCTGCGGTACGGTCCGGCGGTGGTGGAGGCCGCCAAACGGGACGGGGTGCTGGCCGGGTTGATCCGGGAACGGCTGGAGCCGTTCTACCACTCCGAAGAAGTCCTGAAAATACTGTCCCCGGCCGGGTGATCAGCGCCGGGCCACCACAGCCCGTTCCACCGCGCCGAAGGCGATATCGCTGAGCTTGCCGAGGCCGGCCAGCAGCACGATGGCGAGCAACATGATGTCGGTGCGGCCGGTGTTCTGGCTGTCTATCAGGAGAAATCCCAGGCCCTTCGACGAGGCGATGAGTTCGGCCGCCACCAGGAACAACCAGCCGTTGACCAGTCCGAGCCGCAACCCGTTGAGAACAGCCGGGGCCGCGGCGGGCAGCATGATGCGGGTGAGCAGGGCTGCACCGCGCAGGCCGTAGGCGCGGCCCACCTCGATCAGCTGCGGATCCACCTGGGACAACGCCGAGGCGGTGGTGGTGTAGATCGGGAAGAACGCGCCGATCGCGACCAGCACGATCTTGGGCTGTTCGCCGATACCCAGCCACAACAACAGCAGCGGCACCCACGCGAGTGACGGTACGGTGCGCAGGATCTCGACGGTGGGTGCCAGCATCCGGCGGGCGAGGCCGGACAGGCCGATCAGCGCGCCCAGCGCCAGCGCGGCCGCCGCGCCGGTGAGGTAGCCGATGATCTCCCGCTGCACACTGATGGCCAGGTGGTTCCACAACGCGCCGTCGCCGAGCAGGTCACCGGCGGCGGCGAGGACATCGGCCGGGGGCGGGAGCTGAGACGGCGAGTACAGGCCCGCCGCGGTGACGGCCTGCCAGAGCGCGAGCAGTGCGAGCGGCACGACCAGTCCGAGTCCGAATCCGGCCCACCGCAACCGGTTCGCGGGCCGGGGTCCGTCCCCGGTACCGGATTCCGGAGCGGTGAACGACGGTGCGGTGCTCACAGTGCTGCCTGTACCGCGTACTTCGGTTCGAACAGCGATTCCAGCGCGGCGGTCGCGGCCTCCGCCGAGCGCACGCTGCCGTCACCGGCGATGATGGGCACCACTCGTTCCAGGACCGCGCGCAACTCCGGGCCCGGCACCGGATCGTTGTCGAGCACGGTACGTTCGAGTTCCTCCGCCGCGATCTCCGGAGTCACCCCGGCTTCCCGTGCCAGCAGCCCGGTCAGTTCGGCCGGATGCGCCAGCGCCCAGTCGCGGGCTTTCTCGTAGGCGTCCACCACAGCCTGTGCGCGGTCGGGATGTTCGGTGAGGAAGTCCTCGCGGGCGTTGAGGGTGCCGTAGGTGGCGAAATCCGGATTCCGGTAGAGCAGCTGCGATTTGCCCTCCTGCCGGCTCTGGGCCAGATAGGGATCGAGCCCGGCCCAGGCCGCCACCGCGCCGCGTTCCAGCGCGACCTTGCCGTCGGAGTGCTGGAGATTGACGATATCGACGTCCTTGCCGGTGAGCCCGGCGGTGCCCAGCGCCTGCAGTAGGAAGAAGTAGGGGTCGGTGCCCTTGGTGGCCGCGATCTTCTGCCCGCGCAACTTCGCCACCGAATCGATCGGCGAACCGGGAGCCACCGCCAGCGCTGTCCATTCCGGTTTGCTGTACAGCGACACTACTTTGAGCGGTGTGTTGTTGGCGCGCGCCATCAGCGCCGCCGCCCCGGCCGTCGATCCCACATCGATGGCTTCGGCCCGCAGGTTCTCGTTCGCCTTGTTACTGCCCGCCGACAGCACCCAGGTCACGTTGTAGCCGGCGTTCTCCAGCAATTTCCGGTCCCGGACCACCAGGCTCAGCGGGTTGTAGTAGGCGTAGTCCAGCTTGATATCGGCGCCGCCCGCGGCGTCGGCGCCCTCACCCTGGACACAGCCGGCGGTCAGCGCGGCCACCGCCGCGGTCAGGAACGCCAGTGCCGCACGGAACTTCATCGGAGGGTCTCCTTCACGAGAGCATCGGCGGCCGGGGCCGCGCCGGGCTCGGGGACACCGAGCCGGTCGAGCAGGGTGGCACGCAGCGCGGTGAGCCGGCTGTCGGAGCGATCGCGGGGACGCGTTCCGGGCACGTCGAAGACGGCACCGATCCCGGAGCCGCGGCCCGATTCGGCTTCCAGCAGCACGATCCGGTCGGCCAGGACGAGCGCCTCGTCGATATCGTGGGTGACCAGCACCACGGTGGTGGCGACCTCGCTGTGCACATCGACCAGCAGGTTCTGCATCTTGAGCCGGTTCAGGGCGTCCAGGGCCGCGAAGGGCTCGTCCAGCAGCAGCACGCCGGGCCGCCGTACCAGCGCGCGCGCCAGGGCCGCCCGCTGGGCCATACCGCCGGAGATCCGGCGGGGCCGGTACTCGGCGAAACCGGTGAGTCCCACGATGTCCAGCCAGCTCCGGACCGCCGCCGCCCCGGCCGCGCGGCCCGTTCCGGCCGGCAGCCCGAGCGCCACATTGCCGGCCACATTGCGCCACGGCAGCAGGCGCGGCTCCTGGAAGACCACCGCGCAGCGTGGGTCGACGCCGGAGATGGGCCGGTCGTCGATGGTTACCGATCCGGCTGTGGGCCGGTCGAGGCCGGCGGCGAGTCGCAGCAGTGTCGATTTTCCCGAACCGGACGCGCCGAGGAGGGCGACGATCTCACCGGGAGCGATATCGAGGTCGATATCGCGCAGCACGGTGGCCGGTCCGAAGCTGCGTCGCACCCCACGCAGCGTGAGGGCCGCAGGGTGGAGCGCGGTCGAGGTCACCGGGGGAAGATATGCCCCGCTTCAGCCGCCGAACAGGTTTATACGACGCATGATCCGAATACGCCGGGCCGGCTGCGCCGAATGTCTAGGAGGAGTGCACCTTTTCGGTGTCCTTCTTGCTCAGCTCGGGCCGGCCGGCCTGCTCGGCGAGCAGGTCGCGAATTTCGGTGAGCAGCGCGATATCGGCCGGGGTCGACGGTTCGGCTTCTACCTTGTTCCGGGCGTAGAAACGCTTCTGCATGGATTTCATCGGCAGGATGAGCGCGAAATAGAGCACCGCCGCGACCATGACGAAGTCGATGGCGGCGCTGATGATCGGGCCCAGTGCGACGAATGTCGCCGGTTTGCCCGCCAGCAGGGTGACGCCGAAGCCGAATTGGCTGCTCCCACCGAGGACGGCCAGCAACGGCTCCACCACACCCTTGGTGACCGAGCTCACCACCGCGGTGAATGCCGTGCCCATGACGACGGCGACGGCCAGATCGATGACGTTCCCACGCATGAGGAAGTCTTTGAAACCTTTGAGCATCAACCCACTCCGTATCGGACGCTGCTTCTCCCGCCGGTCCCGGTCTCGGCCGATGAGCGGTATCGCTGCGATCGAGGTCCCGGCGCTGCACCGCAGGTGATAGTGGCAGCCGGGGATGTCGCGCGCAAACCGGCAGCGATCCGGTGGACCCTCGCACCGCCCCGATCCCCGGCGCCGGCCGGGCGGCGGCGCCGGGCGGCGCGGCTCGCCGCGCGTTAAGGTCGGGTCATCGGGGTGGGCAGGCAGATATCGAGCAGGAGGAACCCGTGACATCGACAACACTGCTGGGCCGGGCGGTCCGGGGTTTCAACACCGGCGTGGTGGCGCTGCTCGATATCCCGGTGCTGGGGCCGTTGCTGGGTAAGGGCTTCGTGGAGATCGAGTATGTGGGCCGCCGGTCGGGGCAGACCTTCCGGACACCGGTCAACTACCTGAAGAAGAACGGCGAACTGGTCATCGGCGTCGCCATGCCGGACAAGAAGCGCTGGTGGCGGAACTTCCTGGGGGAGGGCGCACCGATCCTGCTGCATCTGCGCGACGGCGACCGGCGTGGGCACGCGACGGCCCAGCGGGACGAGAAAGGCCGGGTCACCGTACGGGTCCGGCTCGACGATCCGAGCTGAGCGCGTCCGGCCGCGTAATCGCCGCCGGGAGCACATTGTCCCGGAAACAGAGATGCGCCGGCATCCGGCGACAGCTAATGTCGGTCGCATGTCGAGCCCGGAGGCATCCAGAGCAGGGCTGCCGGTCATCCCCGTCAGCCCCTGACCTCTCGCTGTGCAAGGAACCGTGCCGTGTCTCCCACCGGCACGGTGATCCGGTGATTCCCGGGCGCTGACCGGGGTGACGAGACGTTTCCTGTCTCTTCCACCTCGGAGTCCTCCATGCCCTTCACTCTCTATCTACTTGCCCTGGCGATTTTCGCCATGGGCACTTCGGAATTCATGCTGGCCGGGTTGATCCCCGATATCGCAGCCGATCTCGGTGTGGGTCTCGGCACCACCGGACTGCTGACCTCGGCCTTCGCGGTCGGAATGGTCGTGGGCGCACCGCTGATGGCGGGCCTCGCCCGGAACTGGCCGATGCGGTCGAGTCTGCTGGGGTTCCTGCTGCTGTTCCTGGCGGCGCATATCGCCGGAGCCGTGACCGGGAGTTTCTCCTTCCTGGTGGCCACCCGGGTGGTGGCGGCCGTCGCGAATGCCGGTTTTCTCGCGGTCGCGCTGACCGCGGCCGCCGCGCTGGTTCCCGCCGGGAGCAAGGGGCGAGCACTGGCGGTCCTGCTGTCCGGGACCGCCGTCGCCACCGTGGCGGGAGTGCCCGGCGGGGCGCTGCTCGGCGCGGTCCTCGGCTGGCGGGCGACGTTCTGGACGCTCGCGGTGATCTGCCTGCCGGTGGCGGCCGGGATACTGCTCGCCGGGATTCCGGAACGCCTGCACCCGGCCGGTCCCGGCGCGCGCCCGGAGCTCGGCCGGGAACTCGCCCAGCTGCGTCGCCCGCGGCTGCTCGCGGTCATGCTGCTGGGCGCCCTCGTGAACGCCGCCACCTTCGGCAGTTTCACCTTCCTCGCACCGTTGGTCACCGGCGCGGCCGGGCTCGCCCCGCTCTGGGTGCCGGTGGCGCTCGTCCTGTTCGGTGCGGGTTCCTTCGCGGGTGTGACCGTCGCCGGCCGACTGTCCGACAACCGTGCCGGAACGGTGTTCGCGGTGGCCGGGCCGCTGCTGTGCGGTGGCTGGATCGCGCTCGCCGCGACGGCCGGTCATCCGGTTGCCCTGTTGGTCCTGGTGTGCGTTCAGGGCGCGCTGTCGTTCGCGGTGGGGAGCACTCTCATCACCAGGGTTCTCTACGAGGCCGCGGCGGCACCGACCATGGCGGGTTCGTATGCGACCGCGGCACTGAACATCGGTGCCGCGGCCGGGCCGGTGGTGGCGGCGTTCGCGCTCGGTACCGGCGCCGGCGAACTGGGTCCGATATGGGTGAGTGCGGCGCTGGTCGCCGTGGCGCTGTCGACGGCGCCGAAGTCGCGCGCGGTGCTCACCGCGCGGCCGGACCCGGTACCGGTCGATCGGTAGCGACCGCCTCGGGTCGTGGCCGGTGAGACCGGCCGCGACCCGCCCGGATCGAAGTCCTGCCCGGTACTCGGAGCGGCGAGTACCGGGCACGTGGCCGGGATGGACGCTCGGTGAACAGCGGGTGGTGTAAACGGAACGTAACAGTGTCCAGAGTTCGACGACACGCGACCCGAACCGGCGCGCCGGCCCCGGCCCGTTGGCTAATCTCGGCAATACCATCCGGAGTGGCCGAGTGGTGTGGCGCAACGGGCCAGGGTGATGGAGGTACCGAGCGTGGGTACACCGTCGACGATCGATATGCGGGCACGCGGCCCGCGGCTGTATCACGTGCACCAGGATCATCCGCTGGCCGGTGCGCTGCTCGCCGAACTCGCGATCGACTACAGCATCCGGTACGGAGGTACCGCCGGGGCGATCCACCGCCGCCTCCGGGATTGTCCCGCCACCGATTTCCTCGCACCCGACGGTGGTCTGCTGGTACTGGTGGACCACGACGGTCCGGTCGCGGGCGGTGGTTTCCGCCGGGTCGATGCCACGACGGCCGAATTGAAGCGGGTGTGGACCGCGCGTGAGCATCGCCGCGCCGGGCTGGCGACCCGGGTACTCGCCGAACTGGAGACGGAGATGGTCCGGCTCGGCTATCGGCAGGTGGCGGCGACTACCGGCGACCGGCAGCCCGAGGCCCGTGCGCTCTACGCGGCGGCGGGATTCGCGGAGGTCGACACCGAGGTCGCCCGGCGCTTCCGGTTCGAGAAAGCTCTGGGTGCCGGATCGCGATCCTTCGGCGCGCACAGCGTCGAGGTCCTGGGGCGGCGCCGCCGACACCGCTGAACTCGGTTGCCGGTCGCATGACCGGCTGCCGGACGATGGATTCCGCGGCTTTTGCCGGCCTCGGATCCGGCCGCGGCCGGCTCGTATCGCACCGGGCCCGGCTCGTCGCGCCCGTGCGCATGGTTGTCCGGCTCCGGCGGCGGTATCGTGGCGGACCGGCCCCGGTGCACGCGGCCGGGAAGGATTCCTGTGCTCGCCGCTGTATTCTTCGCGGTGCTCGCCGCCGGACAAGCGACGCTCGCCGCCCGATGCGCGCACCGGTTCCTGCGGACCGGCGATCGTCTGCCGATCGTTCCCGCCGTGGTGTGTGCGGCACTGACCTACGACAACACGGTGCTCGCGGCAGGTCGCTGGATCGGGGCGGGCCCGGCCCTGGAATCCTGGTCGGTGCCCCGCTTCGTGGCACATATCGTGCTCACGCCACTGCTGATGCCGTGGGCATGGGCCGCCGCGGCCCGGGCGGGCGTCGGCTGGATACGGAGCCGCTGGGCAACGGCCGCGGTGGGGGTGATCACGGCGGCGGTGATCGTCCTGGGGGCGTCGGTCGAATTGAACCCGCTCACCCTGGAGCCGCGGGAATGGGCCGGCACCGTGCGGTACACGACCGCGCACGCGTCGGCTGCCGCTGTGTTGTCCCCGGTCGTGACCGTGCTGGTGGTGCTCGTGGCGGCGCTCGCGGTATGGCGGGTGCGGGGTTACCGGCTGTGGACGTTGACCACCGTGATCATGGCGGTGGTTCCGGCCGCGATGCCTCCCATGCTGGTCACCAACTGTGCCGAACTGGTGTTCACCGCGGGTGTCGTCGCGACCGCGATGTGGTTGTCGCGGCCGGCCCCCGTCGTCCGGGACAGATATTCCGGCGGCGCGTCGCGTTCCGTGCGATGAATTCCGGGTCCGGGCCGCGTCATCTGTGGTGTCGACTCCGGCCCGGTCGAGATCCGGGCGGACACCGGACGGGCCGTGCCCGGAACTGAGGAGAATCGGATGACAAAGGGTAGCGATCTCGCACTGTCGCATATCGGGGTGCTCGTGGGCGATCAGCAGGAAGCTCTCGAGTTCTATCGGGACGTGATCGGCCTCGAGGTCCGTGCCGATATGCCGTTCGGCCCGTTGCGCTGGGTGACCGTGGGACCGGCCGGACAGCCGGCTATCGAATTCATCCTGGAGACGCCGTCCATGGTGCCCGATCCCGGACAGCGCACCGAGTCCGAACGCCGGCTGGCCGCCGGCGCCCACGGGACTCTCATCTTCACCACCGAATCGGTGGACGAGACCTTCGCGCGGCTGCGCGATGCCGGGGTGCGCGTCGGTCAGGAGCCGGTCGACCAGCCCTACGGGGTGCGGGATTGCGGATTCGTCGACCCGTGGGGGAATTTCCTGCGTTTCTCCCAGCCGCTGGGCTGAGCGAACGCGAGGGGCGTCACCTGTGCCGATAGCCGGAGTTCGCGGCGTCCGGTGCACACGGTTCGCATGGGCCGTGTGCGTCGTCACAGCTACCGGCCGGGTGGCCGTCCATACTGTCTGATCATGGGCGATGCGCAGACCGCTGAAGGAAACGACGCGACCCTGCCGCTGCGCGAGGACATCCGGTTCCTCGGCGGCGTACTCGGTGACACCATCCGCGATCACGAGGGCCCGGAGGTCTTCGATCTCGTGGAGCGGGTGCGCGTGGAGGCGTTCCGGGTCCGGCGCGAGGAGGTGGAGCGCAGCGCGGTCGGCGAGATGCTGGCCGGAGTGGATATCGCGGTGGCGCTCCCGCTGATCCGAGCGTTCAGCTATTTCGTCCTGCTGGCCAACCTCGCCGAGGATATCCAGCGCGATCGCCGCCGCGCCGCCCACGAGGCGGCCGGCGAAGCGCCGCAGGAT
This sequence comes from Nocardia sp. NPDC001965, assembly GCF_053594175.1. Classification (NCBI taxonomy): domain Bacteria; kingdom Bacillati; phylum Actinomycetota; class Actinomycetes; order Mycobacteriales; family Nocardiaceae; genus Nocardia; species Nocardia sp. NPDC001965. The sequence continues at coordinate 151,105 of NZ_JBSFDZ010000013.1, forward strand.
TCCTCCCTCGCCGCTACCTACCGCAAGCTGGACGCGGCCGCCGTACCGGGGGAGCGGGTGGCCGAACTGCTGTCCGACGCGCTGGTGTCGCCGGTGATCACGGCACATCCCACCGAGACCCGGCGCCGGACGGTGTTCGATACCCAGAGCCGGATCACCGAACTCATGCGGCAACGGTTGCGCGCCCCCGAGTCCGAGCGCGAGAGCCTCGAACTCGAGATCCGGCGACAGGTCCTCACGCTCTGGCGTACCGCACTGATCCGCCTGTCGCGGCTGCGCATCCAGGACGAGATCGCCGTCGGCCTGCGGTACTACGAACTCACCCTGCTCGATGTCATTCCCGCGATCAATGCCGGAGTGCGGGCGGCGCTGGGCTCGCGCTGGCCCGAACAGCGACTGCTACCGAAACCCATGCTGCGGCCGGGTTCGTGGATCGGCGGTGACCGGGACGGGAACCCGTACGTGACGGCGGAGGTGGTGCGGACGGCCGCCACCCAGGCCGCGGGCGTGGCGTTCGGGCGCTATCTCCGCGATCTGGTGCAGTTGGAGAAGACACTGGCCTTGTCGGCGCGGCTGGTCGCGGTGACCCCGGCGGTGCACGCGCTCGCCGAACGCGGCTACCCGGATCCGCGCACCTACGCCGACGAACCGTATCGGCGGGCGTTGTACGGCATCCGGGTCCGGCTCACTGCGACCGCCCGCCGGGCCGTCGCCGCACTGGATCCGGACGCGGCGGGTCCCTGGGAGTTCGAATCGTTCGGTGCGGGCGATCCCGGCGGGGCCACCCCGTATTCGGCACCGCAGGATCTGCTCGACGACCTCGACGCCGTCGACGCTTCGCTGCGGGCCGGTGGCGACGCGTTGCTCGCCGACGATCTCCTCGCCACCCTGCGGTATTCGGTGGAAACCTTCGGATTCCATCTCCAGGGCCTGGATATGCGCCAGAATTCCGAAACCCATGAGCAGGTCGTCACCGAATTACTGGCCTGGGCGGGGGTACATCCGGACTATCCGAGCCTGCCCGAATCCGAGCGGGTAGAACTGCTCACCCGGGAGCTGCGTACCCGACGCCCGCTGCTGAGTTCGCGGGCGCGGCTGAGCGAGCTGGCCACCAAGGAACTGGGCATCGTGCGCGCCGCCGCCGCTGTGGTGGCCGCGCTCGGCCCGGATGCGGTGCCCAACTACATCATCTCCATGTGCACCTCGGTCAGCGATCTGCTCGAAGCGGCGCTGCTGCTCAAGGAGGGCGGGCTGCTGGATCCGGGAGGTGCCGACAGCGGGCCGTCCTGCCCGGCCGGCATCGTTCCGCTGTTCGAGACCATCGAGGATCTCGCGGCCGGAGCCACCACACTGGCTGCGGCCCTGCAGGTTCGCGAGTATCGGGAGCTGGTGGCCGCACGCGGTATGCGCCAGGAGGTCATGCTCGGCTACTCCGATTCGAACAAGGACGGCGGCTATCTGGCCGCCAACTGGGCGCTGTACCGGGCGGAACTGGATCTGGTCGAGCTGGCGCGCGAACACGGCATCCGGCTACGCCTCTTCCACGGTCGCGGCGGTACCGTCGGCCGTGGTGGGGGCCGCAGCTACGACGCGATCCTCGCCCAGCCCGCGGGTGCTGTCCGAGGTTCGCTGCGACTGACCGAACAAGGCGAGGTCATCGCCGCGAAATACGCCGAACGCGGGTCGGCGCACCGCAATCTCGAATCGCTCATCGCGGGCACTCTCGAATCGACGCTGCTGGATGTCGAGGGGCTGGGCGACGACGCCGAACCCTCCTACGCGCTCATGGACGAACTCGCCGCCCGGGCCCGCACCGCCTACGCGCAGCTGGTGCACGAGACCCCCGGTTTCGTGGAGTATTTCCGGCAATCGACGCCGGTCGCCGAGGTGGGCGACCTCAATATCGGTAGCCGTCCCGCGTCCCGGAAACCCACCAGTTCGGTTTCCGATCTGCGGGCGATCCCGTGGGTGATGTCGTGGAGCCAGGCCCGGGTGATGCTGCCGGGCTGGTACGGCACCGGTACCGCGCTCGAGGAATGGATCGACGGCGATCCCGGGCGGCTGGCCCGGCTCGCCGACCTGTACCGCCGGTGGCCGTTCTTCCGGACCGTTCTGTCGAACCTCGCGCAGGTGATGGCCAAGAGCGACCTCGATATCGCCGCCCGCTACGCCGAACTGGTCGAGGATATCGATCTGCGGAAACGTATCTTCGCGATGATCGAACGCGAGCACGCCCGGACCGTGGCCGTCCATGCCGCTATCACCGGTAACGACCATCTGCTGGCCGACAACCCGTCGCTGGCGGAATCCATTCGTAACCGGTTCCCGTATCTGGAGCCGCTCAACCAGATGCAGGTCGAACTGCTGCGCCGGTTACGTGCCGGTGACGATTCCGAATTGGTCAAACGCGGCATCCTGCTCACCATGAACGGGCTGGCCACCGCGCTGCGCAACTCGGGATGACACCGGCTCGTGTCCGCGCGGGCCGGGCCGGGGATCCCGTCGGCCCTCGGGTGCCGCGCGGAACTCCGTGATCGGTGCCCGGGCAGACCGCCTCGCTCCCTGCTGCCGGGCGCTGCTGCGCCGGGGCGGTCCTTCGCCTTGCTCCGGTGGGCGGTATCCCGGCCGGAGCAAGGCCGGTCTCGATCCGGGTTGTCCGGACCTGCGATCGCGGTGGACGTCGTACCGTCGCTTATATGACGACATGGAGTGAGTTCACCGCCGAGGCGCCGCGGATCAGCGAGATCTTCCGTCGTCGCCACAGCGCGACCAGCAATCTGTGCATGCTCGCCACCCTGCGCTCGGACGGATACCCCCGGATCAGTCCGGTGGAGCCGTTGATCTTCGAGGAGAAACTGGTGATCACCGGCATGCCGGGCACCACCAAGTTCCGTGATCTGGTCCGCGATCCCCGCTTCTGCCTGCACACCGCGACCGAGGACACGATGGTCGCCGAGGGCGACGCGAAACTCTTCGGTGTGGTGGTCGACGATCCGGATACCGCGTTGCACGCGCGATTCGCCGAGTACCTGTACGCGGACAGCGGCTTGGATCTGCGGGGCCGGCAGTTCGAGCATTTCTTCGTGGCCGATCTGACTTCGGCGTCATCGGTGGAGGTCGGCGACGATCTGCTGCGGGTCACCATCTGGAAACCGGGTGAAGGGGAGCGAGTGGTCGAGAAGCAGTAAGCGGCACGCGGGGCCTGCGATCGGGTGATCAGGGGACGCCCGCGAAACGCAGGACGGCAGTGACGGCCGCCGCGGTCCCGAGCACCAGCGGCAGCGGCAGCCGGTAGTGGTGGAGCACACCGGCGAGCACGACTCCGGCCGGGCGCGCGAATCCGGCCGAGCCGGTGTCCTCGGTCAGGGTGGTGGTGAGCACCAGTGCCGCCAACATCACGACGGACGCGGTGTCCAGCAGCTCCGCGGTCCGGTCCGATAACGGGATGCGCGACCCGAGGACGGGCCCGGCGAGCCGGAAGGCGTAGGTGCCGACCGCCAGCACGAGCGCGGCACCGACCAGGTACCCGAGATCGTTCATCGGTGCTCCGGTCGCGGAATCGTGACGACCACGCCGATGGCGGCCAGCAGGATCGGCACGCCGGGCGGTAGCACCGGGGTGCCGAGCAGTGCGAGACCGGCCCCGGCGAGCGCGCCGCGCCGGACTCGGGGCGCGCGCAGCGCGGGCATGATCAATGTCAGCAGTACCGCCGGGAACACGGCATCGACCCCGAACGCGCCCGGGTCGGGCACCGCGTTCCCGAGCAGGCCGCCGACCAGGGTTCCGGCGGGCCAGGCCGCGAAGATCCCGAGTCCGCAGGCGAGATAGGCGGCCCGGCCGCCGCCGGTCGAGCGCTGGGACAGTGCCACGGCCACGGTTTCGTCGTTGAGGAGGTGCGCGCGGCGCGCCCGTCGCCGGCCGGTGCCGAGCACCTCGGGTACCGCGAGCCCGTAGCCGATATGCCGAATGTTGAGCAGCAGGCCCGCGAGCAGAGCGGCGATCGGGCTGCCACCGGCGACGACGATTCCGAGGAACAGGAATTCCGATCCGGCGGCCAGGACCAGTACGCCGAGCGCGACCGGAAACCACAGCGGAAGTCCTGCCGCGACCGCCGTGGCGCCGTAGGACATCCCGGCGACGGCGACCGCGGCGCAGAGCGCGCGGATCAGTGATCGGGCCGGACGATCGACTGTTCGCCATAACGAACACATGGCTACCATGGTGAACGTGAACGCACGTGTTCGTCAAACCGAACGAGATACTCGTGAACCGAACGATGCTGCGCGAGGTCCTGTCGATGCGGATCCAAACCGAACCCCACAGCAGGTGATCGCCGCCTCGCTACGGCGCGAGCGCGTGCGCGCGGAGCTGTCACTGACCGAGGTGGCCCGGCGCGCAGGCATCGCGAAATCGACCCTCTCGCAACTCGAATCGGGAACCGGGAATCCCAGCCTGGAAACGCTGTGGGCGCTGTGCCTCGCCCTGGAGGTGCCCTTCTCGCGGCTGCTGGACCCGCCACGCCCGCGCACCCGGGTGATCCGGGCCGCGGAAGGTCCGGCGGTGTTCGCCGCCGAGGCCGATTACCGGGCCACGCTGCTGGCGGTGAGCCCGACGGGAGTGCGTCGCGATATCTACCGGGTGGCCGCCGAGCCCGGGCACGGGCGGGCATCGCAGCCGCATGCGCCCGGGTCGGTCGAGCACGTACTGCTCGGCACCGGGCGCGCGCTCGTCGGGACGTCGGCGGATCCGGTGGAACTCGAACCCGGCGATTACATCGCCTACCCCGCCGACGTGCCGCATATTTTCGAAGCGCTGGTCCCGGGCACGGTGGCCACGCTGATCGCCGAATATCCCTGACCGGGTGGTCTGACGCGCGGGCTCGGCCCGCGGGTCAGTCCCCGGTGAAGCGGGGTGCGCGCCGTTCCAGCATGGCCGCGACCGCTTCGTCGTGATCGGCGGTGTGATGGGTGACGGCCTGCATGGCCGCGGAGAGTTCGAGTAGGGTCTCCAGGCTCTGTTGCTGACCCTCGCGGAGCAGGCGTTTGGTCATCCGGAGCGCGTGCGGCGGATTGACGGCGATCTCCGCGGCGAGCCGATGGGCGGTATCGAGCAGCCGATCCGGTTCGACCACCTCGTTGACCATGCCCCATTCGAGTGCCGTGGCCGCATCGATGGCGGCGCCGGTGAATGCCAGCTGGCTGGCGCGGGCCATGCCGACCGCTCGCGGCAACAGCCAGGCGCCGCCGTCGCCGGGGATGAGGCCCAGGCGTACGAAACTCTCGGCGAAGGTCGCGGTGGTCGCCGCGATCCGCATATCGCACATCAGGGCCAGATCGCAGCCGGCGCCGATCGCCGGGCCGTTCACCGCGGCGATGGTGGGGATCTCACAGTGGTAGAGCGCCTTGGGGATGCGCTGGATCCCGTGCCGGTACCCCTGGCGCAACTCCGCCGGGGCGCCGCCGAACATGCCGGCCTTGTCCCGCATATGTTTCACATTGCCGCCGGCGCTGAACGCCGTGCCCGCGCCGGTGAGGATGGCCACCCGGATCGAATGATCGCGGTCGGCCGCGTGGACTGCGGACTCCAGGGCCTCGATCGTCGCCTCGTCGGAGATCGGATTGCGTTGCTCGGGATTGTCGATGGTCCAGACGACGATGTCGCCGGTGCGCTGCACGCGCACGGGTGCGGTCACGGTTACTCCTCGGGCCACGGTGCTGCGGTCACCGGAAACAATGCCCGATCGGGTCGGTCCGGGCGAGCGCGCGGGTCGGTGCGCCGGGTGCGGACCGGTCCGCACCGTGGTTCCGGTCGCGGATTCGGGGGTGTAGGTGGTAGTCGGCGCCTGGGTGGGTCCTTCGTTCCGGCCGGTACGGCGGGCATGTTCGGCTGTCATCCGCACGGTGAGGCCCACCAGGTTGCGAGTGCGTGATTCCAGCCGGGACAGCGATTCGGTGAGTTCGGTATCCGAGACGGCGCCGAGATCGCCGGTGAGCAGGGTGTCGACCGCCTGCTCCAGGGCGCCGATCTGAACCCGGAGCCAGCTGTTCGAACACATGTTCTAATCCTAGCCGATCATGGCAGCCGTTCTCCTGAATCTGGGTGTGTCACAGGTTCCGCTCGGCGAGCGAGTGCGGTCGTCCGGGATCGGCGCCTGATCGGCGGCGGCCTACCGGAAACTGCTCGCGCGCCACCCCCGGCCTCGACCGTGTACGACCGCACCGGCCCGGCTGGGACCACCACCCAGACGCTGCTGGCTCGGACGTCCTGACCCGGAGGTCCGGTCCGGGACTCGGCCGACGCGCCGGCCGGCCCGCGATGGCTCGTCCGGGAGTCGATCTCGACCTGCTGGGTGGTAACCCGGCGGGGTGCTTGCGGACCGGTTGATGAATGGGCTTGCATGGTCGTGCATAATCATCACATGGCTGATCTCACGGATATGCCCGACCGGAACGGACCCCTGCGCGTGGCCGTCGCCGGTGCCAGCGGTTACGCAGGCGGGGAAGTGCTGCGTCTGTTGCTGGGCCATCCGGAGTACCGAGCCGGGCGCCTCGAGATCGGGGCGCTGACCGCCGGTAACAACGCGGGTACCGCGCTGGGCGCGCTGCAACCACAGCTGCTGCCGCTGGCGGACCGGATCCTCGCCCCGACCACGGCCGGCGAACTGGCCGGGCACGACATCGTCTTCCTCGGCCTGCCGCACGGGCAGTCGGCCGACCTGGCCGCCCAGCTGCCGGAGACGACAGTGCTCATCGACTGCGGCGCGGATTTCCGGCTCACCGATCCGGCGGCCTGGGACCGGTACTACGGCGGTCCGCACGCCGGCAGCTGGCCCTACGGTCTACCGGAGCTACCCGGGGCGCGGGACGCGTTGCGGGGGGCCACCCGGATCGCGGTGCCCGGCTGCTATCCGACCGTCAGCAGTCTGGCCCTGGCTCCCGCGATCGCCGCGGGCATCGTCGAACCCGCGGTCAACGTCGTCGCGGTGAGCGGTACCTCCGGCGCGGGTCGCAAACTCGATGTGAGCCTGCTCGGCTCCGAAGTCATGGGTTCGGCCCGGGCCTACGGGGTGGCCGGTGCGCACCGGCACACCCCGGAGATCGCACAGAATCTCTCGGCGGTGGCCGGGGCGCCGGTGCGGGTGTCGTTCACCCCGGTGCTCGCGCCGATGCCGCGCGGCATCCTGGCCACCTGCACCGCGCCGGTGCGGGTGGACGCGGCCGAGGCGCGCGCGGTCTACGAGAAGGCCTACGCGGACGAACCCTTCGTCCATCTGCTGCCCGAGGGCGTCCTGCCCCAGACCGGTGCGGTCCTGGGCGCCAACTCCGTCACGCTGCAGGTCGCCGTCGATACCGACGCGGGCCTGCTGGTGGTGATCGGTGCGATCGACAATCTGACCAAGGGCACCGCCGGTGGCGCCGTGCAATCCATGAACCTCGCGCTCGGTTTCGACGAGACCGCCGGGCTGTCCACTGTAGGAGTGGCACCGTGACCACCGACAAGAACGGAAACCTCGTGCACAACCAGGGTGTCACCGCACCGCTCGGCTTCCGGGCGGCCGGAATCGCCGCGGGCATCAAGGCCAAGGGCGGCCCGGACCTCGCGCTCGTCTTCAACGAGGGCCCCGACTACGCCGCGGCGGGTGTTTTCACCAGCAACAAAGTGAAGGCCGCGCCGGTGCTGTGGTCACAGCAGGTGCTGAAATCCGGGCGGCTGCGGGCAGTGATCCTGAACTCCGGGGGAGCCAACGCCTGCACCGGGCCGCTGGGCTTCCAGGACACCCATCGCACCGCCGAGGAACTGGCCACGGCGCTGAGCAACTGGGGCACCGAAACCGGTGCCGGGGAGATCGCGGTCTGCTCCACCGGACTGATCGGTGATCGGTTGCCGATGGACAAACTGCTGCCGGCGGTCACCGAGATCGTGCACGAGATGGGCGGCGGGATATCGGGCGGTACCGAGGCCGCGCACGCCATCATGACCACCGATACGGTGCCGAAAGAGGCATCCCTGCACCATCCGGACAAATGGAATGTCGGCGGTATGGCGAAGGGCGCGGGCATGCTGGCTCCCTCGCTGGCGACCATGCTGGTCGTGCTGACCACCGATGCCGTCGCAAGTGCCGAACAGCTCGACACCGCGTTGCGGCGGGCCACGAAGCTCACCTTCGACCGGCTCGATGTGGACGGATCGATGTCGACCAACGACACCGTGCTGCTGCTGGCGAACGGTGCCAGTGAGGTCACACCCAGTCAGGAAGACCTGGACGCGGCCGTGCTCGCGGTCTGCGACGACCTCGCCGGTCAGCTGATGGCCGACGCCGAGGGCGTCACCAAACGGGTCCTGGTGACGGTCGAGGGCGCGCACAGCGAAGACGACGCCCTGGTCGCGGCCCGGATCATCGCCCGCGACAGCCTGGTCAAAACCGCCATGTTCGGCTCCGACCCGAACTGGGGCCGGGTGCTGGCCGCGGTCGGTACCGCCCCCATCGAATTGGATCCCGACCTGATCTCGGTGTCGTTCAACGGGTTCCCGGTCTGTGTCGACGGCACCGGCGCGCCCGGAGCACGTGAGGTCGATCTGTCCGGGGCCGATATCCACGTGGTCGTCGATCTGCGACTCGGCGTCGGGACCGCCACCGTCCGCACCACCGATCTCTCGCACGGCTATGTCGAAGAGAATTCGGCCTACAGCTCATGACCGAAGCGTTGCACGAACTGTCCGCGCTGGACAAAGCGCATATTCTCGCCGGTGCCCTGCCATGGTTGCAGAAATTCCGGGACAAGGTGGTGGTCGTCAAATACGGCGGCAACGCCATGATCGACGACGGGCTCAAACGCGCGTTCGCCGCCGATATGGCTTTCCTGCGTACCGTCGGCGTACACCCGGTGGTGGTACACGGCGGCGGCCCGCAGATCTCGGCCATGCTGCAGCGCCTCGGGATGTCCGGGGAGTTCCGCGGCGGTTTCCGGGTCACCACACCCGAGGTGATGGATGTGGTGCGGATGGTGCTGTTCGGTCAGGTCGGCCGGGAACTGGTCGGGTTGATCAATGCCCACGGCCCGTACGCCGTGGGTATCTCCGGTGAGGACGCCCGGCTGTTCACCGCCACCCGCCGCACCGTTTTCGTCGACGGCGCGGCCACCGATATCGGGCTGGTCGGCGATGTCACCGACGTCCATCCGGATTCGGTGCTCGACCTGATCCGCGCGGGGCGTATCCCGGTGGTCTCCACCATCGCCCCCGACGCCGACGGCGTGGTGCACAACATCAACGCCGATACCGCGGCCGCCGCGCTCGCCGAGGGGATCGGCGCCGAGAAACTGGTGGTGCTGACCGATGTCGAGGGCCTGTACACCGATTGGCCGGACCGGTCGTCGCTGACCAGCGTGATCGATACCGACGCGCTGGCCGACCTGCTGCCGTCGCTGGATTCGGGAATGGTGCCCAAAATGGAGGCATGTCTGCGCGCTGTCCGGGGCGGGGTACCGGGTGCGCACGTCATCGACGGTCGCGTACCCCATTCGGTACTGCTGGAGCTCTTCACCGGGGAGGGAATCGGGACCATGGTCACACTGCCGGCGAACGAGGAAAACGGAGTCAGAGCATGAACACTGCGGAACTGCGGCAACGTTGGTCGAACGTGATGATGCGCAACTACGCCACTCCGGAGGTCGTGCTGACCCGGGGGACCGGTGCGGTCGTGTACGACGCGGACGGCAACCGCTATGTCGATTTCGTGGGCGGTATCGCGGTGAACAGCCTCGGCCACGCGCATCAGGCGATCCTGAGCGCGGTCATGGACCAGCTCGGCACGCTGGGGCATGTCTCGAATCTGTACGGCAGCGAACCGGTGATCGAGCTGGCCGAGCGGCTGCTCGGGCATTTCGGTGACGGTGACGGCCGGGCGTTCTTCTGCAACTCCGGTACCGAGGCCAACGAGGCCGCTTTCAAGATGGCCCGGCTCACCGGCCGGCGCAAGATCATCGCCTGTGACGAGGCGTTCCACGGCCGCACCATGGGCGCGCTCGCGCTCACCGGCCAGCCGGCCAAGCGCGCGCCGTTCGAACCGATGCCGCCCGGTGTCGTGCACATCCCCTACGGCGATACCCGGATCCTCGAGCGTGCGGTCGATTCCGATACCGCCGCGGTCTTCCTGGAACCGATGCTCGGCGAGAGCGGTGTCGTGGTCCCCCCGATGGACTATCTGGTCCGGGCCCGCGAGATCACCGCGCGGGCGGGCGCACTGCTGATCCTGGACGAGGTGCAGACCGGGATCGGCCGTACCGGCAAGATGTTCGCCCACCAGTCGTTCGGGATCACGCCGGATGTCATCACCCTGGCCAAGGGGCTGGGTGCCGGTCTGCCGATCGGCGCGGTCCTGGCCACCGGGCCGGCGGCCGAGCTGTTCACCCCGGGCCTGCACGGCACCACCTTCGGCGGCAACCCGGTCTGCGCGGCCGCCGCGCTCGCCGTGCTGCGCACGCTCGAAGAGGACGGGCTGCTCGAGCATGTCGAATCGGTGGGTAAGCGGCTCAGCGACGGCATCGCCGTGCTCGAACATCCACTGATCGCCGATGTGCGGGGGGCCGGACTGCTGATCGGGATCGGTCTGACCGATCCGGTCGCTCCACAGGTGGAGGCCCGGGCGCGGGCCGCGGGTTATCTGGTGAACCCGGCCAAACCCGATGTGATCCGGCTGGCGCCGCCGCTGGTGCTCACCGAGACCCAGGCCGACAATCTCGTGCTTGACCTGCCGGGAATCCTCGACGATGTCCTGGCCGAAACGAAAGGACCCCGCGGATGACCGCCTCCCTACACCCGGCCACCGCTGTCCGCCATTTCCTGCGCGACGACGATCTGACCCCTGCGGAACAGGCCGAGGTGCTGGCGCTGGCGGCCGAGCTGAAGAAGAGTCCGTTCTCGCACCGGCCGCTGGAGGGGCCGCGGGGTGTCGGCGTCATTTTCGACAAGAACTCCACGCGCACCCGGTTCTCCTTCGAGCTGGGTATCGCCCAGCTCGGCGGGCACGCCGTGGTGGTGGACGGGCAGACGACCCAGCTGGGTCGCGACGAAACCCTCGCCGATACCGGACGGGTGCTTTCCCGCTATGTGGAGGCCGTCGTCTGGCGGACCTTCGGTCAAGAGCGGCTGCGGGAGATGGCTTCCACCGCCACCGTTCCGGTGGTGAACGCGCTGTCCGACGAATTCCATCCCTGCCAGGTGCTGGCCGATCTGCTGACCATCACCGAGCACAAGGGTGGGCTGCGCGGACTGCGGCTGGCCTATTTCGGTGACGGTGCCAACAATATGGCCCATTCGCTGCTGCTCGGCGGCGTCACCGCTGGGCTGCACGTCCGGATCGCCGCCCCCGCCGGGTTCCTCCCGGCATCTGCCGTGATCGAAGCCGCCGAGGCCCGGGCCGCCGAAACCGGCGGCAGTATCGTCGTCACCGAAGATCCGCTGATCGCGGCCGACGGCGCCGATGTACTGGTCACCGATACCTGGACCTCCATGGGGCAGGAGAGCGACGGTCTGGACCGGGTCGGCCCGTTCCAGCCGTACCAGGTGAACAGCCGACTGCTGGCCCGGGCCGGTGCCGACGCGATCGTGCTGCACTGCCTGCCCGCGCATCGCGGTGAGGAGATCACCGACGAGGTCCTCGACGGGCCGCAGAGCGTGGTCTGGGACGAGGCGGAGAACCGATTGCACGCGCAGAAGGCCCTACTGGTCTGGCTGCTGGCACGCGAGGACGCGCGACGACGATGAGCGAGACCCGGATACATCCGGCGGGACCGGTCACCGCCGCCACCCGCGCGGGCCGGCAGTCGCGGATCATCGCGCTGCTGGCCGCGCATCCGGTGCGCAGCCAGACCGAACTCGCCACCCTGCTCGCCGCGGAGGGGATCGAGACCACCCAGGCGACACTGTCCCGTGATCTCGACGAACTGGGCGCGGTGAAGCTGCGCGCCGCCGACGGCGGCGCGGGGGTCTATGTGGTGCCGGAGGATGGCAGCCCGGTACGCGGGGTCACCGGTGGGACCGGGCGACTGGCGAAACTTCTCGGCGATCTGCTGGTCTCCACCGATTCCAGCGGAAACATCGCCGTGCTGCGGACACCGCCCGGCGCGGCGCATTTCCTGGCCAGCGCATTGGATCGGGCCTCGCTGCCCTACATCGTCGGGACCATTGCCGGTGACGACACCATCGCGGTCATCGCGCGCGAACCGCTCACCGGGGCCGAGCTGGCCGCGAAGATCGAGAATCTGGCCTGACGTGGATACGGTCGGCCCCGGCCGATCAGTATCTGGGCCCACCGGCTCGCACCGAGGTGTGGTACGACAGCCACCGCCCGGTGGCGCGGGACGCGGCACAGCCGAACGCGATGCCCGACAGCAGGAGCAGTGGTGTCGTGAGCGCCCGGACCGCCGGCTCACGCGAGGCAATGGCCCCGACCGTTCCCGCGATGGCGAGCAGCACGCCGATCACCGCACGACCAGCGTCAGCACCCGGCCCGGGCGCCGGCCCATCAGCAACAGCGCACCCCCGCTGACCCACAGCAGGGTGACCACTCCGATGAAAAGCAGTGAGAGCAGGGAATACCCCGGGTTCTCCCGGCCGTCGGGGTCGGCTTCCACGATCATCCGGACTGTTTCGACCAGCCCGACACAGAAGATGATGTCGGACAACGGATCTCACAGGCGATGCCATTGATCGACACCACTGGCATCCGCCGGCAACGGCTCGGCGCACGGACCGGAATCCCCGATTGAGCCGCAGACAGCGAGGATCCAACGTCCATCAACCGATGTTCTAATGGACATCAGCAGCTGCAATCATCGCTGTTCAGCGAAGTTTCGTCGTGTGTCAGTGTCCGTGAATGCCCTTTTGTGCACGTCGGGGTCTGGGCGGTTGTGGTCTGGGGGTGAGTGAGGGTGTTCGGCGGTCCAGGACGCGAGGATGCGCAGTCTGTCAAGCCGCCCCCTTCTTCGCGATCCGGACGATGGCGGATGGACGGCACCTATCGGTTCGCCGTGAGCGCGGTGGCGATGATGTCCGCGCTGCCGGCGTGCAGAGCCTGGGCCGCGGACTTACCCGTCGCCGCGAGGTAGGCGTCGACCAACCTGTTCCCGGCGGAATACCCCGCTCCCGTCGGCAATCCGACCGGGTTCACGCCCAGGTGCTCTGCGATGGTGTCGCCGTGTACCCAGGCCGTGAAGTTCTGCATCCCGGTGGTATCCAGTCCGGAAACTACTTTCGTGAACGACTCGTCGTCGTGCAAGGTCGGCACGCCGAGGCGGGCGTAGCCGAGGTCGTCACCATAGAGTTCACGAGCGAATGCGTCGGCCAAACCCTCGCCCACCACATGCTCACCGACAGTGACCGTCATCGGATCCCACACCACACCGCCGGGGCTGTAGCGCAGGTTGTGGTGGAGTTCGTGCACCGCGGTGCACTCCAGACGCTCCAGGTTCTCCGGGTAGGGCCACAAGGTGATCGTGATGTAGCCGGAGATACCGCCGAAGCCGGTGACGCCCAGGCTCGGGCCCATGAAGTTGGTATCGCCCGGGTCGCCGAGCACCAGGAGCACGGTGATGTCCGGCGCTCGGAACCCCGGTGTCGCGGCGAGCAATACGGATTCCGCGTCGTCGACCGCCCGCTGCATGCGCTTCCAGGCATCGGCCGCCGCGAGCGTTTCCAGGGCGTCGAGACAACGCTGTCCGTCGCGGTCGAGCGGGAACCCGGCCGACTGCCGGTGGAACGCCACCAGGTCGACCTCTCCCGGAAAGTACCGGTACATCCCGGTCGTCGGTTCGAGCATCGCCCGCAGCATGCCTTCCCGATCGGCCACTGGTGCCTGCAGGATCTGCTTCGTTGTCGAGTAGGAGTCGAGAACAGTGATCGTCACCGGCCCGACGGTAAATCCTGACGTCACGTGAGGTGCAAGTCCGACTCGCACCCCGGTCAGGTCGCAGGAGGTCCTGCGACCCGCTCGAGTTCGGGCGTTCCAGAATCGCCGAGCTGCTGTTCGCCACCACTTCCTCGGATTATCCGGCTGTCCGATGAGGGCGGCCGGTGGAAAATGACCTCACAGCGCGTCGGGTTCGGCCCGTAGGCCCGTGTGGCACACGAAATCGAGCTGCGCTCAGATGGCTGTCGGTTCGGGGCGGGGCCGGTGATCGTTCCCGTCGCCGCGTATCAGTGGTTGTTCACCAGGTCCTGCAGGAACGGGGTCGTCATCTCGATACCCCATTTACCGATGGTCAGGGCGGCGTTACCGAGGTTGACGACAATGAAACCGATCGTCTCGTAATTGTCCTGCGCCCACTGCTGCAACATCTGCACGGTTCCGTCCTCCTTTGCCCGTAGCGGACCGATCGGTGTGATCAGCGTCTCATATCGAATGGGCTCCGGAAAGGTTCGGTAGGCGATCGCAACATTTTCGCGGACCGGCATCGGGCCAGGTGGCAGGCGTCCCCACCCCGATTATGAATGAGATTGCATCATCGTGCATAATCATTTGTAGCGGCGGCGCGCGCCGATCCGGCAACGGGCCAGCATACTGCTGGAGGAGGCGCCGGCCGCGTACGCGCAACGCAGAACAGCGCCCGCGCCGACGAAGAGCATCAGAACTTCCGAATACCGTCAGTACCTTCGAATATCATCCGAGGAGCACCAGAACATGTCCGATCGCGTCGTACTCGCCTACTCCGGTGGGCTGGACACCTCCGTGGCCATCAGCTGGATCGGCAAGGAGACCGGCGCCGAGGTCGTGGCCGTGGCCATCGACCTGGGGCAGGGTGGCGAGGATATGAACGTGGTGCGCCAGCGCGCTCTCGATTGCGGTGCCGTCGAAGCGGTCGTGGTGGACGCCCGCGACGAATTCGCCGACGAATACTGCCTGCCCACCATTCAGGCGAACGCGCTCTACCAGAGCGAGTATCCGCTGGTCTCGGCCATCAGCCGGCCGCTGATCGTCAAACATCTGGTGGAGGCCGCCAAGTTCCACGGCGCCGACACGGTCGCGCACGGTTGCACCGGTAAGGGCAACGACCAGGTCCGCTTCGAGGTCGGCATCGGCGCACTGGCCCCGGACCTGAACGTGATCGCCCCGGTCCGCGACTACGCCTGGACCCGGGAGAAGGCCATCGCCTTCGCCGAGGAGAACAAGCTCCCGATCAACGTCACCAAGAAGTCCCCCTTCTCCATCGATCAGAACGTCTGGGGCCGCGCGGTCGAGACCGGCTTCCTCGAGGATCTCTGGAACGCGCCCACCAAGGACGTCTACGACTACACCACCG
Source organism: Nocardia sp. NPDC001965 (assembly GCF_053594175.1). Classification (NCBI taxonomy): domain Bacteria; kingdom Bacillati; phylum Actinomycetota; class Actinomycetes; order Mycobacteriales; family Nocardiaceae; genus Nocardia; species Nocardia sp. NPDC001965. Next base: position 166,404 of record NZ_JBSFDZ010000013.1, read on the forward strand.
ACCCGACCGTCAACTTCGAGGCGCCCGACGAACTGATCGTCAGCTTCGACCGTGGTGTCCCGGTCGCCATCGACGGCCGCCCGGTCAGTGTGCTGGAGGCGATCGTCGAACTGAACAGCCGCGCGGGCCGGCAGGGCGTGGGCCGGCTCGATATGGTCGAAGACCGGCTGGTCGGGATCAAGAGCCGCGAGATCTACGAGGCCCCCGGCGCCATCGCGCTGATCACCGCGCATCGCGCGCTGGAGAGCGTCACCCTGGAGCGGGAGCTCGGCCGCTACAAGCGGCAGGTCGAACAGCGCTGGGGCGAGCTGGCCTACGACGGCCTGTGGTTCTCGCCGCTGAAGCGGGCGCTGGACGCCTTCGTCGCGGAGACCCAGCAGCATGTGTCCGGTGATATCCGCATGGTGCTGCACGCCGGCAACGTCGTGGTCAACGGTCGCCGCAGCGAACAGTCGCTCTACGATTTCAACCTGGCCACCTACGACGAGGGCGACAGCTTCGACCAGTCGCTGGCCAAGGGCTTCGTGCAGATCCACGGCCTGTCCTCCAAGGTCGCCGCGAAGCGGGATCTGAACCAGAAGTGAACCCGGGGTCCGGGCCACGGCCCGGACTCGCGGTGCGTCGTTCGCCCGGTCGCGTGACCGGGCGAACGTGTACGGATCCGGCGGCGCCGATCCGCCCGGCCCACCGACAGAGCCGGGGACGCGGCCGGGTGGGTGCGTTGTGGTGCTCCCCGGCGAATACCGTGGGCCGTCGAGACGAACTGTCAATCGAGACGTGGGAGAGGTAGTGGGCACCAACGAGGGCGCGTTGTGGGGTGGCCGGTTCGCCTCCGGCCCCGCCGAGGCAATGGCGGCGCTGAGCAAATCGACCCAGTTCGACTGGGTGCTGGCGCCGTACGATATCCGCGCCTCCAAGGCGCACGCCCGGGTGCTGAACAAGGCCGGGTTGCTGTCGGAGACCGATCTCGCCGGTATGCTCGCCGGCTTGGACCGCCTCGCGGCCGATGTCGGATCCGGGGCGTTCGCCCCCGCGGAATCCGACGAGGATGTGCACGGCGCGCTCGAACGCGGCCTCATCGACCGGGTCGGCCCGGAACTCGGTGGCCGGCTGCGGGCCGGACGTTCGCGCAACGACCAGGTCGCCACCCTGTTCCGGATGTGGTTGCGCGATGCGGTGCGGCGTATCGCGGCCGGCCTGGTGGCGGTCGTGGACGCGCTCACCGCTCAGGCCGCGGCGCATCCGGACGCGGTGATGCCGGGTAAAACCCATCTGCAGGCCGCCCAGCCGGTGCTACTGGCCCACCATCTGCTCGCGCACGCGCACCCACTGTTGCGTGATATCGACCGGTTGCGCGATTTCGACAAACGGGCCGCCGTCTCGCCGTACGGGTCCGGGGCGCTGGCCGGTTCCTCGCTGGGCCTGGACCCGGAGGCCATCGCGGCCGAACTGGATTTCACGGCCGCCGCCGCCAATTCCATCGACGCCACCTCCGCACGTGATTTCGCGGCCGAGGCCGCATTCGTGCTGGCGATGATCGGCGTGGACCTCAGCCGGATGGCCGAGGAGGTCATTCTCTGGAGTACGCCGGAATTCGGCTACCTCACCCTGGCCGACGCGTGGTCGACCGGTTCGTCGATCATGCCGCAGAAGAAGAACCCCGATGTCTCCGAACTCACCCGCGGTAAGGCAGGCCGGCTGATCGGCAACCTCACCGGGTTGCTGGCGACCCTGAAGGCCCAGCCGCTGGCATACAACCGGGATCTGCAGGAGGACAAGGAACCGCTGTTCGACTCTGTCGCTCAGCTGGAACTGTTGCTGCCCGCCATCGCCGGGCTGGTCTCCACCCTCACCTTCCATACCGGCCGGATGGCCGAACTCGCGCCCGCGGGTTTCACTCTGGCGACCGATATCGCCGAGTGGATGGTCCGGCACGGCGTACCGTTCCGGGTCGCGCACGAGGCGGCCGGTGCCTGCGTGCGCGCGGCCGAGACCCGGGGTGTCGGGTTGGACGAACTCACCGATGCGGAATTCGCGGCGATCGATCCGGCGCTCACCCCACAGGTGCGCGAGGTGCTCACGGTGGCCGGTTCGGTCGCGTCGCGCAATGCTCGGGGCGGAACCGCGGGGGAGCGGGTGGCCGAGCAACTCGGCGAGATCCGCGCGGCGGCCGACGATATCCGCGCCTGGCTCGGCTGAGGTTCGACGCCGGCCCAGCGGAGGGCCGAGCCGGCGATATCGCCGGTCGGTTCGGCCGCTGGGCCTTCGGGTCCGGTGCTGGCACCCGGGCAGTTTCGTGGTGCCGGGCCGGAACGATGGCAAACGCAATCACCATACGTTGATATGCGCATTGAACTATTGAATCGCACAGGAGCGGAATGCGGCGCAGACAAGGAGGCGCCCGGCCCGGCGGAATCGATCGCAGTGGATCCCGGCCCGCGCCCGGATATCGCCCGGGAAGAGGCTCAGGCGCGAATCGGTGGCGCGGCGGCGGCGATCTCCAGCACTCCGGCGAGCCACGGGCTGAAACTGTCCGGGTCCGCCCGGAGCCGGACGCGCAGTTCGTCCGGGCGGATCCAGCGGTAGCCGGCGACCTCGGCCGGATCCGGATCCGGCCGCAACCCGTCGACCAGTCCGACCAATACGTGATCCCACTCGTCTTCGACGAATCCGGTACGCGGGTCATCTGCCCGATAGTTGTACACGCCGACCTCCGTCAGCGGCACGCGCAGTCCCATCTCCTCGAACAGCCGGATACCGGCCGCGTCGGCGACCGGGACGCCCGGTGCCGGATGGCCGCAGCAGGTATTGGACCAGCGTGCCGGGAACCGTGTCTTACCGGTCGCGCGCTGCTGCAGCAGCGTCCGGCCCGCGGGATCGAAGATCAGTACCGAGAATGCGCGGTGCGGTCGCCCGGGAGCGCGGTGGGCTTCGGCGACCGGGCACGAGCCCACCGTATTGCCGGTGGAGTCCACGAGTTCGACGGGCAGTGTCTCCCGGTCGACGGCCGCCGTGGATCGGGCAGGTGGGAGGGTCGGATCGGTCACGATCCTCACCCTATCGGCGCGGGTGCGGGGTTCCGTCGAGGTGACGGGTACATGATGTAGATGTCACAACGGAACCGACAGGTGCCGGGTGCGATATGGCAGGCTTTGGTGCATACCGCAGGGTTTGTGAGGTATGCCACGCCACAGGTAGGGCTGGGAGCGGAACGTGAAGTTGAGTGTGCGAGGTCTGGCGGGGTCGGCACGGCGGGTGATGTCGACAGCGCAGAACGGTCTGGAAGTGATCCGCTTCGGGGGTCTGGGCCGGGACACCGAATCCTCGCCCTTCGAGATCGCCGAGCGGCGCCCCATGTATCGGCTGCGCCACTACTTCCCCGGCGCTCCCACCGGTGGCCCGGTCGCGCTGTTCGTCCCGCCACTGATGGTCAACGCCGATATCTGGGATGTCAACGGCGACGACGGCGCGGTCGGGATCCTGCATCGTGGCGGTATCGACTGCTGGGTGATCGACTTCGGTTCCCCGTCGGTGGAGGAGGGCGGCTGGAAACGCGACCTCGCCGACCACGTTCTCGCGGTGAACAACGCGATCGACACGGTCAATGCGGCAACCGGCCGGAACGTGCACCTGATGGGGTATTCGCAGGGTGGGATGTTCGCCTACCAGACCGCGGCGTTCCGGGCCGGTAAGGGGATCGCGAGCATCGTCACCTTCGGCAGCCCGGTCGATATCATCGCCGGGATGCCGCTGGGGTTGCCGCACGACGCGGTGTCGGATCTGGTGGATTTCGCCGCCGATCACGTGATACCGCGGCTACCCATCACCGACCGGATGGTTCGGATCGGATTCCAGTTGCTCGACCCGGTGAAGACCACCAAGGCGCGAATCGATTTCCTGCGCCAGCTCCACGATCGGGAGGCATTGCTGCCCAAGGAACGGCAGCGCCGTTTCCTCACCAACGAGGGCTGGATCGGTTACGCCGGCCCGGCCGCGGCCGATCTGCTCAAACAGTTCGTCGTCCACAACCGGATGATGCTCGGCGGTTTCGTCATCCGTGATCAGCCGATCTCGCTGGCCGATCTGAAATGCCCGATCCTGGCCTTCCTCGGCGAGGTCGACGAGATCGGCCAGCCTGCCGCCGTACGCGGGATCGTCCGGGCCGCACCGCGTGCCGAGGTGTACGAGTCCAAGCTGGTATCCGGTCATTTCGGTCTCGTGGCCGGCTCGGTGGCCACCAGGTGCACCTGGCCGCAGGTGCGCGACTGGGTGGGCTGGATCGACGGCAGCAACCCGCTGCCCGAGGAGATCGCCCCGATGTCCGAACATGTGTCGGAGGCGGCGCCGCGTACCGCGCTGCTGCGCGCGGTGCACACCGCGGCTGCCTTGGCCGAAGCGGGCGCCGAGGTGGGCCGGACCCTGGAACATCTGGCCGCGAACACGGTGCGCGGTTCGGTCGGTGTGGTGGAAGGCGCCGCGCGCACGCTGCCGCGGCTGACCCGGCTCGGCACGATCGAGGCGAGTACCCGGATCTCCATCGGCCGGTTGATGGCCGAGCAGGCCCGCCGCTCCCCGCGCGGGGAATGCTTCCTCTTCGACGACCGGGTGCACAGCAATGCCGCCGTCGATATCCGGATCGACAATGTGGTGCGGGGGCTGATCTCGGCCGGGATCCGCCCGGCGACCCGGGTCGGTGTGGTGATGGAGACCCGGCCCAGTGCACTGGTGACCTTGGCGGCCCTGTCCCGGATCGGCGCCGTCGCGGTGCTCATGGCGCCGGAAAGCGATCTGACCACCGCACTGGAGCAGACCGGGACGACGATCCTGGTCTCGGACCCGGAGAACGTCCGCCATGCCGTCGCCACGGGTGCCCGGGTGTTCGTGCTGGGCGGTGGCGACACTCGTGGCCTGGCGGTGCCCGCCGGCACCGACGTCGTCGACCTCGAGAAGGTCGATCCCGAGCGGGTCCGGGTACCGGGCTGGTACCGCCCGAACCCCGGCCGGGCGCGGGAGCTGGCCTTCATCCTGGTCGCCGGTGTCGGCGACCGGCTCGACATCAAATACATCACCAACCACCGGTGGGCGCTGTCGGCGTTCGGCACCGCCTCGGCGGCCGATCTGGACAACAAGGACACGGTGTACTGCCTGGCGCCGCTGCATCATTCGTCCGGACTGCTGGTGAGCCTGGGCGGCGCGATCGCCGGCGGGAGCCGGATCGCGCTGGCCCGGTCCCTTGATCCCGCCCGATTCGCCGAAGAAGTGCACCGGTACGGGGTCACCGTTGTGACCTACACGTGGACGATGCTGCGCGATATTCTCGACGCCGAGGTCTTCCCCGAGGGGCACGCGCATCCGGTGCGCCTGTTCATCGGTTCCGGTATGCCCGCCGGTCTGTGGCGGCGCACCATCGAACAGTTCGCTCCGGCAAGGGTTCTCGAGTTCTACGCCTCCATCGAGGGGGATGTGGTGCTGGCGAATGTGCCGGGGGTGAAGTTCGGTTGTAAGGGCCGTCCGGTGCCGGGGACCGCGCGGGTGGAACTGGTCGCCTACGATCCGATGTCCGGGCAGGTCCAGGTGGACGACAACGGCTATGCCCGGCGGTGCGCGGACAATGAGGTCGGACTGTTGATCGGCTCGGCCGGGGCGACAGTGGACCTGTCACTGGGTGGATTGCGCGGAGTATTCGAACCGGAGGATTCCTGGCTGCCCACCGAGAACCTCTTCCGGCGGGACAGCGACGGTGACTACTGGCTGATCGACCGCATCGACACGGTGATCCGGACGCGCCGCGGACCGGTGTTCACTCAGCCGATCGTCGATGTGCTCAACGATATCGCCGCCGTCGATATGGAGGTGGCCTATGCGCTACCGGCCCGTGACCGGGTGCTCGCCGTCGCGGCGGTGAGTGTGCGGCCCGGATTCCGGCTCGAACCCGCCGACATCACCGATGCCCTGCGTTCCCTGGCGCCGGATCAGCGCCCGGATCTCGTCTATATCGTCGACGATATTCCGCGTAGCCCCTCGTTCCGGCCCTCGGCGCATGCCGTCGCGGCGGCGGGCGGTCCGCAACCCGGCCCGCGGACCTGGTGGTACGAGCCCGAATCGGAGAGTTACGCCGCTCTCACCGATACCGATGCGGTCTGGTTGTGACCGGTCCCCGCGCCCGGGTTCAGCACCGGTAGGCGGTGACGGCGTCCAATACCCGGTCGAGCTGGTCGCGAGTGAGCATGGGCCACAGCGGCAGCCGGACGACGGTCGCCGCGAACCGGGCGCTGCGGATGCACGGGGACGGTGTCCGGCCGTATTTGAGTCCCGCGGCGCTGGAATCGAGTGGTACGTAATGGAACGGCGCCACGATTTCGTGGTCGGCGAGATGCCGGATCAATCCGTCGCGCGCTTCCTCGGTGGGCATTTGCAGGTAGAACAGGTGCGCGGTGTGCAGGCGGTCCGGCGGAACCGTCATCGGTGCCACCCCGTGGTCGGCCGCCCATGAGCCGAGTCCGGCCGCGTAGGTATGCCATACCCGGTGCCGGGCCCGCTGGATGGTGTGGAATTCGGCGAGCTGGGCGTCGAGTACGGCGGCATTGAACTCACTGGGCAGATAACTGGACCCGATATCCTGCCAGGAGTATTTGTCCACCTGACCGCGTAGGAACCGGGCGCGGTCGGTGCCCTTCTCCCGCATGATCTCCGCCCGGCCCATCAGGATGTCGTCGGAGAGCAGCAGCGCGCCCCCTTCACCGCAGTGCACGTTCTTGGTGTCGTGGAAACTCTGCGTGCCCAGGGTGCCCAGGGTTCCGAGGGCCTGCCCCCGCCAGGTTCCGCCCAGGCCGTGGGCGTTGTCCTCGATGAGTGCGAGACCGTGCCGGTCGGTGAGCTGCCGCAGCGCGGCCATATCGGCCGCCACCCCGCCGTAGTGCATGACGACGATCGCTTTGGTGTGGTCGGTGACCGCCGCCGCGGCGGCCTGCGGGTCGATATTGCCGGTGGCACTGTCGATATCGACGAATACGCAGGTCGCGCCGTGCACCGCGAAGGCGGTGGCGGCGGAAGTGAATGCGAAACTCGGTACGATCACCTCGTCGCCCGGTCCCAGTTCCAGCAGCAGTGCGGCCAGTTCCAGGGCATGTGTGCACGAGGTGGTCAGCAATGCGTGGCGCGCGCCGGTGATCTCGCGGAGTTTCGCGGTCGCGGCGGCGGTGAACCGGCCGTCACCGTGACAGTGGTCGGAGTCGAGTACCGCGGCGACATTGGCCAGTTCGGCCGCCGACCGGTAGGGCCGGCTGAAGATGATCCGGCCGCTCACCCGGCCGCCACTTCGGCGGGCTGCCGTACTTCGGTGTCGCACGCTGCCCCCGGCGGCCGGGGCGTCGGCGATTCCACCGTCAGATACAGCGGTTTGCCGACCAGGATGTGCAGAACCACCCCGAGATATTCGGCTATGAGCCCGAGCGAGAACAGCACCGCGCCCGAACAGAGCAGCAGTACCACGATGATCGAGGCCCAGCCCTCCGGCTCCCCGCCGTCCCCGGTCACCGCCGTGTAGATGATCGCTGCGGCCAGGAGCGCACCGGCCAGTGCGAGTGTGACCCCCAGCAGGCTCACCACCCGAAGTCCCCGGGTCCCGGTGCACAGCACCATCTTCCAGAACAGGGAGAACAGTCGCCGGTAGTTGTAACCGGATTCGTCCCGTCCCTCGGCGCGCAGCAGCACCGGAACGGTGGTCGTCCGGCCGACGACCCAGGTCAGCGCGACATCGAGATAGGCGCCGTTTCCGGCGACCTCGGCCAGGCGGCGCCCGATATCGCCGCGGATCAGCCGGAAGCTCTCGAACCGGGTCGAGGCCGGAAAAGCGAACAGCGTCGCCAGCACCATTTTGGCGCCGCGGGAGGTGAGGTTGCGCAGGGGACCGTGCGGCCGGGTGTTGGTGGGCCGCGAGTACACCAGATCGGCCCGTTCGCGATAGGCGGCATCCAGGAACGCGGCGATACAACCCGGATCGTGCTGCCCGTCCTCGTCCATGGTGACGATCCAGCGGCCCCGGGCGGCCGCGAGCCCGGCGATGGTGGCGGCATCCTGGCCGTAATTGCGGCTCAGCCAGATCACCCGGACCTGCGTGTATTCGCGGGCCAGCCGTTGCAGCACCATATCCGACCGGTCCGGCCCGTGATCGTGGACCAGTACGATCTCCGCGATACGGAACCGGATTCCGCCCGGTGTCGTCGCGGGCGTGGTCAGGGTGTGCAGTTCGCGTACCAGTGCGGTGACGGTCTGTTCACCGCGATAGACCGGGACGACGACCGAAATACCGCACACTTCGGGCGAATCGGATTCCGCATCGGTGCGTGGGATCGTCGGCTCCGGCCACGGGACGGCCGCAGTGCCCGCTGGGAAGAGCGGGCCGGCCGGGGGTCGGCCGGTGACCGGGGTGGGAGCGAACCTGGGCGAAAACGGCATTGGCGAGATCGACTTTCGACGGTGGATAACGCGTGCCGGGTCTCGATGACGCTGGTGAGCCCGAGGAATGCGAACTCTAGCAGGCGCACCCGGCGTGGCGCGGGCAGATTCGGATGCGCGTCGTTACGACCGCGGAACCCGATGCGGGAGGTAGGGTCTGGGACCCGTGGCGCATGGTCGAGCCGAGAATCGGCGGGAAGTGTTGCGGTGGGGTCTGATATGTGCGGCGGGGGTGCTCGTCGCCTATCTCGCTGTCCTGCTGGCGAACTCCCGGCACTTCTACACCGACGACACCGAAGCCCAGTACGCGCCGCTGTGGGTGATGAGCGGCCGGGCCCTGCGGGAAGGACGGTTTCCGGTTCTGGTTCCGGAGCATTGGCTGGCCGGTAATTACGCGATCGAAGAGGCCGGGCTGCTCAATCCGCCGCAGCTGCTGATCGATCTGCTCGCGGTATCGGTGGATGATCTCGCGCTCTATGCGACAGTGGTGAAATTGCTGGTCGGGATTGTTCTCGGACTCGGCGTCTACCGGGTCTGCCTGGCCTACGGCGCGCACCCGGCCTGGTCGGCGGTGGCCGGTGTGGCCGTTCCGTGCAGCGGTTTCCTGCTCTTCTTCGACGCGGCCAGCTGGATGACCGCCTTCACCGGGACGGCCTGGCTGGTCCACGCCTGGGCGTCCGGTGTGCGCTTCGCCCGCGGTCGCGGCGGTCCTGTTCCGGTGTTCGTCTTCCTGTATCTGACGATCTCGGTGCAATACGTCTTTCCCGCCGTCGAAGCCGGTGTCCTGTTCGCCACGGTGCTGGTGGGTGAATTCGTCTACCGGCGGCAATGGGGTCCGGTGTTCCGGCTCGCCGTGGTCGCCGGATGCGCCGCGCTGGCGGGGCTGGCGACGTATCTGCCGAGCCTGTTCACCGCGGATGTCACCTGGCGCGGCGCGTCGGAGATCCGCAACGATCAGTTCCTGGCCGTACCGTGGTCGGAATCGCTGAACGCGAGCCTGCCCAGCACCCTGCCGGCCTTCACCTCCTGGTGGGGGTATGTGCAGCCGCTGCCGATGGTCTATATCGCCTGGTTCCTGATCCCGGCGCTGGCATTCGTCGACTGGTCCCGCGCCGCGTCCGCGGCCCGGGAGCTGAGCGGTCCGGCGCTGTTCGCGGTGCTGACCCTGCTGTGGACCGCCGGCCCCGGCACCATGGGACCGCTGCGCTGGCCGGCCCGGGTACTGCCGATGGTCGCACTGGCGCTGCTGGTGCTGGTATGTGTGCTGCTCGGCCGATTCGGCACCGTCACCGGGATCCCGCGCCGCGGGATCGCGGCCGGGCTACTGGTGTCGTTACTGCTCGCGCGCTCCGCCGCGGCCGCGCCGGAGGCGGTGGCCGCTCATCTCATAGCGGCCGCCGGGGTCGGCGCGCTGGGCGCGGTGGTCGTATGGCTGGGCCGGACACGCGGTCGTGCCGCGGCCTGTCTGCTGACCCTCGCCGCGGTGGCGCCGATCGCCTACCTGCAGGTGCACGCGGCGCAACCCACACCGATGAGCTGGAATCTGCCGGCGAAACGGTCGGAGATGAAAGCTGCCTTTCCCGATTTCCCCGGGACCACGCTGCAACTGGGCGACCGCGCACTGATCGCCCCCGCCGAGCGCACCCTCGACGGCGCCTACGGATCGCTGGCCTTCGGCAACTATGCCAAGAACCTGGAGCTGGACTATGTGGGCGGCTACACACCGAACGGTCATTTCTACTTCGGTCATCTGCTGTGTATGCGCTGGGATGTCAGCGTCTGCCCCGACGCCTACCGGCGGGCGTTCGCGCCCGAACCCGAGACCGGGCGCCCGCTGGTGGACCTGATGCTGGTCGACCGGGTCGTGCTGCAACGCGCCCTGTTCCCCGACGCTCGCGAGCAGCCCGCGCCGCCGGGCTGGAAATGGGTCGACTACCCGGGACACGACCGGTACATCGCAGTGCTCGAACGCGAGTCCGGGCCGGTATCGGGCCGCACCGGCCGGATCTCCCACACCGACGGTGTCACCGTCGGTGCGACCGCCGAATCCGATACGACCAGCCGGGCCCGCGTCGATTCACCCAGCGGCGGCCGGGTGGTCTTCGCCAGACTGGGCTGGCCCGGGTACCGGGCCCACCTCGACGGCCGGCCGATCCCGATCGATGTTGTCGCCGACAGTTTCGTGACCGTCGACATTCCGCCCGGTACCCGCGCGGGCGACCTCGAACTCACCTGGCGGCCGCCGGGCTGGAAGATAGGCGCCGCGCTCGCGGCGGCCGGGCTGGCCGGGCTGGCGATCCTGGAGTTCGAATACCGGCGCGGCCGCCGGCGCCGAGCGGAGCCGCCGGTGCCGCCACCCACCGAACCGGTCGCCGACGAACCTGATCTGGTGGTCGTGCGCATATGACCGGTTCCACCGGACAACCGGCCGATACCTGTGCATCTGTACCGGCGGAACCCGCCGACCCCGGCCCGCTGCTGCGGCTGGTCCGCCGGCAGGAACTCGCCTTCGCCGTCGTGGGCGCGGTCAATACGGCGATGGGAATCGGGCTGACCGTCGGCTGGCTGTGGCTGCTCGGGGCAGCGATTCCGCCGTCGGTGGCCGTGGCGGCCGCGTACGCCACCGGGGTCGGGATCGCGTTCGTGCTGCATCGCAGGCTGGTGTTCCGGGTCCGCGGCCGGATTCTCCGGGATCTGGCGGGCTTCCTGGCTGTCAACAGCGGCGGTCTCGTCGCCAATGCGTTACTGCTCGAACTCGCCGTCACAGTGCTGGGATTCCCGCGAGCTCCCGCCGCGGTCGCCGTGATGGGCGCCGTCGCGGTCGGCAGCTATTTCGGCCACCGGTATATCTCGTTCCGCCGACCGGTAGGTTGAAGCCATGTCGGAGGAAACCATTCTGGACCCCACCCTGCTGAGTCTGCTGGCGTGCCCGCAGGACAAAGGCCAGTTGCATCTGGTGCGCGCCGCCGACGGCGCGGATCTGCTGTACAACCCGCGGCTGCGGCTGGCCTATCCCATCGACAGCGGTATCCCGGTGCTGCTCGCCGATGAGGCGCGCAGCGTCGACGATGCCGAACACGCCGATTTCGCGCGCCAGTTCGGCGAATGACACCGCCGGGTCAGGGCTCCCCGGTTGCGGGTGAGTCCTGACCCAGATCCCCGGTGAGATACCGCTGCACCGTCGGCCCGACAGCCGCCACGATCTGTGGCAGCGGCAAACCGCTCACCGGCCGCAGATCCAGGATCTTGCGCGAGATCACCAGGCCTGCCATCTGAGAGGCGGCCAAGGCCACCCGGAGCCTGCCGTCGTCGGTATCGGTGGCGATCCGCCGCCGCACCCGCTCCAGGACCACCGATAGCAGGAAATCCCTGGCCAGAGACGTATCTCCGTTTGCGACCATACTGCGCACCAGCGCGACGGCGCCGGTACCCGCCGGAGAATCCCACAGGCCCACCACCGCGGCGACAATGGTTTCGCCGAGCCGTTCCAGCGGTACCGTGTCCACCTGACGTAGCACCACCTCCGGATCGATCGGTAGCTCCACCACCGCCGCGAACAACTGCTGTTTGGTGCCGAAGTAGTGGTGCACCAGCGCCGGATCGACCTCGGCGTCGGCCGCGACCGCCCGGATCGAGGTCTTGTCGAATCCCACCTTCGCGAACCGCTCCCGGGCCGCGGCGAGAATCGCCGCCCGGGTGCCCGACTGCCCGGGGCGGCGGCCCGACCGGCCCGGGCGTGCGCCCGCCGGTTCCGCCGCGCTCATGCGGTCCGGCGGCGTAGTGTCGCCGCGGCCAGGCACAGGGCCACCACGGCGAACCCGGCGACGATCGCCAGATCGCGCCACATCAGCCCGGTGGGGTCGGTATGTACCGAGACCTCGTGCAGCGCGTCGACCGCGTAGCTCAACGGCATGACGTTGCTGATCACTTCCAGCCAGCCGGGCAGCTGAGAGCGGGGTACCAGCAGGCCGCACAGGAAGATCTGCGGCGCCGCCACCAGCGGCATGAACTGGACGGCCTGGAACTCGGTACGGGCGAACGCACTGCACAGCAGCCCCAGTGCGACCCCCAATATCGCGTCGACCATGGCGATCAGCACCACCCATCCGGGGTTTCCGGCTGCCGCCAGGCCCAGTAATCCGAACGACACCAGGCAGGCCACCGCCGCTTGGGCGGCCGCCGCGAGTGAGAACGCGCTGCCGTATCCGCCGAGCAGATCGAGTTTGCTCAGTGGGGTGGTGAGCAGCCGTTCCAGCGTTCCCGACGTGCGTTCCCGCTGCATGGCGATCGCGGTGATCAGGAACATCACGATGAACGGCAGAATGCCCAGCATGCTGATCCCGACCCGGTCGAACAGCGTGGTCGATTGTCCGGGAGCGGCCGGTGCGTCCTGATAGATGAAGTACAGCAGGATCATCAGCAGTGCCGGGACCACCAGGATCATCGCGACGGTCCGGTGATCGTTGCGTAGTTGCCGCAGAATCCGCGTAGTGGTCGCCAGGTAGGCCATTCCGGGCCGGGGCCCGCCCGGCCAACTGGGTCCGTTCCGGCGGATACCGGAGGTGGCGGCGGTTTCCGTGTGCTGGTCGCTCATGCCGGGGCTCCCAAGGTGATGAGGGCGAGAAATGCCTGTTCGAGGTTTTGTTCACCGGTGCGTTCGCGGAGTTCGTCGGGGCTCAGCTGAGCCAGCAGATCGCCGTCGCGCATGAGCAGCAGCCGGTCGCAGTGTTCGGCCTCGTCCATCACATGGCTCGACACCAGCAGAGTGGTGCCGCCGGCAGCCAGTTCGTGGAACTGTTTCCACAGCTCTACTCGTAGGACGGGGTCCAACCCGACGGTCGGTTCGTCGAGAACGAGCAGTTCGGGCCCGGCCACCAGCGCGCAGGCGAGGGAAGCCCGGGTCTGCTGTCCACCGGACAGTTCGTCGTTGCGCTGCGACTGCTGGTCGAGGAGGCCCACGGCGCTCAGTGCGGATTCGACCGCGTCCCGGCCCCCGCCGTAGAGCGCCGCGAAATAGGCGACATTGTCACGAACGCTGATATCGGCGTAGATGCTCGGCGCCTGGGTCACATAGCCGATCCGCCGCCGCAGGGCCGCGCTGCCTGCCGGAAGTCCCAGCGCGGTGATCTCGCCGGTGGACACCAGCTGGGTGCCCACGATGCTCCGCATGAGAGTGGTCTTCCCGCAGCCGGAGGGGCCGAGCAGCCCGGTGATCGATCCGCGCGGGATGCTCAGCGAAATATCGTGCAGCACTTCGCGTTTGCCGCGGTGCACGGTGAGGTTGCGCACCTCCACCGCGGCCTCGGTGCCGGTTTCGGACATGATTCGCCTCTATTCATCGGGTGTTGAATTCACTACATGATGAATTATTCGCACGAACCGCGGTCACCGCAAGACCGGAAGTGGATCGATCCGTCCACCCCGCTTTCGCGGTCCGCCGGTCCGCACCGCGCGCTCGCGGTGTCGGCATCGGCTGCGACAATCCAGGCGTGAGTGCTGAGGAACTGGCTGTCGATCCGCTGACCGCCGCCCGGCGCCTGCTCGGCGCGACACTGTGGGCGGGCCCGGTGGGTGCCCGCATCGTCGAGGTCGAGGCATACGGAGGCGATCCCGCCGGGCCCTGGCACGACCCGGCCGCGCATTCGGCGCGCGGCCGCACCGCGCGCAACGCGGTGATGTTCGGTCCGCCGGGTCGGCTCTACTGCTATTTCAGCTACGGCATGCACACCTGCGTCAACATCATCAGCGGGCCCGACGGTGTGGCCGGAGGTGTGCTGCTGCGGGCGGCCGAGATCGTGGCCGGTATCGATACCGCCCGCAGCCGCCGGCCCGGTGCGCGTACGGATGCCGGGTTGGCCAAAGGTCCCGGCAACCTGGGAAGTGCGCTCGATATCGGGCTGAGCGACTACGGCACGGATGTCTTCGCTCCCGACTCTCCGATCCGGCTGGAACTGGGCGGCCCGGTGGACGCGTCGCAGATCGCCGCCGGGCCGCGCGTCGGGGTGAGCGCCGAGGCTGATCGCCCCTGGCGAGTCTGGCTGGCCGCCTCCCCGGCGGTTTCCGTCTATCGGCGCAGCCCCCGCGCGCCGCGTATCGACAGATCCGCCTGACCGGGGGATCCGCCCGGTCGGCCGGTGCGACCCGCCGGCCGTAGTGCGGGCCGGCACCGATGCCGGCCACTCTCGCTGTCACCGGCAGTTGCCCGCCCGGCTCGTCCCGGCGGTGGTCGTGTTTCCGGCTCCGCTGCGGTGGCGACGCCGTATGCGGTGCCAAGGGGGATTCCTTTATTCGTCAGCGCCTACGACACGGTCCGGGCGCCGCGACGGAGGCGCGGGTCCGGCCCGGAACCGCCGGGTACCTTATTCGCGAAAGCGGGTTGCGCCGGTCTCACGGAGTGGGCGGCGATGGCCGTACCGGCCGTTATGTAGTTGCGGACGTACGCGAAGATGGAGCCGTGAGCAGCGACATCATCGACGAACTGACCTGGCGCGGTCTGATCGCGCAGTCCACCGACCTCGACGCGCTCCGGGAGGCGCTGGGTTCGGGCCCGCGCAATCTCTATGCCGGCTTCGATCCCACCGCGGCGAGCCTGCATGCCGGTCATCTGGTGCCCCTGCTGGCGCTGAAACGCTTCCAGCGTGCGGGGCACCGTCCGATCGTGCTCGCCGGTGGCGCCACCGGTTTGATCGGCGATCCACGCGATGTCGGTGAGCGCACGATGAACTCCGCCGATACCGTCGCGGATTGGGCCGGCCGGATCCGTTCGCAGCTCGAGCGGTTCGTCGACCTGGGCGATTCACCGACCGGCGCGCTCATCGTGAACAACATGGACTGGACCGGCTCACTCAGCGCGATCGATTTCCTGCGCGATATCGGCAAGCACTTCTCGGTCAACGTGATGCTCGCCCGTGACACGGTCAAACGCCGCCTGGACGGGGAAGGCATCTCCTACACCGAGTTCAGCTACATGCTGTTGCAGGCCAACGACTACCTGCAGCTGCGTCGTCAGCACGACTGTGTTCTGCAGGTGGGTGGTTCGGATCAGTGGGGCAACATCATCGCCGGGGTGGAACTGAACCGACGCGTCGACGGTGCCGCGGTGCACGCGTTGACGGTGCCGTTGGTGACCTCCGCGGACGGGAAGAAGTTCGGTAAATCCACCGGCGGCGGCAGTCTCTGGCTCGACCCGGAGCTGACCAGCCCGTACGCCTGGTACCAGTACTTCGTGAATACCGCCGATGCCGATGTGGTCCGGTACCTGCGCTGGTTCACCTTCCTGGATCGCGCCGAACTCGCCGAACTCGAAGCGGCCACCGCCGAACGGCCGCACGCGCGTGAAGCGCAACGTCGGCTGGCGGCGGAGATGACCACGCTGGTGCACGGTGAACAGAACACGCGCTCGGTGCAGCTGGCGAGTCAGGCCCTGTTCGGTCGCGGTGAACTCCGTGATCTCGACGAACCCACTCTTGCCGCAGCACTGCGGGAAGCGGCGGTGGACGGGAAGGTCGCCGAGGTGGTCCCGGGAAACGACACGATCGTCGACCTTCTGGTGGCCGCGGGCCTCTGTGAGAGCCGTGGAGCAGCCCGCCGAGCGGTCAACGAGGGAGGCGCGTCGGTCAACAACGAGCGCGTGAAGGACCTCGACTGGACCCCGGAAACCAGCGACTACCTGCACGGACAGTGGCTCGTATTGCGCCGGGGGAAGCGGAATTTCGCGGGTGCGCGGCGGCTTCCGGCGAATTGATCTTGGTGGGCTGGGTCACAGTTCTGCGATCCAGTCCGCCGAATCGCCCCTCGGCAAGCCTCTGAACTGCGCAAACACGCCGCCGAACACGCGATTTGACGTAGCGTTCCCCGCCGCGTAACTTTATCCAAGTCAGAGCGACACGGACACCGACCAGGGGCCCGGAGCGAGGCGGAAACGCCGAGCCGGAGGGACCAGGGACAACGAGGTAGTACGAGGAGCGCCTGGCAGACCGGCCGAAGATGCGGAGTTTGACTCTGAGCCACTGGCCGGTTAAGCTAGAAAACCTGCCCCATTGAAGCCCTGGATTACTCCAGTCGCTGAGATGTGTGCGTGTGTTCTTTGAGAACTCAATAGTGTGTTGATGAATGTCAGTGCCAAATATTTAATTTGGTTTCGGTTCTTCATACCCCCGTGTGGA
>NZ_JBSFDZ010000014.1:0-157034 GCF_053594175.1 Nocardia sp. NPDC001965
CCCAGGCGATGGCCAGCAGCGGAAGGTAGATCCGAGCACCACCATCCACCAAATTGGTGATACCCGCCATCGCCAACAGCCGGCCGAATCTTCCTCGCAGCACGCCCGCTCCTCAGATCAGTTCAACATCGAGAGCTCTGGACACTCGCTCGAGCCTGCCGAAGCTGGTCAGACAGAGATGGGTACGTGTAGACATCGGCGAACCTGGAATACCAGGGGTCTTCCATCAACTTCCGGGATTTCGACTTCCCGGAGGGTGGCAACCCCTCGCGACAGTGGATCGATATCAAAGCAGTTCACCATCGCCGCGCCCCGCCGCCCGATCGTGATCTGCTGTCCGCCCTGATCGGCAACCAATACTTCCGTGACGACTACATCGGCGGCAGGATCGACCCGGCGGGCACCCGCCACCGCCCGTACCGGATCGACCGGATCTCCCCGGACTCCTACACGCCCGCATCGGCCGATTCCGTCGTCGCGCTGGTGACGCGCCGGGTCGATCAGTGCGGTGTCGTACCGGATGCGCTACGCCAGGTGATCGACAAGGAAGTGTTCGGTCCGGCGCGCACTGCCACACACATTGTCATACTGCCCCGGCTCGAAACTTCAGCGGTCAACGATTGCGGGTTCATCCACACCGAATTTCACGAGATCATCACGTTCGACACAGTGGGCAGGACTCTCCGGCTCACAGTTGCCGCCGACGATCAGTCTCGGGATGTCTGCATCGTGCACACCGCACGGTCGCTGCCGTACCCGCCGTGCCCATCACCGTGCAGCTCTCGATGGCATGACCGGCGAACTCGAAGTGCGGGCCGGCAGCTATGAAACCCACCGGTAGTGAGATCTCCCAGCAGTTCCCGAGCCTGAACCTGCGCGCAGTTTCTCGCTTGCGGGCCGGACGGACGCGAACGGCCGACGGCCGACTCGGCCTCGTGCGATACAGCAGTCACCGCACCAGTCTCGGCCCTCTCACGGCCGGAGCGCCCGCCGCTGACACGATCTCGACGCATACGGTGACCACCCCCTCACGCCCCGGGGATCACTGTCGGGTACGGCCATCGTCGCGACCCCGGACCACGACACCGTCCGGACGCAGACCGGCGCGGTCCGAGCGCATCACGGTCGAGTCGCCGCGGCTGTTCAGGCCACGCAGCACCAACATCACTGCGGCAAAGGCCACGAGCAGCACAACAGTGCACAGGAAACTTTCCACAAGACCCTCTTCACTGCGATCGAAACCGAACAGACACCACGCCAGTGTGAACAGCAGAACCGCAGCGGAAACGCCGGCCTCTCGATCCTGACGCGGTCTTGACCCCCGGTTCCTGAATCGCCGCCGGCCCGGGATCCGAAAGTGCGTCCCTGCCTGTTCTGTGCCACGGCAACCCGGCGTTCGAATTCCGTAAAGATCAGACCGGAGGCCCGGCCGACGGGGCAGAGTGGACGCACCACCGATTCCGATTCCAGAGGTACAGAGATGCCGGGCCTGCTCCTACAGCGCGAAAGACACAACAGGTGCTGCGACCGTTCCTGATCAGATATCGCTCCGCCGCTCAGCTGTTGACCTCGGTGTTCGCGGTGCTGATCGTCCTCGTCGGGGTCGGCGAGACCGGTGGCGGGTGGGCGATCGCAGCAGCGGTGGGACTGGGTGCGCTCGCCGCGGCGCTGGTGTGTCCGGGCTGGGATCTGTGGCTGCACCCCTGACACCACCACCCCGGCCCGCGCGCGGAAAATCTGTCTGCGTTCGACGGGCCGGTTGGGGCTGCGGTGGCGAGGCTTCTAGGCTCTGCCCGTGCTGAGTGGATCGGAGCACCGCGGTAGCGGATCGAAAGTGTCGTTGGAACGGAAACCGGTGCCGGTGGCACGGGCGGTTGTGGACTGCGGCATCTACCGTGACGGACACCGGCTACCCGGACGGTTCGATTTCACCGAGTCGCTGGCCGAGGTCCGCAACGCGGGCGGGTTCGTCTGGCTGGGTCTGCACGAACCCGATATCCACCAGATGAGCGTGGTCGCCGAAGCATTCGGACTGCATCGGTTGGCCGTCGAAGACGCCGTAGCCGGTAAGCAGCGCCCGAAATTGGAACGCTACGACGACACCCTGGTTTTCGGGATGCGGACCGTGGCCTATGTCGAGCACGATATGCACAGCGTCAGCGAGATCGTGTTGACCGGCGAGATCCTGATCTTCCTCGGTCCCGATTTCGTCGTCGCGGTCCGCCACGGCGATCACTCCGGATTGCGGGAAGTTCGCGCAGAGCTGGAAGCCGACTCCGACCGGTTACGGCTGGGACCCGGCGCGGTTCTGCACGCGATCGCCGATCATGTCGTGGATACCTATCTCGAAGTCGTGCAGGAGATCGAGACCGATGTCGAGGAGATGGAGCAGGAGGTGTTCACCCCTCGCTCCCGGCTCACCATCGAGTCCATCTATCAACTCAAACGCGAGATCGTCGAGTTGCGCCGGGCGGTGGTCCCGCTCGATCTTCCGCTGCAGATGCTGACCCGGCCCGAGTCCGGCCTCAGCAAAGAAGTGCGGCGATATCTGCGTGATGTCACCGACCACCACACCACCGCCGCCGAACGTGTCCACGATTTCGACGAGGCGCTGTCCGCGCTGATCGGCGCGACTCTGGCCCGGATCGCCGTGCGGCAGAACACCGATATGCGCAAGATCTCCGCGCTGGTCGCGCTCGCTGCGGTCCCCACCATGGTCGCCGGAATCTACGGGATGAACTTCGAACACATGCCCGAACTGAAACAGGTCTGGGGCTATCCGGCTGTGCTGGCCGTCATGATCACGGCATGCAGCGGATTGGTCGTCCTGTTCCGCCGCAACGGCTGGCTGTGATGCTTTCCGAGCCGAGGTGTTCGAGGAGGTGCTGTTCTTCGACATGGCAGCAACTATCAGCGTCCGGCCCCGACGCGGCCGGTGACACAGTGGCCGCCTGCTCACGCCAGGGCAGGAGTCTTCGTCGGTTTTCAGGTTCGCCCGGTGTAGCTGATCGGCTCCGATCGCGTCTACGGCACGATCTGATGCGGACCAGGTTCAGGAGGAACACAGCACATGGTTACCGAGACACAGTCGGCTTCGCCGGCACACACCGCGGGCCGTGGCCCGGTGCGTGCCGCGGTGGTGGTGGGTGCTTTGGGGGTGGTGTTCGGTGATATCGGCACCAGCCCGATCTACACGCTGCAGACGGTGTTCAATCCGGAGGATCCGCATCCGGTACCGGTCAATACCGCCAACGTGTACGGAGTGGTGTCGCTGATCTTCTGGTCGGTGATGATCATCGTCACCCTCACCTATATCTCGCTGGTGATGCGCGCCGACAACGACGGTGAAGGCGGCATCATGGCATTGATCACGCTACTGCGGCGTCTCGGCGGAAGCCGTGGCCGCCGGGCAGCCGCAGTACTGGCCGGAGTCGGAATATTCGGTGCCGCTCTGTTCTTCGGTGACAGCATGATCACGCCCGCGATCTCGGTGCTCTCTGCGGTAGAGGGGTTGAAGATCGTCGAGCCCGACTTCGAGAACGTGATCATCCCGATCACCGTGGTCATCATTATCGGGCTGTTCACCGTGCAGCGGCGTGGAACCGCCGCTGTGGGGCGCTTGTTCGGGCCGGTGATGATCCTGTGGTTCCTGGTGATCGGCGCCCTCGGTATCGCGGGGACCGCCCGGCAACCGGAGATCCTGAAGGCACTGTCGCCGACCTACGCGCTGAGTTTCGCTGTCGGACATTTCCATATCGCGTTCTTCGCCTTGGCCGCTATCGTCCTCGCCGTCACCGGCGCCGAGGCGCTGTATGCGGATATGGGCCATTTCGGGCGCAAGGCCATCACCACGGGGTGGTTGGGGCTGGTCCTTCCTGCTTGCACCCTCAGCTACTTCGGTCAGGGCGCACTGATACTGCACGACCAGGCCACGATCAGTGGCCCGTTCTTCCTGCTCGCCCCCGGCTGGGCGCGGCTACCGCTGGTGCTGCTGGCCACCGCCGCCACGGTGATCGCCTCCCAGGCGGTGATCACCGGCGCTTTCTCGGTGGCCAATCAAGCGGTGCAGCTTGGCTATCTACCGAGGCTGCGCATTGCGCACACCTCGGAATCGACGATCGGCCAGATCTACGTTCCCTGGATCAACTGGCTACTCATGGTGTCGGTGTTGACTCTGGTCTTCGCTTTCCAGTCCTCCGCGGCACTGGCCTACGCCTTCGGTATGGCGGTGACCGCGACCATCACCATCACAACCCTGCTGTTCTTCTACGTCGCCCACACCAAGTGGCGCACCCCACTGTGGCTGGTGCTGCTCGGCGCGATCCCACTGTTGGCGATCGACGCACTGTTCCTGGCTGCGAACCTGACCAAGCTCGTCCACGGTGCATGGCTGCCGCTGCTGATCGGCGTGACCGCGTTCACGGTGATGATCACCTGGGCGCGCGGCCGTGTCGTGGTCAATGCCGCACGAGAGAAGGCCGAGGGGCCGCTGCGCGAGTTCGTCGGCCGACTCCGAGACCGTGAACCACCACTGACCCGGGTGCCCGGCACCGCGGTGTTCCTCAACCGCGGTAACCGGACCACACCCCTGGCCATGCGCGCCAATGTCGAACACAACCGTGTGCTACACGAACACGTCGTGATCCTGTCACTGGAGACCCTCCCCGTCCCGCGCGTGGCCGCGCCCGACCGCGTCCGCATCGATGCGCTCGGCTACACCGAAGACGGCATCATCCATGTCACCGCCTACCACGGATACATGGAACCACCCCACGTACCGAACATATTGCGCCAGCTGGACCCGGCCCGCACCGAAGGCCCGATCTCGGTGGACGACGCCTCCTACTTCCTGTCCAAAATCGAACTCAAGAAAGGCGACGCACCCACCATGGCCGCCTGGCGCAAACGCCTGTTCATCGCCACCTCCTTCATCACCTCCGATGCCGCCGACTACTTCGGATTGCCCCGCGAACGGACCGTGATCATGGGGTCCCAGGTCGAGGTGTAATCGGGTAAATGATCTTCCGCGCGTAGCCGACGCACCCCGAATGGAGTTCCGTTCCGTTCGCGGCGCTGCGGGATACTCTGGCGCACAGTCGCGCTCGCACGCGAGTTCTCATTCTGGACTGCTGCTATTCGGGTCGCGCATTCGAGGCCGTGAGCAGCTCCGCCGCCGTGATCGACGGTCAGATCGATATCCAGGGCACATACACCATCACCTCGTCCTCCAGAAACGAAACTTCCGAGGCACCCGAAGGCCACCGGCACACGGCCTTCACCGGCGCGCTGCTCAGGGCCGCCGCCGTTACCGGACTCACCCTGGACGAGCTCTTCTGGCGCGCCGACGACATCCTGCACCGGAGCGGCCGGCCCCGCCCGCAGCGACGACGCGTCAATATCGCCGGCGAATTGCGACTGTTCAGCGCACCCGTCCGCCGACCGGCACCCGAGACCATCGCGTCCGAACCCGGCACTGCAGCCGACAGCCGGGCGCTGTTCGAACACGGTCTGCACTGCGCCGATCAGGGCGATGCCGCGCAGGCGGAAAGCGCGTGGCGGCGGGCTGCCGCCCAGGGCCATCCCGGCGCCATGAACAACCTCGCCGATCTGGCGCCGAGCACGCACCTGCTATCGTAGTGACCGATATCAACTTTATGGTCACTACGCCGCAGGAGCCATATGCCCCGCCCTCTCGTCCCCGACCGACGCGGAAGGATACTGACCGCGGCCGCCGATCTGATTCTCGAAATCGGATGGCCCCGCACCACGGTCGCGGATATCTCCGAACGCGCCGGTATCGGCAAAGGCGCCGTCTACCGCGAGTTCGCCGACAAAACCGCCATCCTGGACGCCGTCCTCGGCCACAGCATGCGGCGGATGACCGCACGGGTGCACCGACAGGTGCTCGATGCCGACGGCGTGGTCGATCTGCCCGCCGTGTACCGGTTCGGTGTGGAGGCGCTGCTCGCCGAACCTCTCATGCGAGCGCTGTATCTGGGCGATGACGCGGTCCTGGGCGAACACATCCGTGGAGTCACCGACCAGCGTTACGCGCTGCGTTTCGGCTGGCTCGCCGACTACATCGAACGATTGCAACGAGCCGGAGTGGTCGCGGACACCGTGCCGAGCGAGACCATCACCCGGATGCTCGGCTTCTTCACCATCGGCTTGATCAACGCCCCGGGCGTCCTCGGCGCCGCGAGCCCAGCGGAGTTCGGCGATGTCGTCACGCTGTTCGCGGAGCTGACGGGTCGCGGACTGGCCGGCGACGGGCCGGTGGACGCCGCGGCGGCTCGCCGCGCCCAGCTCACCCTGCTCGACCAACTGTCCGATCAGCTCGCCCAGCCGGGAGATCCCCTGTGACCACCACCGTTTTCACCGCTCATACCGACCTCGTCGTCCACGGCGGCCCGGTCCGCCACTACCGATCCGGCGATCAAGGCCCACCTGTGCTGCTCCTGCACGGGGGCATGCTCGATACCGCCACGGGCGTCTGGCGCGATGTCGCCCACCGCCTCGCGGCGAAATACCAGGTCCATGCGATCGATCTGCCTCGGCACGGGGCCAGCCGACCATGGCGCGGCCGCCTGGACCGCAGGTTTTTCGACAACTTCCTCGACGACCTGCTCGACCAACTCACCCTCTCCCGAACAGCGCTCATCGGGCTGTCCCTCGGCGGCGGACTCGGTATCGGATACGCCTTGCGCCACCCCGAGCGCGTCTCGGCTCTGCTTGCGATCGGGCCAGGCGGTATCGGCGCGAAGCGGCGCGCCCAATTCGGCACCTGGGCGATGATCAATACCCCGGGACTCCTGGAACTCACGAGCAAATATCTCTCCCGCAGCCCGAAAACACTCCGGAAGTCGATGATCGGCAGCCTCACCGCCGGAGTCGAGACCCCTGGCTTCGACACCATCCTCGACCTCGTCCGATCCGAAGCGCACGCCAAGGCCGAGCACGGTGAGCCGGCGCTCGACGACTGGATGGTCGACGCATACGGCCCCTGGCGTATGCGGCTGAACTACCTCACCGAATTGGCGGGGCTCGAGGTGCCCAGCCTCTGGATGCGCGGGGAACACGACACACTGGTCGGTCATACCGATCTCGCCGCCGCCGCAACGGCGGCACCCGGCGGAGAGCTGGTCACGCTACCCGGTGCGGGTCATATCGTCACCTACGACCGGCCGGCCGAATTCGTTCGCGTCACCGAAGATTTTCTCGTCCGGACCGGCCACCGTTGAACCGATCCTGTGACCATCCCTGTACGCCGCGCCACTACGATTCAGCATATGAAACATGATAAGTACTGTCTCGCAGCTGTTCTCGCGGTAGCCGCAGCGACCGCGATGGCTCCCGCCGCGGCCGCGTTACCCACCGGATCGGCCGGTTTCGGTGGCGGCCGGGACGTGGTGATCGTCGACAACAACCTGGAGCTGAGCGATCTCGACGCGTGCTGGGCGAGCGGTTTCGCGCGTGATATCCGGTTCGACAACCGCAGCTCTCGCGATTTCCGCGTGTACAACACTCCGGACTGCAGCGGCGCGCCTGTGGCCACGGTCCCGGCGGGCCGTACTGCCACCCACTACGGCTGGTCGGCTTCCGCCCGCTAGTCACCGTCCCGGACGCGGTCCCGAGCAGCCGGGCTCGGGGCCGCGGGGCCGGTGGCCGAGATGGCTGCCATCGCAGGTCAGCAATTATTTTTGTCTGACGTCGCCCACACCGGGCGAGGCTCGAGCCCCGGAATGGTCGGAGGTCGACCTGCGGGCGAGCATCAGCCGGCGGCTCAGCCTTCGGGTGATCCGGCAATATTGGTGTTGTACACCGAACAGACCCACCATGTCTCGTGGCGTTCGAGTAAGTCCCAGGTGCCCGGTCGCTGACCGAGAACTCCGGCGTGTGCAGTGATGGCTCGACATTGACGACCGCGTATTCGGATGTGAGGAGTCGTAGGGCGAGCCGGCCTCGGGCTTGCTCGCGCTCGGCATCGCGGGCGCGCCCCCGCCGAACCTCCGGTTGCTCTTCGAGTCGCGTCAGCAGCCCAGAGCAGGTCGAAGATCGATACCACATCGCTGTCCACAACCGGGTTGTCCAGGTCCCGGTACCGGATATAGCCGATCAGATCGCGCAGGTGCCGACTGGCCGGTAGTTCCGAGGAATGCGTGACCAGGACGAACAAGCAGTCACGAGCCGGAGCTTCAGTTGCCACCAACGCTTGTGCGACCAGATGGCCGAGGGCATCGGATCTGGTCCCCCGTTCGACATGAACCGAAGGGTGACCGCACAGGCCACAGCAGTGGGCCCGGCGACGGCCGGTGAACCCGCGATTGCGAGGGCGATGATCTCACACAGGGCGATGGGATCACCGCATATCCACGGCCGAGGTGAGCTCCACCGTCGGCGGGCGACCACCTTGACACGGTCGCGCGGCGCATCGAGCCCCGGGAGGTACTGCGGACACTGGGCAAGAAACGATCGGCAGGTTTCGATGCACCGCTTCTCCGGACTTACGGTTCCGCACACGAGAGTTGCGGAAATTGGTAGGAAAATCCCGCACGGATTGTGTCCGACTCAACAGCCCCCGAAACTGAGCTGCGTTCGCAGTCGAAATATCAAGGGAGACAATATGGCCGAGAAGTTGATCCAGCTTCCGACCCCGGGCGAATCCATTCTGGAGACCCACGAGCGCATCCGCCGGGCTGGTGAGATCGTCCCCATCGAACTGCCCGGCGGTGTGCCGGCCTGCATCGCGGTCAGCCATCGGGCCGTGAGCGAGATACTCGACGACAAGGTGTTCGCCAAGCATCCGTCGAATTGCCCGGCATTGCACGACGGGCGAATTCCCGCCGACTGGGCACTGCGGGCACTGACCGACGCGGAGCATATGCTCAATCAGGACGGCGCCGAGCACCGGCGATTGCGGCAGACCATCAACAAAGCCTTCACACCTGCGCGGATCGCTGCGCTCGAGCCTCGGATCCAGCAGATCGCCGACGAACTCATCGACAACTTCCCGGACGCCGACGAGATCGACCTGATCGCGAGCTACACCACCCCCTTGCCGGTCCGGGTGATCTGCGACCTGTTCGGTGTCCCCGTCGACGAGCAGCCGGCACTGAAGAACTGGACTCTCACCATTGTCTCGGTGACCAGTACCGGCGAGGAAGCACAGGCGGCGATGGCATCGATGGGGGCCTACTTCTTCGAACTACTCGCTCGCAAGAGGCGTGAACCCGGCGACGATCTCACCTCGGCGCTGCTCGAGGCGAACGAACAGAACGAGCTGACCGACGAGGAATTGGTGAGTATGCTCTGGCTGGCGATTGTGGCCGGTCATGAGACCACAGTGCATCTGCTCGGCAATGCTGTGGTGGCGCTGAAGGAGTACCCCGAACAGCTGGCCCGCGCACAAGCCGAAAATCGCTGGGCCGATGTCGTGGAAGAGACGCTGCGGTGCCGTTCCTCGGTGGTAGGCGCGCTGATGCGCTATCCCATCCGTGACGTGACCGTCGCCGGTGTCGAGATCGCCGCCGGCACACCGACGCTCTGGCACGGGGGCATCGGCCGGGACCCGGTGCGCTATCCCGACGCCGACGTCTTCGATATCGACCACGAGCATCGCGACCAGCTCGCTTTCGGCCGCGGACCGCACTTCTGTCTGGGGGCACCACTGGCTCGATTGGAGAGCCGGATCGCCCTGTCCACCTTGTTCACCCGGTACCCCGGGCTCACCCTGGCCGTCCCGGTTCCGGAGATCGAGTACACCGTTCAGATCAGCACGGTCGGCCCGGTCGCGCTGCCGGTCCGGCTGCATCCTGCACGGTAGCGTCACGAGACAGAACGACGTGCGGTTCACGCCCGCCGGCGGTGCTCGCGGCACACCGATGCTTCCGGTATTGCCGTGGCGTCATCCCGTAGCGTTCTTTGAACGCCGCGGAGAACCAGGTGGGTGTGAATCCGCACCGGACAGCCAGCTCGGTAATGGAGAGGGTGGTGCGCGGATCGGCCAGGAGGTCACGCGCCACACGGAGAGCCTCGTCACGACGAACATCTCGGAAGGTGGTCCCCGACCGGCTCAGCACTACACCGAGCTGGCGAGGTGACCAACCGAGCGCATGCGCGACCGCGGGCAAGCGCACATCCGCGCGACCGATATTCACGCGCAGGTACCGTCGGACGCTTTCGGCGATTTCCGTCTGACAGTCGTGCTGTGGTTGTGTCTCGCCGAGGGTCAGCATGCCCAGCAACTCGGTGACCCGATCACACACCGCGTTGAACTCTCGTTCCGTGAGCCCGGCCTGTTCGGTGTGGACGCCACGGAGCATATCTCCGGCGATTCTTCCCAGGCCCCGACCCGTGTCCAGCACTACCCTCATATGCGCGCGCGGGCGGGCACGGTGCTCGAATTCTGTCCGTGGCACCTGGAACGCGTAGGCCGCCGAAGCGGGAATGTGAAGGCTGCACGGTACCTCCAGCCCGGCCATCACCGCCTGTCCAGGCCCGATGTCGATAGCTTGGTCGTCGAATCGCATAGAGAACCCGCCGCGGTCGGGCATAACGACCCAGAAGAAGTCGTCACCGGGAACTGTCCGGATATGACGGCTGGTCCGTTGGCAATGGCGGGTTCCGCGCTGATCCCAGCGCAGGAGCCGGTAGCCACTCGACTCCTGGCCGGTGAGCCCTGCGGACCAGCTCCGCGAATCCTCGAACTTGTGTGCCATCGGCACGAATCCATCGGCGAGCCCCGCGAAGGTCTCGGGTCCGCATGTACCGATGGTGTAACAACGCACCCTGACCACCCCCGTCGATCGCGATCGGCTATCCGAGCTGTCTGTCGAAATGATCAGCGTCATCACGATACCGGGTACGCATGACACGGGGCACCGGGAGATCCCCTGTACGGGAAAGCTCGTCGGCTCGACCTTCTGGCCGATGAACGTCGACTCCGTCAACCGGAGGTCGCGGACTCGGTCGATCGAGAATGGTGCGTGGCCGGTGCTACCCACAGTCCTACGCCCGACCGACTCGATGATGTGCAGCAGCCCCACCGGCGACCCAATGTTCATGCGAGCATGTACCCGACCGAGGAAGCCAGTGAGAGAGAGGGTTCGGCCCATGGAACAGGCCACCGTGTACCGCTGGAACATCCGCAACGGCACTGGGGTGTTGACTCGCGCCGAAGGCTCACTCGCGTGGTTCCACATATCCAGCATGGCTCGGACCGATGCGCTGACCTTGCAGGAGGGAGACACGGTCGACGCCGAGATCGAGAACGTACCCCAAGGGGAGTACACCAGCCGCGCCGTATCGGTGCAGCGCCACGAGCCGTAACCGTCGCTTCTCTGGTCGCGGCGACTGCCGTGGCCCTTCCGGTATGGCCCGCCACCGCCGTAGCGCAGCCTCGGGTCTACAACTTCCACCCCGAGGACACCCGTTACCGCTACGACGGGGACCATGGTTCATTCACCGGCGACGTGGTCGATGCCAGCCAGAATCCCGACGGCGGTAACCGTCTTATATGGTCACTGCGTTTATCCCCCAAAGTGCAGAGCCTCGTCCAGGGTCCTACGTCGTGCGGTGCATCGGTGCACGGTAAGTCCGGCTACCACGACTCTCATCCGTCGATCCCGGCCGACTACAGCACTTATCCGGGGTCACAAAACAGCAGCTCAGAGGCTAGGTCGGCAATGCCGCAGTGCATGGCACCAGGCTCGGCGACGACCATCTGCGCCAAGCCACCGGGCGGAGGTTGCACCGCAATCGGCTCAGTCGGCGCCGGGTTCCGTATCCGGAGTGCCCGGTGGGCGAGAGAATTCCGTGAACGGTAACCATATGAAAGCTGGCGAGCGACAGAGGTGGATATAATCTCAGGTCGGGGCCCATATTCGAGTGAATTGCAGGACTATCCATCCCGTGATAGAAAAGCCGATATGCGAGGAAAGCGAAATCGATCCATGCGGAATCCCTTTTCGTAATTAACTATTCAGACTGGATATTTAATTCCGGAAAGGTTTTTCCGGAACACCGAGATCGGCGTTTTCGACCACAGAATGATGAGAACAGGCTATATTTTAAACACCCGCCTTCGGAGGGTTCGACATCCAGTCGTACCGTTGCTCGACATTCCCTGGAGATTGCCATGAGATCGACCTCGTCCCTGCTCCGTGCCGGCATTATTGCGCCGGTGGCCATCGCTTCCGTCTTTTGTTTGGCTGCACCGGCAAATGCCGCCGTCAGCGTGAACTGGAACTGCCGGGGCACGATCCTCGGTATCGGCCAAACATCGACCATGGCCACATCGGTCACCGGCACCGCACCGAGCTCGGCGGCGTCGGGCTCCGCGGTGGCCATCACCATCACACCGGGTTCCTCGTCGGTTCCGGGTACGGCTTCCGGCTTCACCGTCAACAACATCAGCAACCTGAAGATGACCATCCCGACTCCGGCGAATTCGACATTGGTCTCGGCTACCGCCTCCGGAGGTACCGTGGCCGGCACCGTCGCCACGTCGGGTGGGAATGTCGTTCTGACCGTACCGGGTCCGATCGCCGGGGGCACCAGCTTCACCCCACCGGCAGTGACCATCAACGTCACCGCCGGCGCCGCCGGAACACCGATCACCAGCAAGTACGCGGGGACCAGCTACACCAGTCCCGGCATGACCATGACGACCAACGTCTCACTGGTCGGCAATGTCGCGACCTCGTGCTACCCGAACCCGTCCCCGACCCTCACCACCACATCTGTCAGCTGAGCCTGCGGAAAGGCGCTGCGGCGTAATGACCGGTGCCCGCGCCGGTAGCCGGTGGTGAACATGCCCGGACCGGGTTGTCCCAGCATCCCGGTCCGGGTCTCACCCGAGACGGACCGGCGTAGCCGCTCCTGATAGTGATTGCCCTGCTTCAGGTTTGGTGTGGCGTCAGCCACTTCGACCGAATAATCCGATGCACGGTATCGCATCGGCCGCTGTGTCGTACAGTGCATGTCCGGCACAGCGACGGTCGCTTCGGCGGCCGGAGCGGTGCCCGCTTTCGTGATGATCGTCAGCCGCGGTTCGGGCTGCCGGCCAATCGATCGACAGGAGCCCACATGCCCGCTTCGAACGCCTGGCGGCGATCCCTACCACACGCAGGGAAAACGATGGCGGGCATGCGCGATTTCCCGGCTGCCCTCGATCCGCACCGCACTACCGCGGCCCGCGGTATTCGTCGAGTCCACCGATCTCCCTGACTCCCCGGAACGGAATCGGGCGCTCGGCAACCGAGCGCGCCCTGATCGGTGACTTCTGCTGAGCGGTTGCATATTTCAAGTGATCGAGGGGAATGCCTATGAGCCCGAGAACAACCGAACCCGCCCGAATCTCGGGCGAGCTCAAAAGGGCCCTGGAGTTCTATCACGGAACCGTCGAAGATCTGATCCGCGAATTGATCAGAGTGCTGGGCGTGAACGAGACCGACCGGCGTGCACTGGAGATCGTCCTGCTCGAGAATGAGAAGGCCGCGACGCCGGGAATGCTGGCCGAACGGCTCGGCCTCACCGCGGCCGGTGTCACGATCATGCTCAACCGGCTGGAGAAGCAGGGCTACATCGCCCGATCGCTGCACCCGACCGATCGTCGTCGTGTCATTGTGATGGCCACCGAACTCGCGGCCCATCGCATACAGGAACTGGTCGTACCCATGATCGTCGAGAGCTACAAGATGTTGCTGAGTTCGTACGACTCCACCGAACTCGACATAATCGCCGACTTTCTGATCCGCGCGGGCGAACTGCAACAAATCCATCGACAACGGCTACGGAACGTGGATCCCTACTCGAGATCCTGAAAAACTTCGATCACTGAGCCTCGCGTAAGTTGCGAGAAGTCCTAGATGCTTCGAAATCGAATGCCCAGAATTTGCTGTGGAAGTTTGCACGCACGGTGACCGCGCATGGCCCTTCTCGGTAAATCCTGATCAACGCATGCCTCGCTCGAGCTGTTCGGCAGGGCGATACCCTACTGCTCGCGCTCAGGCGTTCGGCAGAACTGCCGGAATTCAATGTTCCGACACTCGGGCTTCTTCTCGGTGATGAAGGCGGTGTGGTCGCGGATACCACAGGTTATGCCATCCGAAGTGTCGTCACCGGTTCCCGGCGGTCGGCACACATCGAGGAGAAAGCAGTAGTTGAATGCAAACAGGTGACAACAGCGAAGACCGAGTGACAAAGCCGGACCTCGATGCCGGACCTCGGCCTCGGATTCCGCGGCGGTGCGGTCGGCAGGCCGCGGGGCCATCGACCGATCGGTTCCGGCGGCCGATGTCGCGTGCGGGTGTGGTGGCCGCATTGGTGACCACGGCGATCGGGACCACGCTCATGGTAGAGGTGGGTTCCGGCCCGCCGGTGCGGACGAACGACTCGG
Source organism: Nocardia sp. NPDC001965 (assembly GCF_053594175.1). Classification (NCBI taxonomy): domain Bacteria; kingdom Bacillati; phylum Actinomycetota; class Actinomycetes; order Mycobacteriales; family Nocardiaceae; genus Nocardia; species Nocardia sp. NPDC001965. Next base: position 14,399 of record NZ_JBSFDZ010000014.1, read on the forward strand.
GCGAATGCCCCATACAGGCTTTCGACCACCGCCGGACCAGCGTGACGACCCCGAGCACGACATCGAGCGCACCGAGCGAGGTCTCCGTACCGGACGACATCACGGTCCCCGACACGGCTACCGATCCCGGAACCGCCCAGCCGCCCCCCGAATCCACCGACCCCGGTACCGGCACGACCACTGCGACGGAATCGACGACAGCCACAGCGCCGGATGCCCCGGCCGGGAATTCGACCGATGCGTCGGTGAGCGCGAGTTTCTCTGCCACCGTGAGCCTTTCGATCCAGGCCACGGCCGGCGTGCCGGACCCCGGAGCGGTCACCTCGACCTCGATGTCCACGGTGACTGTCACCGTGACTCCGACGGATACACCGACGGTCCCGGTGACAGCCGACCCGAGCACGGCGACGGTGCCGACTGATCCGTCGACGATCACCGTCACATCCGCCCCGGCGACCACCACAGTGCCGACCACCACGACGCCGACCACCACCACGGTGCCGACCAGGACCGCAACTAGCACGACGGTGCCCACAACCACCACGACGACCCCGATTCCGGTGAGTTCGACCACGACATCCACGTCACCGGAGGTGCCCACAACACCTACGTCGCCGACGACCACATCGCCAGGATCTACCACGACCACGGCGCCGAAGACGACCAGTCCCCCGACGTCGACGACGCCGGCGCCTCCGTCGATCGCGCATCCACCGGACACATCACCATAGGTAGCGACAGCGGGATAGGCGGTCGACACCACCGACGATCGGCGCCCGCGAAGTGACGTCGACCGAGGACCTCGTCAGGTCACTGGCCGGTCCACCGGGCGGCCGGGATCGATGTGCCCGGTGCCCCAATGGCCGGTTGTGGTCAGGGACGTGGTTTCGGAGGGTTGGTCGGCACCGGCTCGGGAGCCGACGCGGTCAGCGCTGCCAGCAGCTGTAGGTCGGCGGCGGTGTCGGATCCGGCGGGTGCGCTGTAGATCATCATGGTCATGTCCGGGTCGTCGGGCGCTCGCATGGCGACATAGTCGAGGGCGAGCTCACCGATCCGGGGGTGGCGGAACCGCTTGCGGCCACGAGTCTTGGCGTGGACGTTGTGCTCTGCCCACAGGTGCCGGAATTCGCTGCTGGCCAGGGAGAGTTCACCGACGAGGCTTGCCAGTTGCGGATCGTCGGGATGGCGGCCCGCATCGTAGCGCAGGTTGGCGACGGTGTCGCGTGCCTTGGTCCGCCAGTCTGGGTAGAGGTCGCGCGACGCTTCGTCCAGGAAAACCAGTCGAGCCATGTTGCGTTCTGTGGCAGGAAGTGCGGGGAAGTCGGCGATGAGCAGTCGGGCGAGGTCGTTCCAGGCGAGGATGTCCAGGCGCCGTCCGATGATGTAGGCGGGGACTGCCGTGAGGGCCTCGAGAGCTTGCCGCATTTCGGGCCCGACCTGCTGGGGTCGGCTTGGGCGTTTGCGGGGCGCGGCGGGTTTGGCGAGGTTGTGCAGGTACATGCGTTCGTCAACGTCGAGTTGTAGGGCGCGAGCCACAGCATCGAGTACATCCGGGGAGACATTTCGGGCACGGCCCTGTTCGAGACGTGTGTAGTAGTCGACGCTGACGCCGGCCAGCAGGGCCAGTTCCTCGCGGCGCAGTCCGGGCACTCGGCGCTGGCCACCGAAGCCGACGGCACCGGCGTCGTCAGGGCGCAGGCGGGCGCGGCGGGTCTTGAGAAACTCGCTGAGCTGTCGGGCACGATCCATGTTCTCCAGTGTCCATCACGTCTGGTCCGTTCTGCCTGGTCCGGCCAGACCCAGGCGGGACCGCCCCCGGTTGATCGGAGTACTGGGAGGAACCGTTGCACGCCGACACGATGGACAGCGTTCGCTGCGCGGACACGACAACCACCCACAACACCCTGAGGGAGATTCTCATGTCGAACACCCTGTCCATCATCGCCGGCTTCGTCGCCAAGCCGGGACAGGAGCAGCGGCTGCGTGAGGAGTTGACCGCGATGATCGCCCCCTCGCTGGCAGAGGAGGGCTGCTTGGGCTACCACCCGTACACCGACCCCACCCGCGCGGATCGCATGATCATCGTGGAGGAGTGGACCGACGCCGAAGCGTTGGACCATCACTTCGGCCTGCCGCACTTCAAGCAGGTGGCCGCCGCGCTTGACGAGATCCTCGCCGAACCGTTCAGCCTGCGCCGCCTGACCGACGTCCCCGCCTGAGCTCACGCGCACATGCCGAGCGTCCAGAGGGCGTCGCTTCACCCGCTCCCGGCCGAGCGCGGCTTCAGAGACTGCCTCGGCCGCCGGGCCCCTGCCGCCAGCGCCCGTAGGCACCACCGGCGAGAACCATAGACCGAGGCAACCGAGCGCGATCCCGGTCCGCGCCGCCGGTAGGTCGAACGGCGCGACGAACTGATGCACCGCCACACCCCCGGCCAGCAGCGCGAACGACGTTCGGATCCACGCCAGAAAGGTGCGTTCGTTTGCCAGCGTGAACCGGTAATCCGGCTCGTGACCGTACTCGGAGTCGTCGCGCCGAGGCGTTGACGGTGGCCGGCGCCGGGCACGGTCACCACGGCGAGGTTCGAAAGGACTGTCGGTCACGCCCTCGATCGAACGATCCACCAACACATAGGGTCAATGACAAAAAAGCACCCGAACCAAGTGTTTTCACCTATCCATCGGCTCGGCACTTCGCCGTTCCTGCGTGGATCACCGGCTCACATGTGGAATGCGCCGCTGAAGTCCAACGGATCCGCCCGCAGGTGCCGGCCCCGCGGCGTCCCGTCGACCAGCTTCCCGTCCTCGACGACAACGACACCGCCCACCAGGACAGTAACCGGCTTACCACGGAGTCGCCGTCCCTCGTACGGGGTGTAGTCGGTGGCCATATGCAGCTCGCCGGTGGTGACCGTCCACTCGAGTCCGGGATCCCAGATCGCGATATCGGCATCGGACCCCGGCATCAGTGAACCCTTCCGAGGGTAGAGACCGTTGGTCCGCGCGGGATTCGTCGCCGTCAGTTCGACGAACCTGCTCGGCGCCAACCCCATCCCGTTCACATAGTGGGAAAAGACGACAGGAAGCCGTGTTTCGACACCGGGCAGCCCATTGGGCATATGCCGCACGTCGTGACGGTGTGATCGCTTCTGCGTCGTGTCGTAGCAGCAGTGATCGGACCCGATAGTGGTGATGTTCCCGGTGAACAGCTGCCGGCCGAGGCCTTCGACGATATCGGCGGATCGCAGCGGCGGACAGCAGACGAAACGTTCCGGTTCCGCTCCGGCGTATTCGGTGTCGTCGAGCGTGAGATGGTGTGCGACGGTCTCGGTGAAGGCGACCAGACCCCGCTTCCGTGCGTCGACTACCAGCTCGACCGCGGCGGAGCTGGATTGATGCACGAAGTACACCGGCGCGCCCTGCGATTCGGCGATCGCGAGTATCGCGGCGACGGCCGCGGTCTCGGCGAGTTCCGGTCGCGTCTGCGACATATGGGCAGCATCGATACCGTCGGTGGCCGCCGCGGAGTTCTGCGCATCGGTGACGATGGCGTCGGATTCACAGTGGATGACGACCATACCGCCGAGGTCGCGGGTGACCTGCATGGTATTCAAGATCGTGTGTTCGTTCGCCATGGTCTCACCGGCGTAGGTGGTGAACATCTTCACCGTGCGAATACCGGCGTCGGCCATGGCCGTCAGTTGCCCGGCAGTCGTCTCGTCCCATTCGACGACGCAGGCGTGCAGGGCCGAATCACACAGTCCCTCGACGGCTTTGGCACGTTGCTTTTCCGCGGCGTCGAGTGGCTGCTGGCCCGGACGTGGAATGGCGAAATCGACGATCGTCGTGGTCCCACCGAAGACCGCGGCGGTGGTGCATTCGAGGTAGGAATCCAGCGAGGTGAACTCGCCGGAGGTGAATCCGACATGACAGTGCGGGTCCACGCCCCCGGGCATCACGAGTTTGCCGGTGGCATCGATGGCCTCGGCGGGATCGCCGACCGCGGTCCCGGGTGTGACCACTGCCACGATCTTGCCGTCATCGATCACGAGGTCGGCTGCCGCGGACCAATTCGATTCCACGACGGTGCCACCACGGACGACCTTCTTCATTTGTCCTCCAGGTATGCCAGCCATCCGCCGCGGTCACTGATATCGGTCACACCGGGCGCGCCGAGTGCGCTCTCCCGCATGCGCATGGAGAGCGAACCGGTACCGTCCGCGAGTTCGATGACGCCGAGTTCGAGTTCGGCCGGTTCGCGTGGCAGCAGTTGCTCACGCAGGACGTCGTAATCGACCTCGTACAGTTCCCCCGGAACCGTGCTGCCGCCCTCGGCGACAGGGTGCAGGCCGGGGAATTCGTCGCGGACAGAGTAGAACCGGTACTTCGGGGCGGTCTCGACTTTGCCGAGAAATCGTGCGTCGGTCAACGCGTCGTTGAGTGTGCCGCCGGACATCGCCTGCCCGTTGACGAACATTGTGACCCGATCCATGAGAACCGTCCTCAAAGCGTGGGAAGTTGAACGAGTCGTGCGGGCGAAAAGCCCGACACGTCGAGACCAGCATCTCTACCGAGCGCGAGTGCCGTGAGCAGCTCCGCCCACAGGGGCGCGAAGGTGAACGAATAGGTACCACCGGCGACGAAAAGTCCGGGTGCACCGGAGAGTTCACCGATGACCGGCATTTCGTCGGGAGTCGTCACGACCGGACCGGTCCACGCCTCGCGCAGTTGCCCGCCGGATAGCGCCGGGAGCAAACGGGCGACCTGGGCGAGGTTGCCGGTGGTGCTGTTCTCCAGAATCGGCGCGGGGTCGCTGTCGTGGAACGGCCCTGCGGGCCAGCCGCCCCCGAGGACGAGACGGTCTCGCCGGTCCTGTTTGATCGACATACCCTCACCGACGTGCTGGACCAGCACCTCGAGCGTATTCGGGGCGGCGGCGAGAGCATGCATTTGCAGGGATGTCGGCGCCAGGTCCAGATGCACACCGGCCAGGGCGGCGATATCGGCCATCCACGGGCCGGCGGCGTCGATCACCACGGGTGTGTGCCATGTTCCGGCAGGTGTGCCGACCTCCCACTGCCCGTGTGCGCGACGCAGCGTCGTCACCGGCGTGTTCGAGTGCAGGGCCGCGCCTTCGGCGACCGAGCGCCGCAATAAGGCCGGTCCCGCCATATCGGGTTCGGCGAAGCCGTCCCAGGCACACCAGGTGGCCCCTTCGATCGACGGCCCCAGTAGCGGTAATACGCGACGCGCTTCGTCCCCGGTCAGGACTTCCGTCGGTATTCCGGCGGCACGTTCCCACTCGTGTTTCGTGTGCAGCCGGCGTACTTGTTCCTCGGTCTCGGCGACCATGTATCCGCCGCAACGGACGAGGCCGAGATCGGGTACGGAGTCGGCGAGCGTATCCCATAACCCGCTGGTGGCCTTCTGCAGCGGCAGTAGGCGTTCGACATCGACGGCAACGCCCTGTCCCGGCCGCCGCGCGTGAATGGTCTGGATATGCAGGTTTCCCGCCGTGGTACCCGAACCGGCCGTGTTCGGTGTGGTGCGGTCCAGCACGGCGACCCGCGATCCGGCCCGGGTAAGCGCCAATGTGGTCGCGGCGCCTACTATTCCGGCTCCGATGACCACTGTGTCGACCTCAGTGTGCACTGCCGGCTCCCAGGGTGCGCGCCGACGCTTCGGCGATGCCGGATTCGTCGATGATCGTCTGCAATGCCGCAAGGGTCGTCGCGTCCGTCACCGGGAGCAACGGTTCCCGCACCGCGCCACCCGGTTGGCCCAGCAGATTCATGACCGCCTTCAGCTGCGGAATCGGTGAGGCGAACACGCCGCTGTAGTCGCCGTCGATGAGCCGCCCGGACAGTGCCCGGTACCGGTCGGCCCAGCCGCGTGCGGATTCGGCATCGCCGGATGCCACCGCACGATAGAACGGCACGGCGAACGGCGCGCCTACGCCACCACCATCGATATTGCCGTCACCACCCAGTTCGAGCAGTGTGGCGAGTCCGCGCCGATGCAGAAAGCTGCCGAATACCCGGACTCTGTCCGCCACCGCTTCGACGGTGTCCAGCATCGACAGCCAGTTCCCGGTGCTGTCCTTGATTGCGACGACGTTGTCGAGATCGGCCAGCCGGGAGAACAGCCCCGGGCTGGTGCCCATATCGACGCAGACCCCGCGCGGCCAGTTGTAGACCATGAACGGCAACGACGTGGCGGTGGTGACGCTGGCGAAGAACTGCAGCGTCTCGTCGGGTGAGGTGTGCACGTACGGCGGGGGTGTGGCGAGTACGCCGTCGGCACCGGCCGAAGCGGCGTGCACCGCCAGCGCCGACGCCTGCCGAGCCGTATACGCGCTGATTCCGATGACGACGGGGAATCGACCGGCGACAGCTTCGACCGCCACCTCTGTCACCGTCCGGCGCTCGTCGTCGGTCTGGCTGAACCATTCACCGGTGCTGCCGTTGACGAGGACCCCGTTAACGCCCATACCGGCGTACAGGTCCATCAACGACCCGAGCGCTTCGGTATCGAGCGCGCCCGAAGGAGTGAACGGGGTAGGGGCCGCCGGCCAGTATCCGGACCACGAGACGTCATCGCGATTCATTGGTGCTGCCTTTCGAGCGAAGAATCCACCGGAGATGGCCATTCGCCGATAATTATGGGATCGATTGCATAGACTGCCGTCAGACAACCGCCGCCGTCAAGCCGGAAACCTCGTCGTAACGTCGGCGGTGTCGACTGTTCGAAGTCGGGAAACAGCATGGAGACAAGAGGAGTCGATGGCGGTCACTTTGGTCGATGTCGCGGTCGCCGCGGGCGTATCGCGCAGTACCGCATCACGCGCGCTGAGCGGATCCCCGTTGATCTCCGCCGAGACGCGGACAGCAGTGGAAAACGCTGCCCGGACACTCGGGTACCGACCGAACCGGGCCGCGAGCGCGCTTCGGTCGAACAGGTCGCACCTGATCGGGCTGGTGATGAACAACCTTCTGAACGCGACCTTTCACACAGTCGCGGAAGTGGTACAGAAAAGAGCTTCGGCCGGCGGGTTCCAGGTGATCCTGTGCATCACCGACGCGGATCCCGGCCGGGAGAACGACGTGCTCGCGATGCTCGGCGAGCACGGGGTGGACGGCACAATAGTCATCGGCAGCGGACGCAGCGCCACCGCGTCGAACGCATTGCTGTCGCAGGGGCGCGCGGTGGTCAACCTCATCAGATCGGTACAGGGCAGCAAGGCCGCCACCGTACTCGCCGATGATCTCGACGGCGCCCGGGACGCTACCGCGCACCTGCTGGCGCTGGGACATCGCCGGATCGGTTATCTGGGCGGCACCACGGACGCGACCTCCGGCCGGGAGCGGTTCGAGGGCTACCGGCTGGCGCTGGCCGACGCGGGAATCGAGGTCGACGACGAACTCGTACGCAAAGGGCCTTTCACAACGGAGTTCGGTGCGGAAGCGGTGAACTCCCTGCTCGACGGGACAGCGTCGATGACCGCGTTGTACGCGGCCAATCACGAGGCGGTGTTCGGAATCCTGCCCACATTGTCGGCACGCGGCGTATCCATTCCCGACGAATTGTCCCTGATCTGCCATGAGGACATGCCGTGGCTGGCGATGTGGAAACCGGCGATCACCGTTGTGGACAACGGCGCCACTCAGCTGGCGAATGTCGCGATGGATCTACTCTTCCAGCAGATCAACGACGCGGCCGAACCGGATGGCCGGACGTATCGGATCGGTGCGCGCCTGATCGAACGTGAATCGTGCCGCCCCCGCGCCGGAGCCCAGCCGAATTCGTCGCCCGATCCACCGTCTCGTTAACAGTTGATTTCCTGGGTGCCGGACGCGTTAACCGTATTGACGGCTCCTCCGGGTTTTGCCACTCTCAATGCAATCGATCCCAATGCAATCGATCCCATCACATCAGGTGAATCGATGTCGAATTTCCCCGACCTCGACTGCGGTGCAGTACATCTCGAAAGGCTCGTCAATGCTCAAGATCATCGGACTCGCGGTAGCTGTCGTCACCGCCGCCGCTGTCACCGGATGCAGTTCGGCCGAGGAGGCCGCCGCCCCGACAGATTGTTCACCGACACTCGGCGCCGCCGACCTCGCGGACGCGGGCACGCTGACCATGGCGACCAACGCGACCCTCCCGCCCATGCAATACGTCGACGCCGACGGTGCGGTCATCGGCATGCGCGTCGATCTCGGCAAGGAGATCGCCAAGCGACTCTGCCTGGTGCCGAAGTTCGTCAATATCGAGTTCGACGCGCAGATTCCGGGTGTGCAGAGCGGCCGCTGGGACATGATCGATACCGGGATGTTCTACACACCGGCCCGCGCGGAGACCATCGATCTCGTACCCTACGAGGAGCAGGCGGTGTCCATCTCGGTCCCCTCCGGCAACCCGGAGTCGATCGCCGATATCGACGACCTGGCCGGAAAGACGATCGGCGTCGAAGCGCCCGGATACGAGTTCGACACCCTGACCGAGCTCGCCGCACAGTTCACCGCACAGGGCAAGCCCGCGCTGAAGGTCCAGACCTTCAAGACCAACGCCGATGCCTACCAGGCATTGTCCGCCGGCCAGATCGACGGAGCCTCGATCGTGGAGTCGGTCACGTCCTTCTACCAGAAAGACGGCCGGTTCGAGACTGCTGTCGGCGGTATCAACAAAGCGCCGCTGGCCATGGGCTTCGCCAAGAACAGCAAGGCGGCCACCGAGGTGGCGCGCGTACTCACCGAGATGCGTGCGGACGGTTACCTCCCGGATCTGTTCGGTCAGTACGGCGTCGCCGGCTACGAGGGTGATATCGCCGTGCGCACGGGTCCGCTGGACAGCTGATCCACAGCTCAGCTCTATCCGAAAGGCATCCCCATGTGGTCCTGGGACGCATTCTTTTCCATCCTGACGAGCCGACAATTACTCGAGGGGGCGTGGGTCACGATCTGGCTCACGGTCGTGAGCATGGTGCTCGGTCTCGTTCTCGCGGTAGCGGTCGCCGCCGCACGGTCTTCGCGGTTCCTGCCACTGCGCGCGGTATCCGGGTTCTATGTCTGGTTGATGCGCGGTACTCCCCTGCTCGTCCAGCTCGTCATCATCTACACCGGCTTGCCGCAGGTCGGCATCAAACTCGGGGTCATCCAGGCCGCGCTGCTCGGTCTGGTGCTCAACGAAGCGGCCTACCTCTCCGAGATCGTGCGGTCGGGTCTGCTCTCCGTTCCCGCCGGTCAGACCGAAGCCGCGCGGGCGCTCGGTATGTCGCCGACGAAAGTGTTCCGGGTGGTCGTACTGCCGCAGGCGCTGCGCGTGATGATCCCACCGCTCGGAAACAGCTTCAACGGGCTCCTGAAAACCACCACGCTGGTGTCGGTCATCTCGGTTCAAGAGCTGCTCCGGCGAACACAGTTCCTGGTGCAGGTCAATTTCCGAGTGCTCGAGGGGCTCTGTGCGGCAGCGCTGTACTTCCTGGTCCTGACCACCCTGTGGGGTGTGATCCAACGGATGCTGGAAGCCCGTGCCGGGAAGGGCTACGACCGCAACTACAAACGTAAGGGCACCCGGGATTCGACGGTCCTGGACGAGAGTGCGCTGGAAGCAGAGGCGGTGAATCGATGACCGGTGTCATGGAGAAAGCTCCGATGATGGTCGAAGTCCGGAATATGACCAAGGCGTACAACGACCTGGTCGTGCTCGACGGGATCGACTTCTCCGTGAGCAAAGGAGAAGTGGTCCTCTTACTGGGTCCTTCGGGAAGCGGTAAGAGCACCCTGCTCCGTACCTTGAACTGCCTCGAGACAATCGAATCGGGCACAGTGCGGGTTTGTGGCGAAATGATCGGATTCACCGACGACGATCGGCGGCGCTCTCTCCCCGAGACGCAGCTCGCGAAACAGCGGCGGCGCACCGGAATGGTGTTCCAGAGTTTCAATCTCTTCCCGATGATGACAGCCCTGGACAATGTCGCCTCCGGACCGCGGCACGTACTGGGCACCCCGAAGGACCTCGCGCGCCGGCAAGCCCGGGAACTGCTCGACCTGGTCGGCCTGGGAGACAAGGGCGACAACTACCCTTCGCAACTGTCCGGCGGACAACAGCAACGTGTCGCCATCGCCCGCGCGCTCGCCATGAAACCCGAAGTCATGCTGTTCGACGAGCCGACATCGGCACTCGACCCCGAAATGGTCAAGGAGGTGCTCGACGTGATGATCCGGCTGCGGGACGAGGGAATGACCATGGTCGTGGTCAGCCATGAAATGGGCTTCGCCAAGGCAGCAGCCGACCGCATCGTCTTCATGAGCGATGGCAAGATCGTCGAAGACGCCGGCCCGGATCAATTCTTCGGCAATCCGCAGAACCCCAGGACCCGGCAGTTTCTGCGCCAAATCCTCTGATCCGGGCCGGAGGTCGTCGTCACGGGATCCAGGCGCGACGTTCAGTCGCTACCGTGACGCGCGGCGACCTTCGGAGGGCTCTGAGCACGCTTCGCCCCGAACGCCGAAGCAGGCCCCCGCTCGCGCTGGACGTGGCACCGCGGCCGCGTGTCGTCCCGGCCCTGAATTGCCAGGGACCGGACCGATACCCGTGCCACCGGACTGCCCCGGGCAGTGCGGCTCCGTCCACCACGCACGTCCAGCACGCCTCACGATTCAGGTTTGTCGTGGTGTCGGCCCATGATTCACGGACAGTGAGCGGCCGCTGTGACGTGCGGTGCGCTTCCATGGGCCCATTCGATTCACAGGCCGAGCCCGGCGCCCGCGTGGAGGTATCGTCCGGGTGAGGTCCCCACGGTCCGGCGGAACGCCGCGAGGAAAGCGCTCGCAGTCGTGTATCCCACGGCGTGGGCGGCCTGGGAGACGGTACGGCCTTCGGCCAGGAGAGGCAGGGCGGCGCGCAGCGCATATGGGTGCGCCAGCGGTCGAAGCTCATACCGGTGTCGCGGACAAACAGCCTGGTCAGTGTTCGTCGGCTCACTCCGATGTCGTGCGCATGTGCTTCGAGGCTGCGGGGGTCGGCGGGGTCGGCGAGCAGCGTGTCGGCCACCGCGCGGACCCGTTCGTCCACGGGGTGGGGGACGTCGATCGGCAGGGTCGGTACGGGGTGCAGCAGGTCCGGCACGAGAGCCTCGGCTCGCTGCCGTGCGTCTTCGGCGAGATCCTGGCGGGCGAGATAGGTGATCAGTTGGGCCAGCAGCGCGCCGACGCCCACCGCGGTGGGCTCGGACCAGTCCGGGGAGCATGCTGCCGGATCGAGGTAGAGGCTGCACAACACTGCCTCGCGGGTGGCGCCGGTTCGGTGCACCACCCCCGCCGGTAACCACAGGGCCCAGGTCGGCGGCAGTACCCAGTAACAGGGCGTCTTACGTGGATGTAATTCGTTGTGCGGCATAGTGTGACCCGTGGTCGTCAGACTTGCTCAGAGACTGGTCCCGATACGTTGTGGGACATCGTGAAACCGTTGCTACCGGAGTTCAGCCCCAGACCGCAGGGCGGCGGGACTGCACTGGTGGACGAACGAGCTGTGTTCACTGCGGTCGTGTTCGTGTTGACCAGCGGTTGCGCGTGGCGGCACCTGCCGCCGTCGTTCGGGGTGAGCGTCCCGACCGCGCATCGACGGTTCATGGTGTGGGCTGATGCCGGCGTATTCGACGCGCTGCACCGAGAGATACTCGACCGGCTCGGAGCAGCCGGCGAGCTCGACTGGAGTGCGGCGATCCTGGACGCAGCGTCCATACGGGCAAAAAAGGGGGATCTCTGACCGGCCGCAGTCCGGTCGATCGCGGGAAGAAAGGCTCGAAACTTCACGTCATCTCCGATGCGAACGGAATACCGCTGTCCACCGGGGTTTCCGCCGGGAACACTCACGACTCGGTGATGCTGCAACCGATGGTCCAGAAGATCGCGCGGGTGCGGTCGCGGCGCGGCCCGCGCCGCGGGAAACCCGCCAAGTTGCGTGCCGATGAGGGCTACGACTTCGACGTTCACCGCCGCTGGCTCCGCGCTCGCGGGATCGTGCCCCGCATCGCCCGTCGTGGGGTCGAGGATCCCACCAGGTTGGGCCGGCACCGGTGGAAGATCGAGCGCACCATCGCATGGTTGACCGGCTACCGGCGTCTCACCATCCGCTACGAACGCCACGGCCATCTCTTCGCAGCATTTCTCCAACTCGCTGCCGCTCTCACCTGCTACAAGAAACTCCCCACGTAAGACACCCTCTTATGCAGACTTCGTCGCCGCCGCCATCGCAGACCTCGACGACTACGTACTGATCGGAGACTCCTTCGGCGCCCAGATCGGGCTCGCATCGGCGGTTCGCCGACCCCAAGGCCTTCGCGGACTGGTGATGTCGGGTGGATTCGCCGCCAACCCCATCACCTCCCCGTTCTGGAACACCGCGATGCGCGCCATGGGCAAGATGCGCGGTGGCGCCTACCAGCACATCGTCCTGCGCGCCCACGCCCAGCGCCTCGCCTCACCGTTCGACCGCGAAGGACAGGTCCGCTGGAGCAAGGCCGAAAGCCGCCGCGTGTTCCGCGAGAGCACCCCCGCGCAGTCCTACGGTGCCCGCATCACCGCCACTCTGGCGGCCGACTACGTCGACAAACTCGACCGCATCACTGTCCCGACCCTGATCCTGACCCCGAACACGACGTCATCGTCGGAGCCGCCCCCGCCAAAGTCATGCTCGACGGCATCCACGATGCCACCGAGGTCGTGCTGGAACGCACCGGCCACATGTTCCGCTTCTCCCACCCAGGCACCTACTCCACCGCAATAGCGACGTTCCTGACCGACCGAGTCGACCACCGAGAGCTCGTCGGTGCAGCCGGCTGAAGAATTCAGATACCTCGCCCTGGCACTGCAACGCGAAGAAGCCCGACTCATCGGCCAGGCAATCAGACCCTCGGCATCTTCACTGCCCAAGGCGAGGTAATCCGAGTCCTACAAACCACCACCCTCTCACCCTCGACGGACTCGCCTCCTCGACCTATTACTGGTGGTGCAAACGCCTGGAACAGCCCTCGGCGCGGCAGGTCGCCGACGAAGTATTGCTCGTCGGCAACGGCCCCCACATGCCGCCGAATCGCATCCGGCAGATCGGTGAGGTCCGGCTGCTGCCGCCCGCCGAATCCCAGCGACAGGGCGGGGTCAGATACGGAGGTAGTTTCCGATGTCCTCGGCGAAGCTGGCCAGGGCCTGCTCGGTAAGGGTGGGACGAGTATCGGCGATCGCGGCGAGATAGTCGTCGGTGCCGGCAGGGACACCGGTACGGTACGTGACCTCGTGTTCGAAGGCGCGCTGTGAACCCTTACGGGCGGCGTACTCGATATCAGCGGGTGTGAACATCTCGCTGGCGGCGACCAGTTCGTCGAAGTCCACGTTCTCGGCCGAAGGCCCGATGTAGAGGCGCCAGATCGCCTCCCGCGCGGCCGGGTCGGGCGGGCCGACCGGGATGAAGTAGTCGAACCGACCCGGACGCAGGAAGGCCGGATCCAAGGTACGCAGCGAATTGGTCGCACAGACGAGCAGGCGATTATCGTGACAGCGGAACGCGGGGATGAGTTTGAGGAGTTCGTTGGTGACCCCATGACCCGGGTCCAGGGCGGTACCGGAGCGGGCGGCAGCGACCTCCTCGACCTCGTCGATGAACAGCAGGACGCTGTCCAGATCGATCAGATCCGCGAAAACCTCACGCAGCGAGGCTGCGAGTGCTCCTTCGGAGCTGGCCGCCAGGCGTGAAGGGAACAGTTCCACGAACGGCCAGCCCAACCGGGAGGCGACCGCTTTGGCGAAGCTGGTCTTACCGGTCCCGGGCGGACCGAAGAGGATGACCGCTTTCGGCGGGCGGACCCCGTAACGCTCTGCCACCTCCGGTTCTGTGAGCGGGAGCACTATACGCTTCTCAATCGTCTCCTTCGGCTCCCACATACCCGCCAGCTGCCCCCACAGGCCGCGCGGCAGGACCCGGCCTCCGAGCTGGGCGAGCAGCCCCGCGTCCCCGGCCCCCACATGTTCCACCTTCTCGTAGTAAACCAGGCCGTCCACCTGGCGATAGCCAGAATTCTCCAGGGCGGCCGTCCCGGTCGACCCAGGAGTAAGGATCGCGCTGATCCGCCGGACACCCCTATCCCGCAGCCGACGCTCGATCTCCGAGATCAGCACACTGCCCAGGCCGCGATTGCGCCACGCACCGGACAGAGCGACGATCAGGATCCAGCCCCGCTCACCCTCCGCCCGAGCCACGGCCATCCCGACCAACTCTTCCCTGACCAGCGCGACCACAGCCGACTGACCGCCCCGGGCGGCGGCTACGACCTCCGAAACCGGGAACACCGGAATGGACAGGTCAGCGTGTCGACCCTGGTCCCACAGCCGGATCGCCTGGTCCAGATCATCGTTATGGAAGTCCCGCAGGTGCCATACGGACACGACTGTCCCCTTTACCTGTCCTGTTCCAGTATGACACCGCGTTGAACGCCTACTTCACGAACGAGTGGGTGGCGAGTGCTCTGATGACACAGGCGGCGAGCGCGCGAGATCCGGCGGTGTTCTCGAGGTTCCCTGTGGCGATCACATGAGGGCGTTCGTGGCGGGGTCTTCCGAGGATGACCAGTGTCCAGATGTGGTTCGGCGGCGCGGGGAGCCGCATCGGCCGAGAGGTCGGGTTGGACGTGGAACCGCGGGGTCGAAGGCCGACCGATGTGCTGGTGACCGTTGCAAGCTGGATACATTGCTGTGCAGGCTATTTCGTAGTAGATGAGCCGTCGCACCAGGCGGCGGTCTACTGGTTCGACGGGCTGCGGACGGTGGTCAGAGCAGGAGGTGGAAGATGTCGAAGGCGACGTTCCATTCGGCGGTCCCGGGGTTCCTATGATTCGGCTCGATCGTGACGAATGTGTGCGCCAGTGCCTCGCTCAAGCCCCCGGCGATCAGCGGAAGTCGCTGCTCGGTCGACTCGGAGAGCGTCATGTCCAACGGCGGCCGGGCTGTCAGTTGATCGAGCACGGACTGTAGTTCGATCTCCTGGTCGAGTTTCTCGAACCGGTGGATGCTCTCCTGCAGTCCCTTGGTGATCGGGAGGTCCCACGGTTCGATCACGTCCCTCAGATTTGCCTTTGCCGACACCTTACCGATGAGGATCAGGTCGTAGATCTTGTCGTCGACGAAATCCGTATAGCGCTTCAGATCGTTCCGGTCGACTTGCAGGCCGGCCGCTGCCCGGAAGAATTGCTGGAATTTCACGGTACCCATTACTGGCATGTCGTCAGCTCCTGTCGAAGTATTCATGGATTCGGCGAACCGCCATCGCGCCTTCGCCGACCGCGGATGCGACCCGCTTCACGGAGCCGCTACGGACATCGCCTGCGGCGAACAGGCCGGGCAGGCTTGTTTCGAGCGTCCTCGGCAACCGGGCACCGGTCCGCTGTGTGCCGTCGCCTCGGGCGGGGACCGCGTCCGTGCCCGTGAGGACGAAGCCGTGGTCATCGAGTGCGATCGTGTCGGCCAACCACCCTGTGTAGGGCGTCGCCCCGATGAAGACGAACAGGGCGCGCACCCGGACAGTGTCCTGCTCCCCCGTGTGATTGTTCTCGACCACGATCTCTTCGAGGTACTTCTCCCCGTGGACCGTACGAATCTCGGTATTTCGGTGCACGGTCACCCGCGGATGGCGCTCGATCTGGTCGACCAGATACCGGGACATACTCTTTCCGAGGTCACTGCCGCGGATGAGCAGGTGAACCCGGGAGACACTGCCCGCGAGAAACACGGTGGCCTGTCCGGCGGAGTTTCCGCCGCCGACGATGGCCACCGGGTCGGTGCCGCACATCCGCGCTTCCTGATGGGTCGCGGCGTAGTACACGCTCGTTCCCTCCAGTGCCTCGATCCCCGGGACCGTCAGCTTGCGGTATCGCGCCCCGGTGGCGAGCACGACGGCCCGGCCGCGAGCCACACCGCCGTCCGCGAGCGGGAGCGCGTGATGCCCGTCCTCGGGCACCAAACCGGTCACCTCCGCTGACACCAGCAGCCGGGCGCCGAACTTCCCGGCCTGGATCACGGCCCGCTCCGCCAATTCGGCGCCGGAGATACCGGCCGGGAAGCCGAGGTAGTTCTCGATCCGGGAGGAGGTACTGGCCTGCCCACCTGCGGCGATCGACTCCAGTGTCACCGTGTTCAACCCGTCCGAAGCGCCGTACACGGAAGCGGCCAGACCGGCCGGTCCCGCCCCCACCACGACGAGGTCGCACACGTCCTGAGTCGCGTCCCGGACCGTGTCCGGAGCCGGCAGCCCGACGATGCGGGCGAGTTCGGCGTTGGCCGGATTCCGCAGCACCTTTTCGCCGTGCCAGATCACGACGGGAGTGTCCTCGGGAGCGACGTCCAGGCTGCGCAGCAACTGCTCGGCCCTTTCGTCCTGCTCCACATCGATCCATCTGTGGGGCAACCGATTTCGCATCGCGAACTCGCGAAGCCGCAGCGTGTCGGGTGAATAGCAGGAGCCGATTATCCGGAACCCGGAACCGAGCCCGATCAGCAGGTGCCGGCGCACCAGGTAGGCGCGCAGGATCAGATCGCTGAGCACGAGATCGTGGGCCACCAGTTCACGGACTCGCTCGGCCGGGACGACGAGTATCTCGCCGTCCTCGATCGCTTCGGCGGTGAAGAAGGCCACCTGGCCTTCCAGCAGCCCGAGCTCACCCAGGAATCGGCCGGGACCGTGCACCCGCAGTATCCGGCGTTGGCTTTTTCCCTCGCCCTCGTCGATGATCGCGACCTTGCCCGAAAGGATCACGAAGAAGTCCTTGCTGAGTTCGCCCTCTCGGATCAGCACCTCGCCGGCGCGTACCGGTCGGCGCGCGCCACCGACTTCGAGCGTCGCGATCTGGTCGTCGGTCAGCCGCGGGAATGCCCCGAGCTCATCGGGAGTCTCGTCATCGACCTGCGGGATGTCGCGGACGGGAGTGGTGTCCTCAGACGATGTTCTGGTCGACATAACACCAGCGCCAATCTTCACCCGGCTCCATCGACTGGACGATCGGATGGCCGATGGTGCGAGCGTGCGCGCTCGCGTGCTTGCCCGGTGAGGAGTCGCAGCAACCGACGTGTCCGCACGTCAGGCACAGCCTCAGATGGACCCACGGGGTGCCGAGGCGAAGGCATTCCTCGCAGCCCTGCGGGGTCCGGGGTACGACGGGTCGGATGGCGGTCACGTGTGGGTCCACAGGTACAGAAGTCATGGCTTCATCTCCTTGCCTGCCTTTTCCGAGAGCGCTCGATCGAGCCAGGTGCGCAGTTGTGATATAGGAGCGGCGCCTGCCTGACGTGCCACAACGTTGCCCTGGTCCATCACGAGCAGAGTCGGTACGGCGCGGACGGTGAACCGTTCGGCGGTCTCGGGCGCAGCATCCACGTCGGTCTTCACCAGCTTGACCCGACCCGCGCGTTCCCGGGCGAGCTGTTCCAGCGCCGGGCTGACCATGCGGCACGGGCCGCACCAGGTCGCCCAGAGGTCGACGAGCACAGGCACCGAAGACTTCTCGGCGATCTCCGCGAAGTCGTCATCTGCTGCCGAGGCGATCCAGGGCAGCGGCTCATGGCAGTTCCCGCAGCGCGGTGTTCCCGCTCCTGCTGCGGGGACCTTGTTCATCTTGCCGCAGTTCGGACATTTCACCGTTTCGGATCCCATGACCGCACCCCTTCTCACGCCGCCGCGACAGCGGGTTCGGCATAGGCGACGGCGAGCTCACCGCCGTCCACCGTGACACGGATGGCGCCTCCCGGTTCGATCTCGCCACGCAACAGCGCGCGACCTATCTTGGTCTCGACCTCGTGAGCGATGTAGCGCCGCAGCGGCCGCGCGCCGTAGACCGGGTCGAAACCGTGTTCGGCGATGAGCCGGCGTGCCTCCGCGGTGATATCCAGGTGTATCTGCCGCTGCGACAACCTGTTCCGAAGATCGATGAGTTGGAGGTCCACGATGTGCTCGATCTGGGGCAGGGTGAGCGGCGTGAACAACACGATGTCGTCGACCCGGTTGAGGAACTCGGGACGGAAGTGACCGCGCAGTTCCCCCAGCACCCGCTCGCGTGCGTCCGGCTTGATCTCGCCGTTGGCTGTGACGCCGTCGAGGAGGTGATGGGATCCGATATTGGAGGTCATGATGATCACGGTGTTGCGGAAATCGACCTGTCTGCCCTGGGAATCGGTGATCCGGCCGTCATCGAGCACCTGCAGCAGGGTATTGAAGACGTCGGCGTGGGCCTTCTCGATCTCGTCGAAGAGCACCACCGAGTACGGCTTGCGGCGCACCGCCTCGGTGAGCTGGCCGCCCTCGTCGTATCCGACGTACCCGGGGGGCGCGCCGATGAGCCTGCTCACCGTGTGCCGCTCCTGGTACTCGCTCATGTCCAGGCGCACCATATTGTCTTCACTGTCGAAGAGGGCACCGGCCAGTGTCTTTGCGAGCTCGGTCTTTCCCACGCCTGTCGGGCCCAGGAAGATGAACGAGCCGATGGGCCGGCGCGGGTCGCGGATACCGGAGCGCGCCCGGATCACCGCGTCTGCGACCAGTTGCACCGCCTCGTCCTGGCCGACGACCCTTTCGTGCAGAATCTCGTCGAGCTTGAGCAGCTTCTCCCGCTCGCCTTCTTGTAGCCGGGCGACGGGGATTCCCGTCCATGCGGCCACGATCTCTGCGATTTCGTCTTCGGTGACGACCTCGCGCAGTAACGGATTGCCGCCCTGCCTGGTGGCCAGCTGTTCCTCTGCCGCCTCGAGCCTGCGTTCCAGCTCGGTGATCTCGCCGTATCGCAGCTCGGCGGCCCGATTGAGGTCGTAGTTGCGCTCCGCTTCCTCGGCTTCGTGACGCAGTCGTTCCAGGTCTCCACGCAGTTCCTGCACCCGCCGGATCGCCTGCCGCTCCGCCTCCCACTGCGCGTGCCGGGCGTCGGCTTCGGCGCGCAGGTCGGCCAGTTCTTTGCGCAGCTCTTCGAGGCGCGCCTTGCTGGCCGCGTCCGCTTCCTTGGACAGCGCGGCCTCTTCGATCTCCAGGCGGGTGACTTTCCGGGTGAGTTCGTCGAGTTCGGCGGGCATCGAGTCGATTTCGGTGCGCAGCCGCGCGCAGGCCTCATCCACCAGGTCGATCGCTTTGTCCGGGAGGAAGCGGTCGGTGATGTACCGGTGCGAGAGGGTCACCGCGCCCACCAGTGCCCCGTCCTGGATCTTCACGCCGTGGAACACCTCGAGGCGTTCCCGGAGACCGCGCAGAATCGAGACCGCGTCCTCGACGGTGGGTTCGTCGACCAGAACGGTCTGGAAGCGGCGCTCCAGGGCCGCGTCGGATTCGATGTGCTTGCGATACTCGTCGAGTGTGGTGGCACCGATCATGTGCAGTTCGCCGCGGGCGAGCATCGGTTTGAGCATATTCCCGGCGTCGAGCGACCCCTCGCCGCCGACCGATCCCGCGCCGACAACGGTATGCAATTCGTCGACGAACAACAGGATGCGGCCCTCGGCCGCCTTGACCTCGGACAGCACCGCCTGTAGTCGCTCCTCGAACTCGCCGCGGTATTTCGCACCGGCTACCAGGGAACCCATATCGAGCGAGAAGATCGTCTTGTCGCGCAGACCCTCGGGCACGTCGCCGCGGACGATCCGCTGGGCGAGGCCCTCGACGATCGCGGTCTTGCCGACGCCGGGGTCGCCGATCAGTACCGGATTGTTTTTTGTCTTCCGGCTCAGGATCTGCGTCACCCTGCGGATTTCGGCATCTCGGCCGATGACCGGATCGAGTTTGCCGGCCCGTCCTTCGGAGACGAGGTCGCGCCCGTACTTCTCCAAGGCCTCGTACGCGCCTTCCGGGGTCGCCGAGGTGACGCGCTGATTGCCACGCACTGCGGTCAAGGCAGCGAGGAACGATTCTCGCGTGACCCCGTGGCTCGCGAGGACCCGCCCGGCCGCACTGGCCGACCCCTCCTCGGAAAGGGCCATCACGAGATGTTCTACCGAGACATAGGAATCCTTGAGTCGCTTCGACTCCCGTTCCGCGGCATCGAGCAGCTTGGCCAGGCGCTGGGTGATTGTCACCTGACCGGGCGTCGCGCCGGGTCCGCTGACCTTCGGCCGGCGCGACAGCTCACGCTCCAGATCGGATCGCAGCGCATCGATGTCCGCGCCGGCCTGCTCGAGCAGTCTGGGGACCAGTCCGCCTTGCTGATCGACCAATGCGAGCAGCAGGTGCTCACCGTCGACCTCGGTGTGGCCCTTTCTTGTCGCTACATTCTGGGCTTCCTGCAGGGCTTCTCGTGACTTCTCGGTCAGGCTGCCGGTGTCCATGGGGGCGTCCTCCTTCTGCGGGAAGCGGCTTCGAGTTCCTCGATTCGATCCAGCAGATCGAGTACGAGCCCGATTGCGGAGTAGTTCAGGCCCAGACCGGTCCGCAGCCGCTGGATACGGGCCGCGTGGGCCACTTCGGATGATTCGAACGACATCTCGCCGCCGGCATCGCGGTGGGCCTCGAGCAATCCGAGAGCGACCAGTTTTCGGGCCAGGTCGGGGTGTATCCCGGTTCGTTCGGCGAAGGCATCCGGCGACAATCCGGTACGGCGAACCAAGACGTATCGGGCGCCCGGGAGTGGAGTGCTCATTTCACTTTCCTCGGATCGAAGTTCGATTCATCGGCCAATTGCTCGAACAGGTCCCGTTCGCGTGCTGTCGGTTTCGACGGCACCATCACCTTGATCTCGGCGTAGAGGTTGCCGGCGGCGCCACGCGGATTGGGCATTCCTTCGCCGCGCAGCCGCAGCTTCCTACCCGTCGACGAACCCGGCACCACTTTGACTTTCGCCTCGCCGCCCGGGGTGGGCACGACGACGGTCGCGCCGAGGACCGCCTCCCAGGGCGATACGGGTAGGTCGACGTAGATGTCGCGGCCCTGCACTCGGAACCGGGGATGTGGCTTGATCCGCACCACGAGGTACAGATCGCCGGGTGGCGCATCACCATTGCCCCGGCCGCCCTGCCCGGCCAGCCGGATTCGCCGGCCGTCCAGAACACCGGCCGGTATGTCGACGTCGTATTGTCGTCCGTCCAGTCGGAGAGTGCGTTTGCCGCCCCGATAAGCCTCTTCCAGGGTCAGTTCCAGTTCCGCTTCCTGGTCCGCACCGGGAATCGGCCCATACCCGCCACCGCCGGTGAACATCTGCCCGAAGAGGTCCTCGAAGTCGACGGGGCCCTGGCCACCGAAACCTCGACCGAAATGCACCCTGCCGCCCCCGCCGCCGTACCCCCCGCCACCGTACCCACCGGCGCTTGCCCGGACCCGTTCGTCGTAGTCCTCGGGCACCCGCCGGAAGTCCTCACCGAATCGGTCGTAGCGTGTGCGGGTGTCCGGGTCGGACAACACCTGGTAAGCCTCGTTCACCTCTTTGAACATGTCCTCTGCAGTGGGGTCCTTGTTCACGTCGGGGTGATACTTGCGTGCCAGCTTGCGGTACGCCTGCTGGATTTCGTCGGTGCCGGCGCCACGTGGGACTCCGAGGACTTCGTAGTAATCGCGCGCCATCGCCGCTCACCCTTCGGGTCGGCTGACGACCACCGCGGCGGGACGCAGCTGCCGCCCGTCCTCGCCGTAGCCCGGGCGCACGACCTCGATCACGGTCCCGGAGGCGAGGTCGGGCCGGTCCACCACACCGACCACTTCGTGGAGTTCCGGGGAGAACGGCACACCGACCTCGTCGTGGCGTTCGAAGCCGAACTGTGACAGCACCTGCACCGCCTGATCTCGGATCGCCTTCACACCTTCGACGACAGCCTGAGGATCACTACCGGCATGGGCCAGCGCGAGCTCCAAATTGTCCAGAACCGGCAGCCACGCCGCGGAAACCTTCGCCACCTCGGCAGCGCGTTCCCGGCCCAGATCCTTGGCGTAGCGTTTGCGCAGGTTGTCCAGGTCGGCGAGGGCCCTGCGCCAGCGGTCTTCGAGTTGAGCCGACTCGGCCTCCGTACCGGTGTGATCGGGCGGCGTCTCGGCCTGGTCACGGTCGGTACCGTCGGTCGCGGGCTCGGTCGTCGAACGATCTGCAGACCCTTCCATCGCGTGCCTCAGCTCCGGTCGAATTCGGCGTCGATCACGTCGTCGTCCTCCGACGACGAGGTGTCTCCGCTGTCTGCCCGGTGTCCGTCGCCGCCTGCGTGGACCGGTGCGAGCCCGTACAGCAACTGCTGCAACTCCGAGGTGAGTGGCGCCACCTCCGCCGGTGAAGCACCGTCGTTCACAGCTTTCCTGGCGTCGGCGATCAGCATCTCGGCGCGCGCCTTGTCGTGCGGTGGAGCACTGTCACCGAGTTCGGCGAGTCGCCGTTCCACCTGATAGGCCACCGAATCGAGCGCGTTGCGCGCATCCACCGCCTTCCGCAGCGCCTCGTCCTCACTCCGGTTCCGTTCGGCCTCGGCCAGCATGCGCTCGACCTCGCCCTGACCCAGATTTCCCTGCTCACTGATCGTGATGCTCTGTTCCTTGCCGGTGTCCTTGTCGCGGGCGGTGACGTTGAGGATGCCGTTGGCGTCGATATCGAAAGTGACTTCGACCTGGGCCTCGCCCCGCGGAGCAGGGCGGATGTCTTCCAGCCGGAACCGGCCCAACACCCGATTGTCAGCGGCTCGTTCACGTTCGCCCTGCAGCACCACGACATCCACTGCCGACTGGTTGTCTTCCGCGGTGGAGAACACCTCACTGCGCCGGGCCGGGATCGTCGTGTTGCGCTCGATGATCTTGGTCATCACCCCACCCTGGGTTTCGACGCCGAGGGACAACGGGGTGACATCGAGCAGCAGCACATCGGAGACTTCGCCCTTGAGCACGCCCGCCTGGACCGCGGCGCCGAGCGCCACGACCTCGTCGGGGTTGACGCTCATATTGGGGTCCTTGCCGCCGGTGAGCCGGCGCACCAGCGCCTGCACCGCCGGAATACGTGTCGAACCACCGACCAGGATCACCTCGTCGATATCGTTGGCGGTGACCTTGGCGTCACTCATCGCCTGTTTCACCGGTCCGAGGCAGCGTTCCACCAGATCGGCCGTCAGATCCTCGAACTTCGAGCGCATGATCGTCGTGGTGAGATGCTTGGGGCCGTTCGCGTCAGCGGTTACGAAAGGCAAATTGACCTGGGCCTGACTCACCGAGGACAATTCCACCTTGGCCTTTTCCGCCGCCTCGAACAGGCGCTGCAACGCTTGCGGGTCCTTGCGCAGATCGATATTCTCCGCACTCTGGAATTCATCGGCGAGGTAGTCCACCAGCCGTCGATCGAAATCGTCGCCGCCGAGGTGGGAGTCACCAGCCGTGGAACGCACCTCGACCACTCCCTCGCCGACATCGAGCAGGCTCACATCGAACGTGCCGCCGCCGAGGTCGAAGACCAGTACGGTCTCATGGGTCTGCTTGTCCATGCCGTACGCCAGTGCCGCGGCGGTCGGCTCATTGATGATGCGCAGGACTTCCAGGCCTGCGATGCGGCCGGCATCCTTGGTGGCGTTGCGCTGCGCGTCGTTGAAATAGGCGGGAACGGTGATGACCACCTCCTTGACCTTCTCACCGAGGAACTTGCTCGCGTCGTCGACGAGCTTGCGCAGAACCAGGGCACTGATCTCCTCCGGCGCGTATTTCTTACCCCGCACATCGAATCGCGCCTCACCGTTGTCCCCCGGCACGACGTCGAAACTCACCGCCTTGGCCTCCTCGGAGATCTCGTCGAAATGACGTCCGATGAAGCGTTTCGCCGAGTAGATCGTGCCCTTCGGATTCAAGATCGCCTGCCGACGGGCGAGCTGACCCACCAGGCGCTCGCCGCTCTCGGTGAACGCCACCACCGACGGCGTCGTCCGAGCTCCCTCGACATTGGAGATCACCACCGCCTCGCCGGCTTGCCAGCTCGCGATGACAGAGTTGGTGGTGCCCAGGTCGATGCCTACTGCAGTTGCCATGACTCATTCCCTTCGATCGGTCCGGCCGGCGAGCAGGCGGACGGCCTCGTCCGCGGCGTCGACGTCGGCGAGGACCTCGTAGTGACGTGGTTGTAATGACTGGATCGAGGTGAAGTCGCGCCGGCCGCCCTGCAGCGCATACATGAGCAGGCCGAGCAGAGCTCCGTCCGACGATGGCTGGTTTGTTCACCGCGAAATGCTGGTTTGTTCACCGCGAAATGCTGGACGGAGAGATAGTCGACAGCGCTTTCGGCGTCAGCGTAAGAGCCGAACGTTGCCACTACCCGACGTGCCGGCCGGCTCGGATTCACCGCGGAGGCACCGCCACTGGACTCTGACATCACGCCCCCTCGGCGGCGATGATTCCAGGTTTACCGAGCCGCACCTGTACCGGTTCGGCTCCGGTCGGTCAACGGGTTGAACTCACGCACGGCTCAACCGCATCAGTTCTTCATCCGCCTGGGCATACGACGAAACGGGAGTCGGTGACGGCCGGACCGTACTACCGGCACGGCTGCAGGCCGACCACTCGATCGGCTCGCATCCACGGGCTCAACGCATCAGCCGCTACATCGTGCTTTCGCGAGCAGGACTCCCGATACACGAAATTATCGCAGCCGACGCATCATGTGTCGACCGCCGCAGCACATTCGTTCGCCGAACCGTTGCTACTCCGCCGCAGCTTCGAGCTACCCGAGAACACGCCCGGTTCGTCGGCGCCCGCGGGTGACCTCCGCGACATCGCCCTGTCGACGCAGCTCACGGTTCACATCGCCGCCACGGCCGCCGCGGCGACGGCCTTGTCCTGCTCCCCGGTGCCGCCGCTGACGCCGACCGCCCCGACGACCTGGCCGTTGTGCCGCAGCGGGACACCGCCGGCGAAGATCATGATGCGCCCCCCGTTGGAGGCGTGTATCCCGTAGAACTGCTCACCCGGACCCGCATCGGCCGCAAGCTCTTCGGTCGAGATGTCCAGCGCTCGCGCAGTGAATGCCTTGTTTATCGAAATGTCGATGCTCGCGATCCAGGCGCCGTCCATCCGCACATGGGCTACGAGGTTGCCGCCGGCATCGACCACCGCGATATTCGACGGCGACTCGATCTCGGCGGCTTTGGCCCGGCCGGCGGCAATCACCCGCTGCGCATCGTCGAGGGACACCGACCCCTGGTTCACTGTCATGACGCACCCGCCCCGGTCTTCGCGAACTGCTCGACGACGGTCTGACAGAACGTGAGGAGGTCGTCGAACGGCAGGCCCGAGATCAGGTTGCCGTCGACCACGATTTCTCCGCCGAGGCAATCGGCCCGGGCGCTGCTCGGGTCGGGTGTACGGATTTCGCCCCGCTGCGAAGACCACAACTCTGTATACCCAACGGTTTGTCGCACCGGGTCGCGGGGTCGCCCGAGTTCGACGCCTTCGATCATGTCAGTAGCCAGTGCCGCGATCGGCGTGCCGTGTAGTGCCGTTGTCATCGTTGTGCTCCTCTCGGTCAGGGCCGCCTCACGGATGCAGTACGACTTTGGTCCATCCGTCGTCGCGGGCATCGAAATGCTGGTAGCCGACCTCGGCCTCGGCCAGCGGGAGCTCATGAGAGATGATCCAGGACGGTGTGGCCCGGCCCTGGTGGATCAGGTCACGCAGCTGCCGGTTGTAATGCTTGACGTTGGCCTGCCCGGTGCCGACCTTCTGCCCCTTGAACCAGAATTTCCCCATGTCGAAGGCGATCTTGCCGTCGCGTTCGAGTTCGTCGGGGGCGTTGCGGTCCTGAGGCAGGAAAATACCGACCACGCCGATATGTCCGGTGAAACGCACCGAGTCGACGAGCCGGTTCATCGTCATCGCGGCGTCCTCGTGACCTTGCGGATCGTGCGCCTGATACCCGACGCACTCACAACCCTTATCGGCGCCGCGCCCGCCTGTCATATCGAGGACCTGCTCGACCGGGTCACCGATGGAATCGTCGATGGGTGTGACCCCGACCTGCTCGGCGAGCCGCAACCGGTCGGGATGACGATCGACGATCATCACCTGGCTCGCGCCCTGGATCATCGCCGAGTACGCCGCCATCAGACCGACCGGCCCGGCCCCGTAGACCACCATCGAATCCCCGGGCTGCATATCGGCCAGGCGGGTGCAGTGCCAACCGGTGGGGAAGATATCGGAAAGCATCACATAGTCGGCTTCCTTGTCCTCGGCGTCCTCGGGCAGTCGCAGACAGTTGAAATCACCGAACGGCACCCGCAGATACTCCGCTTGCCCGCCCCAGAACGGCCCCATCCCGGCAAAACCGAACGCGGCACCGGCCATCTTCGGATCCGGATGCACTGTCAGGCAGAACGCGGTCAACCCCTCCTCGCAGTTGCGGCAGAAACCGCAACCGATGTTGAACGGTAGACACACCCGGTCCCCGGTGCTGACCTTGACCACCGCATCGCCCACCTCTGCGACGATCCCCAAATTTTCGTGACCGAGAACCATCCCGGGCTCCAGATCGGTGCGGCCCTCGTACATATGTAGATCCGACCCGCAAATGTTGGTGCTGGTGATCTTTACCAGCACATCGGTCGGCTGCTCGATTCTCGCATCGGGCACATCTTTCACGTGAACCTCACGTGGCCCGTCGTACACAAGCGCTTTCATCTCGACACTCCCTGACATGCGGCGTTTCCGGATGATGCCCGGCCAAGCCACCACAGGCGATTACACGTGAGCGACCGACCGAATGAATCTGTCTGCCGGGGCAGACGACGCGACAGCGCATAGAACGCGACACGGCACAGAACCTGAAGCCGACACCGAAGTGGCCACCAACTGTTGCGCGTTACGGGCGACCAACAGCGGGCGCACTCCAGGCGTCGCATTCGCTCCACCTTGGAGTCTCCTCTTCCGGCTCCGCGATCGCCAGAGGTGGAATCGGGTTTCATTGATTTGTGGGCTCGGGCGGTTCCTTCCCTTACCCGGTCTGAGAGAGATGCTGCTACACGTGTCCTCCTATCGGACACCTCCGGACCGTGCTGCGCCTGGTTGTCCATGTGATTTCGGCGTCGTTCATCGGCGAAATCGGACGTCGTGTGTGTCAGTGCAGCCGTGATCGTGACGATGAACAGTGAAAGCAACGCATTTCGTCAGACCTGACGAATGCAGGACCGGGCGCCGACGGCTCGGACTCCGACACCACTGCTCAGCATCATGAGCCGAACCGACGACAGCATCCGCGTCTGCACACTTCCGCGAGGAACGTGCGCCGACGCAGTCAGACTCGGCAACTCACCCTCCGTAGGTTACCGCGACCCCCTCATCTTCTGATCCCACTCCCTCCTTCAGAACCTGAAGCGTCCAACGACACGCCTGGCGGTTCCGAAGTGGATTCCGCGCGGGTCGGTCACGAATGGGTCACCTCTGTATAGTCCCGAAACATATGGCCCCTGCTCGTGCAGGGGTGGCGCCCATTCGGGGTCGGCGAGAATCGCAACCCATCGGCGCCGGCCGTACACGGCCGACCGGTACGACGGTGGCAGCGCCCCTTCGGAGTCAGCGAGGATCACAACACACGAAACGCTGTCCACTCGCGTGATCACGCTAGTCCTCGGCCAGCAACTGCTCGATCCGTTGGACGCAGAACGCAGTCACATCGATTTCCGGCGGCAGCTGTAGTCGGTGCACCATCCGCAGCAACGGGATGCTGGGCAAGACAGCCGCCAGGATTTCGTTGTAGCGCAGGTTGCAGACCGTCATCCCGCTGCGTTCCTCGTAGCGCGCGATGGTCTCCTGCCGGGTGGGCGTTCCCGGAAGTCGTTCGGTGTCCTGGAATTCCGAGCACGCCCAATCCAGGAACAGCATCCAGGCGAGGTCGGCCTCGTGGTCGCCGATGTAGGCGATCTCCCAGTCGAGCACGCCGGTGACCCGGAATTCGGTGTCGTAGAGGATGTTCGACATGCGGGCGTCGCCCCAGCACAGCGTCACGTACTCGGGTTCGTACAGATCGGCGCGCAGCCAGTCCACGGCCCGGCGCAGGGCGGGCGCGAAGGCGGCACCAACAGCTCGAACAACACCATGCAGCGGCCACCCGGCGGCTACTGCCGGGACCCCACCGGTTCGACGAACTCGCCGTCCATTACCCGGGACCATGCACATCGCCGCCGTCAACCACCGGCTCGGACACCCGCGGAGCCGGCACCCCGCCTGCCACGCCCCGATACCGTGCGGGCGGTATTGCCCGCCGTCACCGCCGCTTCGCCACAGACCCTAGGTCACCGTACGTTCGGGGTGTTGTGGTGGTTTCCGGGCCGGACCCGCTGCCTCGAGGGCGGCATGGACCGCCGCGCGGGTCCGGGCGGCGACAACTTCGGGCGCGGTGGCGTCGAATTTTCCATCGAGATACAGGAAGGCCAGACCGAGCACCAGTGCCCAGACGGCATCGGTCATGGCGTCGGGTTCGACCCTGATCGAAAAGGTCCCGTCGCTCCAACTTTCGACCATCGATCAGGTGCCAGAGCGAAGGCGAGCCGCACAGCCTCGAAACACATTCCAGCGCGCCGAGACTTCCGCAACGCGATCTCGATGTTCGACTTCATCGCCGAGGATTCGTGACGA
Organism: Nocardia sp. NPDC001965; assembly: GCF_053594175.1. Classification (NCBI taxonomy): domain Bacteria; kingdom Bacillati; phylum Actinomycetota; class Actinomycetes; order Mycobacteriales; family Nocardiaceae; genus Nocardia; species Nocardia sp. NPDC001965. The sequence continues at coordinate 42,985 of NZ_JBSFDZ010000014.1, forward strand.
CAGTTACCCCTGGTCGATCGTTCGCACTAGGTGAGCATCATGAGTTGGGCGCAACCATCTCCTGCCGCCGGCGCGCCAGCGGACAAAGCACAGCTCTACAGGGCATTGGAGCTAGAGGCGAGGTTCCATCATGTGGAACAGAAAGCAATCGTCGGTGCGATCCTCTGTGGGGTCAGCACTGATGTCCGGGGGCGAGTCGACCACTACGCCCACGCGCTCACCAGGCAACGCCTCCTGTATATCGAGTAATGGACGCGAGTGCGACCGCCCTGCTGCGCGACCGGACTCAGCGCCCTGCCCGGGAGGCCGCGGATGGCCACCGGCCCGGTCCCAGCAGACGATCCCCGGCCACCGTTTCCGAGATCAGGCCTCGGCTGCCGTCCTCGCGGTCCAACCAACTCCTCGTCGAATTCGCGGCGCGCGGCGCGGGCCTGCTCGTACTCACCCTTGGGAATCGACCACGCCCCGCATCCTTACGCGCCCACAGGGCCCGACCCGTCGGCCCCGGCAGCACTCGCACCTCCGGGTCACGACGGAACAGCAGAACTCCGGCGCTGTATTTCATGACGTGTGTTCTGCCGCAACCTACCCGTTCGACAATGCGGTGATCGCGGATCGCAGGCCGCGTGCGAGCGCGGTGATCGTCGTGGCCTCCCACAGCGGTGCGGCGTAGCGGATCTCGCCGTGGATGCCGGCCGGTTCGCCGCCGGGGCCGGTGGCTTCTCCGAGCTGGATGAGTATCTCGAACTCCGCTCGCTGGGGTGGCAGTTCGCGCAGCCGGACCTCGATATCGCCCGCGCCGCCCGCGACCGGGATATCGCGGAAGAACGTGGTGACGATCTGGGGCAGCGGGCGGTCCGTTCCGGCGTGGGCGGCCGTGGCTCGCTCGAACGGGTAGCGCCTGTGCTCGTGGGCTTCCAGGATGCGGTCGCGAATCTGGTCGATCAGTTGTCCGGCGTTCGGTGCGGTGGTGCGGTCGGTGCGGATCAGCACGATATCGGCGGCACAGCCGAGCATCGTGTCGAGTTCGGGCCGGTCGCGTCCGCTCAGTGCCGTACCGATGACCAGATCGCGTCCGGCGCCCATATCGGTGAGGGCGTGGACGAGGGCCGCGTGCAGGACAGCGTAGGTGGTCGCCCCACGGCGACGGGCGGTGTCCCGCACCGCGGCGTGGGCGGCCGCGTCGAGGGTGAACGGCTGCAGCGCCGCCGGGTATCCACCGGCAGCGGAGCGGGGGTGGTCGACGGCCAGCGGCGGGGTGTACTCCAGTCCGGACAGCAGGTCACGCCAGTACTGCGCGTGGACGGAATCGTCGCCGTGGTCACGCAGCCACCGGGCGTAATCGGCGAACTGGACCGGTGGCGTCGGCCAGCCGGGTGCCGCGCCTTCGGCGCGTGCGAGGTAGGCGAATTCGAACTCGCGCAACAACAGCGCCAGTGATTCGGCGTCACCCGCACAGTGATGCAGGATCACGAGCAGAACGTGATGATCTGGGGCCAGCCTGTACAGCCGCACCCGCAGCGGCGCCTCGGTGAGCAGCCGGAAACCGCGGTCCAGCTCCGCTGCCAGCAATCGGTTCAGGTCCTCGACGTCGGTGACCTCGCGGTAGTCGACAGCGTCCCGGTTGAAGGCCGCGATCCGCTGGATCGGTCCCGAAGCGGTGAAAGGCAGTGTGGTCCGCAGTATCTCGTGCCGCCGCACCACATCGCGGACCGCCGTCCGCACGATCGCCGCGTCGAGTGAACCGATGAGGTCCACGGCGGCGGGCATCAAGTAATCGGCCGCGCCGTCGCTGAGATAGTTGACCGTCCACAGTCGCTGCTGGCTCGGCGTGAGCGGAATCGCGTCCTCGGGAAGGGAGGCGGTACCGTCGCTCTCCCGGTACGCGACGTCCACTGGTTCCCGGTCGACAGCGCCTGGATCGCCGCCGCGATCGGCGATGCGCCGCTCCAGCGCGGCGACGGTGGGCGCGTCGAGCAGATCGCGCGGACTCACCACAACCCCGAAGGTCCGGCTCGCCGCCGCCGAAAGCCGGATCGCCGCGAGCGAGTTCCCGCCGATACGGAAGAAATCGTCCTGCACGCCGACCCGCTGCTGTCCGACGGCGTCGGCGAACAGCCCGGCGAGAATCTGCCGGCGTGGTGTCCGCGGCGGCTCCGCGGCGACCGAGGCGGGCATGGTCAACGCGGTGCGGTCGACCTTGCCGTTGGCCGTCAGCGGTAGCGCGGGAATCTGCACGATCACGGCCGGCAGCAGATAGGCGGGCAGGACTCGCGCCAGCCGGGTCCGCATGACCGCGGTGTCGATCGGTTCGGCCGCGACCACATGGGCGACCAAGCTCGTGCCCGCCGCCACCCGGTGTGCCGTGACAACCGCCGCGGTCACCCCCGGCATGTTCCGGATCGCGTGTTCGATCTCGCCGGGCTCCACGCGGATGCCGTTGACCTTGACCTGCCGGTCACCGCGGCCGAGGAACCGCACGGCGCCGTCGGCGCCCCAGCTGCCGTGATCGCCGGTGCGGTACATCCGCGACCCCGGAGCGCCGAAGGGGTTGGCCGTGAAGACGGTCGCGGTGCGGCCGGGCATCCGGTGATATCCCCGCGCGAGGCCCGCTCCGGTCAGGTAGATCTCGCCGACCATGCCCGGCGGTACCGGGCGCAGCAAGGCGTCGAGAATCAGTACCTCGGTGTGGTCCACGGCTCGGCCGACCGGAATCGCCTCGTCGGGCAGCGGTCCGGCCGGAATCGAGTAGGCGGTGGCGTAGGCGGTGGCTTCCACCGGGCCGTAGATGTTGACGATGGCCAGTCCGGGCGCCGTCGCGCGCATCGCGCGCACGGTATCGGGAGGCAGGATGTCACCGGCGCTCGACAGCGTGCGCAGCCGGCCGAGACTGTCCGGTATATCGTCGACGAGTACCTGGAACAGCCCTGCCGCCAGCAACGCCGCGGTGACCTCGCCCGCCCGCAGCACTTGGCGGAAGTCTTCGGCCCCGAGCCGGTCCGGTGTCGCGATCACCACGGTATGTCCCTGCAACAGCGGCATCCAGAGTTCCCAGACGACCATGTCCCACGCGTAGGGCGAATGCATCAGCATCCGTGCGTATTCCGGGCCCGCGGCGATCCGGTCGATTGAGCGCGTCACCATCGCTCGGTGCGTGGCGAGTACACCTTTCGGTGCGCCGGTCGATCCGGAGGTGAACATCAGCCAGGCCGCCGCGTCGGCGGGTACCGAGTGGGCCGGTTCGGTCGGGACCGGCCCGTCGGACCGCGAGACGCCGCGCACCAGCGCGATATCGTCGACAACGAGTTCGGTGCCGGTGTAGGACAGCATCCAGGCGACACGGTCGGGCGGGTCCTGCTCGTGCAGGGGAACGCAGATCGCGCCGAGCCGCATCAAAGCCAGCGCCGCGACGACCAGCTCCGGGGTGCGCGGCAGGCGCAGACCCACCGGCGTTCCGAGTCCGACACCGTGCCGGGAAGCGAGGTGGTGGGCGAACCGTCGCGCGCGGACCTGCAGTTGGCGATAGTCGATGTGCTCACCCTCGTACCAGAGCGCAGGGCGTTCGGGGTGCCGGCGCGCGACCGAATCGAAGACCTCCGCGATACTGCGATCCGTCGCGCCCGCTGGATCCTCGTGCGGGCTGCGCGGCACGACCACCGCGGGCGCGCGGGTCAGCCGACCGGCGGGCGTATCCGCGGCAGCTGCCGCCACGTCCTTCATCGCGGTCAGGAAGCGGCTGTGCAAACTCGCCAAGGCCTCGGAATCGCACCGATCTGCGGTGCTGTCCATATCGATGCGTGGCGGACCGTCGCCGAGATGGATGCCGATGCCGAAAGCCTCGGTGTATCCAGTCGATACCGGGATCGGTGTGGCGACCACATCACCGAAGCGGATATCGGTCGCAGCGGGCAGGATATTGAGCACCGGGCCGGTGATGCGGTGCTCGCCGCCCGGGGACGCGCCGTCGGCGAGCAGGTCGAATCGCCGATAATGCTGGTGGCGCAACACTTTTCGCAGTTCCGACTGTGTTGCCGCGACGAGTGCGCCGATGGACCCGCCGGGGTCGACCTCGACGCGCAGTCCGACGACGTTCGAGGTCATACCGAGCGCGCGCCAGGATCGTTTTGCCGGAACCGGCAAACCGAGGACCACGGTCCGGGCACCGGAATCGGCGTGCAGCAGCAGCGCCGTCGTCGCGGCCAGCAGGGCCGGCCAGTCCACGCCGAACCGCGCTGCCGCCTGCCGGAATTCCCGCCATTCTTCGTCACCGGGACTACCCGAGTGCCGGATCGGCCCGGACGCGCCGACGGCGACCGGCGGATGGGCGAACATCGGCGCGTCGGGCAGCCCGGCGAGCCGTTCGGACCAGAACACACGGTCGTCGGTGAACCGGCGTGAGGCGCGATACCGCCGGTCCTGCTCGACATATCCCGCGACGGTATCGACGACTTCCGGCGCCGGCTCACCCCCGAGCAACGCGGTGTAGGCCCGCGCGACCGCCCTGATGAGAGCCAGCGACGCGCCCCCGTCGAGGACGATGTGGTGGGCGCGGAGGGCCCAGAGGTGACCCGCCGCACCGAGGTCCAGCAGATGGTGGTCGAACAGCGGTGCGACGGCCAGGTCGAAGGCGGGTGGTGCGGCGCGCAGGTAGGCCAGTGCTGCCTCGACCGGGTCGGATGCCGCACCGAGATCGCTCCGATGCAGGATCCATTCGGTGCAGTCCTCGATCACCTGACGTGGTTCGGGGCCCTCGGTGTCGAGCCGGATGCGTAAGGTCTCGGCGGCCGCGACGACACCGCGCAGCGCGCGTTCGAACAGGCCGGGATCGATACGCCCGCGCAGATGGATGTAGCCCTCCAGGCGATAGCGATGATCCGCGCCGTTCAGGGTGGTGTAGGCCCAGATCTCCTGCTGCGCGACGGTCAGCGGGTGGTCGATCCGGCACTGTGTCGTCTGCGTCATCTCACTCCGTTCGCGCCGGCGGCGGGCAGGGTCGCGACCCGTTCCAGTTCGGCTTCCAGCCGGGCGATCACCCGGCGTACCAGATCGTCGTCCAGCAGATCGCGGTGCCAGTTCAGTGCCACTGTCAGCCGGTCGCGCGGCCATACCGTCGCGGTCAGCGGAAACAACGTGATCTCCCGCGACGACAGCTCGGTCAGCACCAGGTCACCCACGGTGATGGGGGTCGGCGCGACGTCGACCGGATACGACTCGAACACCAGCAGCGTGTCGAAGTACTCGCGCACCGGAACGCCGGCCGCGGTCTCGATCTCGGCCGGCCCGAGATGGTGATGGTCGAGTAGTGCCGCCTGCTCGGCCTGCACCGCCCGCAGACGCGCCTCTATCGGCTGGTCGTCGCGGCGGCGCACCCGCACTGGCACGGTGTTGATGAACGAGCCGACCATGGCGTCCACGCCGGGGATGCTCGCGGGCCGTCCGGAGACCACCACGCCGAACACGACGTCGTCGGTCCCGGTGAGATCACCCAGCACCGACGCCCACACGTACTGCAGGACCGTGTTCAGCGTGACACCGGAGGCGGCGGCAACATCGGCCAGCGCGGCGGTACGCGCGGCCGTCAGCGTCACCCGGTGCTCGGAGTGCGACCGCACCGGATCGCGCGGTGCGGCGCCGGGCGCGGCGACCAGGGTCGGTGCGGCGAGGTCGCGCAGGGCAGCGCGCCATGCCGCGGCGGCGGGCCCCCGGTCCTGCGCGGCCCGCCAGCGCAGGAAGGTGGCGAACCCGTCGTCCACCTCGCCGGCGTCGGCCACACCGAGCGCGAAGGCGCTCAGCAGGTTTCGCATCAGGATCGGCGCGGACCAGCCGTCGAACAGCAGCCGGTGATTGGTCACCGACAGCAGGTAGCGGCGCTGCGCGGTCCGGATCAGCAGGAATCGGATGAGCGGCGGCGTTTCCAGGTCGAATGGACGCACCTGTTCCGCGGCCAGGACATCGTCGAGTTCGGTGCCGCGGTCGCGCAGGTCGATTTCCCCGACCTCGATCGGCGCGGTCGCGACGACGAGCTGACGCCACCGGCCGCCGCCGTCGCGGAGGAACGCTGCCCGCAGCGCGGAATGCCGATCCACGACATGCTGGGCGGCAGCGCGTAAGCGTGCGAGATCGGGAGTTCCTTCGCAGGCCAGCACCACCTGGAGCGTGTGGACCTCCGGTCCGTCCGAGGGTGCGAGGTCGGCGAACTTCTCCTGGATCGGGGTGAGCGCCCGGATATCGCACAACCGTCCGTAGTGGCGCTCCCAGCGATCGATCTCGGATTGCCGCAGACCGGCGGGGGCGAAATCCGAGGGTGTCCACCCGCCGGCGGCGGGATCGGCCGCGTGCCGCGCGAGGGTGCGCAGGACCGTTCCGAACAGCTCGGCGAACTCGTGAACGCGGTCGGGCCCGATCAGGGTTTCGGGGAACGAGAAGCCCGCGGTGAGCCGATCACCGACCACCGCGGTATCGATCGCGAGGGTCACATCGGCAGGTAGGCCGGGGTCGATCGGATCACGGTTGCTCGCGAGGGCTGTGGGCAGCCAGGGGCCGTTCGCCGCGGAGATCGCGCCCAGATACGTGAACGACAGTTGGGTGGTCTCGGCCGGCAGATCGAGGCCGGTACCGAAGTAGCGCAGCAACCCGTAGCCGAGGCCGCCCTCGGGTACGGCACGTAGTTGTTCCTTGACGGTTTTCACCGCACCGGCGAGTGCGCGCCCGCCCACGATCGCGTCCGCGATATCGATACCCGTCAGGTCGAAACGGCACGGATAGGCCGCGGTGAACCAGCCGACCGTGCGTGCGAGATCGGCGCCGGGCACGAGCTCGCCGTGCCTGCCGTGGGATTCCATCCGGACGGGAACAACGGAGCTGTCACCGCCGCGCCACGCGACCATCGCCACGGTCAGCGCGGTCAGCAGGACAGTGTTGGTATCGGTGCCGTAGCGCGGAGGCACCGCGGTCACGGCGGCGGAGGTCGTCGCCTCGTCGAACTCGCAGACGATGCGGCGCATCGTGGCGGGGGTGTCGATACGCGGATCGAGCCGGCGATCGGTGAACAGCGGATCGGGCCCGCGCAGCAGCTCCCGCCATATGTCGGCCTGGGCGAGCAGCTCGATGTCATCTGCTCTGTCGCGCAGCGCGTGTGCCCACCGCCGCACCGAGGTGCCCGTGGCGGGCAACCGCGGCGACCGGCCCGACTCGAGCCGGGCCCACGCCGCGACGAAGTCGGGGATCAGGACGCGCCAGGACACGCCGTCCACCGCGATGTGGTGGATCACGACAACGAGGAGCCCACCGCGATCGCCGCGGCCCCGATCGAGCCAGACACACCGCAGCACGACCCCGTTCGCCGGGTCGAGGCGGCCGGTCGCGGCGTCCGTCTCACGAGCGAGGATCACGGCCTCTTCGACGTCATCGGCCGACGAGATATCGACCCGACGGAGAACCGACCCGACCTCGAAGGATCCGGGTGGGTCGGCGAACAGGCGCCACTCGCCGCCTGCGTCGCGGTAGAGCCGGGCGCGCAGCATGTCGTGCTGTTCGACGACCGCCCCGATCACCTGTCGCAACGCGGTCGCGGTGATGCCCGCGGGCAGGTCGAGCACCATATGCTGGGCGTACCGGTCGAACGGCACACGACCGGATGCGGCGCGGTCGATCAGTGCGAGGACGGCGGGCGTCGGTGGCATCTCCCCCACCCCGGCGCCGGGCAGTTCGGCGAGCATATGCCGCTGGGGCGCTCCGGTCGTGGCGACCGTGGACAGCCCCGCGACGGTGGGACGTTCGAAGACCTGCGCGGGGGTGACGTGGACGCCCCGCGATTTCGCCCGGGAGACCAGCAGAATCGACATGACGCTGTCGCCGCCCATGGCGAAGAAGGATTCGTCGATACCGACCCGATCCCGGCCGAGCACCTGCCCGAACACCTCGGCCAACGTCTGCTCCACCGGCGTCGACGGCGCACGGTACGGGATGTCGCGTGGCGCCGGTTCGGGCAGCGCCGACCGGTCCACCTTGCCCGCCGTGGTGGCGGGGAACGCCTCCAGCACGACGATATCGTCGGGCATCATGGCGGCCGGTAGGACACGGGACAATTCCGTGCGGAGTGCGTTCGGGGCGCAGACCGCGCCCGCTACCGGCACGACATAACCGAGGAGCCTTCCGTCGGGGCGCAGCGTCGCCACTGCCTGCGCGACCGTCGCGCATGCCGAGAGCGCGGCCTCCACCTCGCCCAGTTCGATGCGCACGCCGTGGCGTTTGACCTGAAGATCGGCTCGGCTCTGGTACTCCAGCAGCTCGGTCGCCGCATTCCACCGGACGATATCGCCGCTGCGGTACAGCCGCGCACCGGGCTCGAAAGGGTCCGCGACGAAACGCTCTGCCGTACGAGCGGGTTCGCCCTGATAGCACCGCGCCAGCTGTGCGCCCGAGAGATACAGTTCGCCGGGCAGCCCGTCGGGAACGGGGCGCAGCCGCGCGTCGAGTACGTACGCCCGCGTATTCGTGGCGACCGAACCGATGGGTATCGAAGCCGGATCCAGCACATCCACCGGGTATCCCGTGACGGCCCCGGTCGCTTCGGTCGGCCCGTAGAGGTTGTGCAGCCGCGCGGAGGTCGCCGCACCGAAACGCCGCGCCAGGGCGGGTGTGAGCGTCTCCCCGATGGTCAGCACGCGGCGGACGCAGGCCGGAAAGCCGGACACCAGTGCGAGGTGGTTGCTCAGTGTCGAGGGCACGAACTGGAGGGTCGTCACCGCGTGCGCGGCGATCAGCCGGGTCAGTTCGGCCGGGTCGGTATGCGCGGACGGCGGGGCGATGGCAAGGGTCGCTCCGATACTCGCCGGCCAGAACAGCTCCCAGATCGAAACGTCGAAGGTGACCGGCGTTTTCTGCAGGACGGTGTCGGTCTCGTCGAGGCCGATGTACTCACTCATCCACCGCAGATGATCCACCACCGCCGCATGCGGGACCGCGACCCCCTTGGGCATACCGGTCGAGCCGGAAGTGAACATCAGATACGCCAGATTGCCGGAGCGCAGCGGCGCGTGCCGGTCGGCATCGTGCAGCGGTGTGCCGTCTTCGTCCACATCATCCGGCTCGTCGAGGTAGTGGACGGGCACGGCATCGGTGGCGAAGCCGTCGCTGCGCGTGCTCAGCACCAGTACCGGCTCGGCCACTGTCAGGATTCGATTCAGCCGCTCGGCCGGATGCCCCGGTTCCAGCGGCAGATACGCACCGCCCGCCTTCAGCACCGCGTACACCGCGACGACCGCTTCGATCGAACGGACCATCGCAACGCCGACCACCGTATCCGGCCGGACACCACGCCGAATCAGGCTGCGTGCCAATCGATTCGCGCGGGTGTCCAGCTCACCGTAGGTGACCGAATCCGCACCGTGCACCAGTGCGATCGACTCGGGTGACCGGCGGGCGATCGACTCGAAACCGGTCAGAGTGGTGGCGTGCGGGTCCCGGGCGCGAACCGGGCCGCCGCGGCGCAGAATGCGCGCGCGTTCCTCCTCGGCGGTGAGGTCGACCCGGGCGACCGGGGTTCCGGGCGCGGCTACGAGTCGCGCGAAAAGCTCGGTGAAAATCGACAACTCGGCCTCGGGCACCCCGACTTGCCACCCGTCGTCGTTGTCCTGCACCGCGGTCGGGCATTCCGATCCGGTAGCGCCGGTCGTATTCTGCCGGAGGAGCGCCCCGACCCGGGTGACGACGCCGCGGAAGTCGTCGCGTGCCGCCACCGTCACACGGACCTCGATCGCGGTGGTACCGGACCGGTAGCCGACGGTCACCCGGTCCACGCCCGTCCGGCGATGCGTGTACACCGCCAGCGCGGCCAGCACGACCGCTGCCGTCCCGCCGCCGCTGTGCCGGGCCAGCGGACCCAGCCCCGGCGTCTGCTCGAGCGGGTGGTCGAGTGTGCTCGTCTCAGGGGTAGGCATGGAATCCCCTTCCCGATTTCCGACCCAGGTGCCCGTTCTCGACCAGCGTGGCCAGCACGTCCGGCACGCGATAGCGGCCGTCGCCGGTGGCATCGCGCAGAACCGCGAGAGTGTCGGCCACATTGTCGAGGCCGATCAGATCCGCGGTGCGCAGTGGCCCCATCCGATGGCCGAGGCAGCCCTCGAACAGGGCGTCGACGGTGGCGGCGTCGGTTCCGGATTCGGTGACAGCGGCAGCCTCCGCGATAGCGAGCATGAGCACCCGGTTGATAACGAACCCCGGACCGTCGCCGACCACGATGCCGCGTTTGCCGAGTGCACTCAGGAAGTCGAGCGCGGTGGCCAGGGTGCCGGGCGCGGTCTGCGCGGTGGTGATCACCTCCACCGCCTCGGTCAGCGGCGCGGGGTTCATGAAATGCAGTCCGAGCATCCGCTCCGGCCGGGTGGTGCGGGCCGCGAGGTCGGTGATGGGGATGGCCGAGGTCCCCGACGCGAACACCGCCGACGACGCGCACACGCGGTCGAGTTCGCCCAGTACGCGGTACTTGAGTGCGGCTCGCTCCGTGACGGATTCGATGACGAAGGTGGCCTCTCGCAGCTCCTCGAGGCGCTGCGACCACCTGATACGGCCGGTGATCTCGGCGAGCTCGCCGGGGCGCGGACCGCGGCCCAGCAGCACGCTCGAACGCAGCGCAGCGCGGATGCCGCGCCGGGCGCGTTCGGCAGCAGCGGGATCGGGATCGACCACGGTGACGGGTAGGCCCGCTTCGGCCACGCACTGGGCGATACCCGCGCCCATCGTGCCCGCGCCGACCACGCCGATCCGGTGCTGTGCGGTCACGAGTGGATCTCCTGTTCGTCCTGGAAGGCTTCGATGCCGAGCACGGTGTCGTGCACCGGTTCGTCCGGTCTGTCGATCGCGGCCCGCGCCAGCGCGACCAGTTCGTCGGCGATGGCCTCGGCGGAGGACCGGTCGAACAGTGCGGTCGCATAGTGCACACGCAACTCGGCGGAGTCGGGCGCCCATGCGAGCGCGAGTTCGGTCGCGGTATCCGCCGGCACAGCCCGCGCATGGCCGAGATACCGCAGGGTCGTCGCGCCGGTACTCGCGGCCGATTCCGGCGGGTTGTCGCGCAACGTCCGCCAGGTGGTGTCCGGGCGGACGGTCACGATGACCTCTCGCGCGCCCTCGGGTCCGCCGGGCAGGCCGATACGCAACCGGTCACCGCCGCTGTACCAGCCGAGCAGCACCGTGTATGCGTCGAACAGCGCGGTCTCGAAGGGATCGAGGTCGGCGCGATCCAGCTCTATTGCACGCGTGACCACTTCGTATTCCGAGGTGTTCCCGATGCGTGGCCGGTCGGTGGGGATCGACGTCGCCACGTCCGGGTCCCGCCGGGTTCCGGCGATCAGCGTCTCGATCGGCGGCGCGCCGGCGTCGGACACCATCGCCGTCAGGATCTCCAGGAACGCGTCGCCGAGCGCGGCCACCGTCTGCGTGGTGAACAGCTCGGTGCTGAACTCGAGGCATGCGCCGATATCGCGCGGGGCGCTGTCGGTGTATTCGAAGGTGATCAGCGTCAGGTCGAATTTCGCGGTTCCGGTGGGCAGTCCGCCGAATTCGTTGCTTGCGGCGTGATCGAGATCGAACAGTTCCGCGCCCGCCTCGTCGATCCGCTCCATTCGTGGCGTCACCTGGTGGATGTAGAGCACATCGAACAGCGGTGTGCGCGACAGGTCGCGCTGCGGCGCCACAGCATTGACCACCCGGTCGAACGGGATCTCCTGGTGTTCGAGCGCGTCGAATACGACCGAGCGCACCCGGGTCAGCAGGTCCGGCAATGTGGTGTCGGCGGTGAAGTCGGTGCGCAAGGCGACCGTACTGTTGAAATAGCCGATCAGGTCCTGGAATTCGCTTCGGCCGCGTCCGGTGGTCGGCGTGCCGACGACGATATCGCGCTGGCCACTGTGCCGCGCGAGAGTCAGATAGAAGGCGCTGAGCAGGACCACGAACAGCGAGACCGAGGCTCGACCCGCCGATGCACGCAGATCGGTGAGCAGTTGCGCGGGGATGGTGAACGGATGTAGGTCGCCGACATAGGTCTTGCGGTCGGGTCGTGGAAAATCCGTGGGCAGTTGCAGCACCGGCGCGTCGGCCAGCGTGTCACGCCAGTAGTCGAGTTCGTGGTCGAGCGCCGAACTCGCCAGCAGTGCGCGATGCCAGGCCGCGTAGTCGCGGTACCGGATCGGCAGTGGCGCCAGGTGGTGCGGCCGGCCCTCGCGCCGCGCGGCGTAGAGCTCCGGCAGCTCGCGTCCGAGAATCGTCGGGGTCGCACCGTCGGTGACGGCGTGATGGCAGGTCAACTGCAGTACATGGGTATCCGGTCCCACGGTGATGAGCAGCACCCGTAACAGGGCGTCCACCGCGAGGTCGAACGGCTCGGTGGCGGCGGCGTGCACGAGGTCGCGGGCCGCGGCGAGCGGATCGGGTTCCATGGAGACGTCGATGCGGCGGACGTAGTCGTCCAGTCGATCACGGATGCGTAACACCGCGACGCCGTCCACTTCGGCGAAGTTGTACCGCAGGGTCTCGTGACGTTCGACGAGGTCGTCGAAGGTGCCGTGCAGCGCGTCCGGGTCGATCGGCCCGCGCAACAGCTGGACGACCGGGTAGTTGTACAGCGTCGTGCGCGGATCGAATTGGTGGTGGAACCACATCCGTTCCTGCCCCGAGGACATGACCGGTTCGTCGTGCGCGACCAGAGCCGGGATCGGTGCGCGCGCGGCGCCGATGGCGCGCCCGGTCGCGAGAAGCTCGGCGAAATCGGCCAGTCGAGGACGCTCGTAGACGTCGAGCAGTTTCGGCCGGAAACCGTAGGCCTCCTCGATCCGGTCCACCAGTTGCACCGCGATCAGCGAATTGCCGCCGAGGGCGAAATAGTCGGCGTCTTCGTCGATCTCGTCGTCGGTGTACAGCAGTTCGGCGAGAGTACGACGTAGCCAGCGCACCGGATCGGAGTGGTCGTGCGGCGTGACCGGCACGGCGGGCGGTACGGCGACGGACGCCGCGGCGCGGGGCAGGTCGACCCAGCAGCCGGATTCGCGCATCGGGTGGCCGGGCAAACGTATCCGGCGGGCGTGGCCGGGCGCGACGGCCGACCAGTCGAGGTCGACACCGTATTCGTACAACCGGCCCAGGAGTTCGTCCAGGTCGGCGGTATCGGTGGCGGCGGAAACGATCTCGGCGTCCGGTACCGCGTCGGTGATGAGCGCGGCGAGCCTGCCGTCCCGGCCGGGCTCCACGAAAACCACGGGTCCTTCGGCCATGAGGGTGCGCACCGCGCCGAGGAGCCGGTCGCCGTCGATGGTGGGCGCCGCGTCGGCGAGGTCGGCCGGTTCGACCCCATCGCGGGAGCCGAGCAGGTACCGGGCGGCGAAGCGGGACGATCCCGCGCTCAGCAGTGCCGCGAGCCGGACCCCGCATGCGATGAGCCTTTCGTGCACCGCGATCTGCCCGGCCAGCACCGACGCCGTCGTTCCGGTGGCGGGCAACTCGGCGGGCAGTGTGGGCGGCTGCGCCGCGACGGTGCCGGGACCCGGTGGGACCGGAACGGCGTCGGGAGAAAGCAACAACACCACACGCGGCGCGGTCGGCACGCGGCGCGGGCACACCGCCGCCTTGTCCAGCGACTCGGCGAGTTCCGCCGTATCCGATGCGGTCACGGCGACCCGGTGCTCGTACTGGTCCCGACCGAGGGTGAGAGTCGCGGCCACTTGGTCCAGCGTGGCGTCGGTGCTGCGCACCGCCTCGGCGAGTCGGGCGCACAGCTCGCTCAACGCCTCGGGCGTGCGCGCGGAAACGCCGATCAAATGGGCGCGGCGCGACGGCGGGGTGGCGGGCACCGGCGGAGCCTGCGACACCACGCAGTGCGCGATACTGCCGCCCAGGCTGAAGGAGCTGACTCCGGCGGCGCGCACCGCGTCACCGCGCCACGGGCGACTCTCGGTCACCACGTCGATACCGGCGGCCGCCAGGTCGAAGTCGCCGGTCGGCCGGGTGAAGTGCAGCGACGGGAACAGCTGCGCCTCCGATACGCTCAGCACGGCTTTGACCAGGCCGGCGATACCCGAGGCATGATCGAGGTGACCGATGTTCGTCTTCACCGAACCGATGGGCAGGCCGGGGCCGCCACCGAAAACAGCGCTGATCGATTCCAGTTCCACCGCGTCACCGAGCCGCGTCCCGGACCCGTGGGTCTCGAGGTAACCGGCCGCGCGCGGATCGAGTCCGGCAGTCTCCCACGCCTTGCCGATGACGGCGGTCTGGGCGGCGGCGCTCGGTGTGCTGATGGTGGCGGCGGCCGCTCCGTTGTGCCGGGTCGCGCTACCGCGGATCACCGCGTGGATCGGGGCACCGTCGGCCAGTGCCCGAGCCACCGTGGTGAGCAACAGGATCGCCCCGCCCTCGCCGTTCACAGTGCCGTCGGCGTCGGCGTCGAACGCGCGGCAGACGCCGGTGGGCGACATGATCTCGGAAAAGCTCCCCCCGCCCCAGGACGGAGTGCCGTGCACCCGGACGACCACACCACCCGCGAGTGCGTAATCGGCGTCGCCGCCGCGCAATTCCCGGCAGGCCTGGTGCACCGCCACGAGCGCGCTGTTGCATCCGCTGTCGACACCGAAACACGCGCCGGTGAATCCGAACCGGTGCGCGATACGCGCCGGGCCCGCGAAGGTGGCATTTCCGAGCAGGCTCAACGGACCCGGGTCCACCGCGGCGGAGTGGTAACTCGACTGCCCCGCGCTGAGTGTGACGGCGGTGACCGCGCGGGCCAGCCGTTCCGTGGTGTATCCGGCGTCCTCGATCGCGCGCTGGGCCAGCAGCAGGGCGAGCCGCTGCTGCGGATCGGTGACACACGCCTCCCGGCGGGACATCCCGAAAAAGCGGTAGTCGAATCCGTCGATCTCGGCGAGGTGCCCCATCGGCAGGTATGTGACGGTGTCGTCCAGGCCGGTGGCGGCGATCCGTGCGGGCGGCATCGGCCCCACCGAATCGCGGCCCGCGGCCAGGTTGGCCCGGAATTCCGCAAGGTCGGCAGCGTCGGGGAAGCGCGCACCGATACCGACGATGGCGATATCGGTGTCACGCGCGCGGGCGGTGGTGTGGACGCCGGAGTCCGGCACGGTGTGCTCCTGAGGGGTCACAGCTCGAAAGCTCGGGTTGGGGCGCAGACCTCGGGTTCGGCCGGCACCGCGGCACCGGCCGCGAGCGCATCGGCCTGGTCGCGGATCGTGCGCAGATCGAACAGCTGCCCGACGCGCACCGCGCCCGGCCGGTGTTGTTCGAGCAGCAGATGCAGCACGACCACCCGGTGCGAGTTGCCGCCGATCTCGAAGAACGAATCGTCGAGATCGAAGTCATCGTGTTCGAGCGCGGCGGACCACAGTTCGGCGATTTCGCGTTGCCCGGGTGTCCAGTCGGCGCGCGACGGCCCCGGCAGCGGGGGGTCGTCGGCTCTGGCCAGCAGAGCGGCTGTGTCGAGCTTGCCCGCCGCGGCGATCGGAATCGTATCGATCGGCACGAACCGGCTCGGCACCTCCAGCGGCGAGAGCCGTTCGGCGCAGTGCCGGGCCAGGGCCCGGCGACCGGGCGGCGCGGTGCCGACGGCGGGCACGATGAACGCGATGAGGTCGTCGATCTCGTCGCGGCCGGTGCGTACCACGGTCACCGCGTGCGCGATCCCCGGATGGGTCTCCAGCACCGCCTCCACTGCGTGTCGTTCCACCCGCGCGCCGCGTATCTGCACTTGGCCGTCGGCGCGGCCGAGATAGTCGATATCGCCCGCGCTGGTGAGTCGCGCGAGATCGCCGGTGCGATACATCCGCGCGCCGGGTTCGCCGGCGAACGGGTCGGCGACGAAACGGGCCGCGGTCTGCCCGGGACGAGCGGCGTAGCCCATGGTGATCTGATCTCCGCCGACATACAGTTCGCCGATATCCCCGTCGGTCGTCACCGTCAGCTCCGGCCCTAGCACCCGCGCGGTGTTGCCCGGCAGCGGTCGGCCGATGGGCACCCGTGCGGTATCGGTGACAACGTGCCATACGCAGGTCACGGTCGCCTCGGTGGGGCCGTACTCGTTCACCAGGACGGTGGCGGGCAGCAGTTCGCGATGCCGGGCGGCCAGCGCCGAGGACAGCGTCTCGCCCGCGAGGGCGACCACCGTCGGCGCGGCTGCCGCCTCGGCCAGAATCGGCAGCAGCAGCCGGTAGTACGACGGCGTGGCGACGAGATGACTCACCCGCGACCCGGCCACGAGCGCACCGACCGCCGCGGCGTCGGGCAGCTCCCGGTGGGTCGGCACCACCACGGTCCCGCCCCGAGTGAGAGCCCACGGACCGAAGAGCAGTGCGGCGTCGGCGGTGAGCGGGCAGGTCGACAGAGTGACCAACGCGCCGTCTTCGCACGGATAGTCACGTCCGGAGATCATCGCGGCCAGGTTGCCGCGGCTGACCACGACCGCCTTGGGTGCGCCGGTGGATCCCGAGGTGGTGATGACATAGGCGGGCGCCGACGCGGGCGGCGGCGCGGGCAGCGGGCCGGCCGGTGAGGTCTCGCCCAGCGGCACCAGTGCGGGCCGGGCCGACGCGGGGGCGAGCAGTGCCGCCACTTCCCCGCGCGGTGTTGGAGGCGCGTGCTCGTCGAAGATCACAGCGGTACATGCCAGGTCGTCGACCAGTGCGCGCACCTGCGCGCCGCCCCGCCCGGGCTCGACCAGACACCACGCCGCCCCCGCGCGTAGTGCGGCCAGCATCGCCACCACCGTCCACACGTCCTGCCGGAGCAGACACAGCACCACGTCGCCGGGATTCACACCGGCCCCGACCAGGCGCCCGGCGAGAGCGGCGGTGCGGTCCGCGAGTTCGCGATAGGTGAGTGTTTCTCCACCGGAGATCAGCGCGGTCCGGTCCGGGACCTCGGCGGCCCGCCGCAGCAGCCCGCCGATCAGATCGCCGGGCGGCGTCGGCGCATCGGCCGACCGCACGAGCACGTGCGCGGTGTGGTGCGCGTCGGTGCGTCCGTCGTGACCGAGCAGTACCCGTTCCGGGCCTTGTTCCAGCACGGCGAATCCGGCGAAGCGCAGCGTGACGAGCATGACCCGGTTGACCTCGGTCGGCACGAACTCCGCGACACAGCGCTGTCCGCGCGCACTCGCCCGCTCGACCAGGTGCGCCAGCAGCGCGCCACCGACCCCGCGCGACATCACCCGGCAGGACATGAGCATCAGCAGCAGTACCGAGTCCGTGCCGCGCACCTCGGTGACCGCGAGCCCGATCGCGCCGTACTCGCCGAACCGGTCGCGCAAGGTCGCGATCAGCACCTCGTGCGTGGCATCGGCGCTGAGCTCCCGCAACTGCCCGATATCGAAGGTGCGGCCGGTCGTGTTGAGCTGGTGGGTACGCACCGTGAGTTCGTGCGCCCGGTCCAGATCCGCCTCGCGCGCCCGGCGCACAGTCATCACGAGCCCGAGCCCGCGCAGGAATTCGGCATCCGAACCGGCGAAGGACTGCTCGCCGGCCCGTCTGCGCGCTTCGGCGCGATAGCGCTGTCTGCGCTCGCGGGCGTCGCGGGTGACGACCGCCGGGCTGAACTCCGCGAGATCCGGCAGACCCGCTATGTCCTCGGCGGCATAGCAGCGCACCTGGGGCAGCGCGGACGCCACCTCGGCGCGTTCGACCGGATCGTTGTCGACGAAGGCGACGGCATCCAGGCCGATGTTCAGCGACTCCGCGATCCGGCGCACCGCCAGCGATTTGGCCTCCCAGCCGATCTGCGTCGCGCAGAACATCCCCTCGACCCCGTGCTCCGCCAGATGCGCGAGCGCCGGAGCGGGCTCGCCGCGACTCGCGACCGCGTGTACGATGCCACGCTCGTCCAGCAACTGCAGCGCCCTGCGCGCTTCCGGACGCGGTGCGCGGGCGTCGCCTTCCAGCACCACACCGTCCCACAGAGTGTCGTCCAGATCCCACACCAGGCATTTCACGATCGTGTTCATGAGAACATCCCTCCCCTATCGCCGTCCGGCAGGCGACGCAGCAGGCTGGTGCTCCACGCCGCGACCGGGCTGCTGTTCAGGAGCAGCAGGTGCTCCCCCGGCGCGCGAGTCCGCGCCGCGAGGTCCAGGTTGACCAGCACATCCACCGAGCCGAGGTGGCCGAATTCGGCGAGATTGCGGTGGCAGGCCGGATCGATGCCGACACCGAGCGCCTCCGCCCAGAAGGCGAACGCGCCGGCCGACAGGTTCTGCATCAGTACCGAACCCAGGTCGTCCATACGTAATCCGTTGCGAGACAGTATTTCGTTGTTCATCACGGTGAACCGTTTGCGGCTTTCGACCGCGAGCCGGAAGCTGTAGGTGGCCTCGTCGGCGCAGGTCTCGCGCCACTGATCCGAAGGAAGGTCGCGGTAGTCGATCCGGAAGAGGTCCGCGTAGCGGCCGTCACTGCGCACCTCGTGGTCGACCAGCTGATACCGGCCCCGGTTTCCGGCACCGAGCACAACGGCGGCGGCCCCGTCGCCGAGGATCGTCATCGGCGCGCGATAGCGGAACCGGGTCGGCGCGGTCGCCGCGGCTACGACGAGTACGGTGCGGCACCGGGTGTCCCCGCGCAGCAACGCCGCCGCGAGGGTGAGGGCGGCCGAGATCGACACGCATCCCAGTTCGGCGATCCCGGCGACGAACGCACGATCCGCGCCGAGACGCTGCTGGAGGCGCGTGGCCTCGGAGGCGAGCAGATAGCGCGGTGCGCGCCCACCGACCACCAGCAGCGCGTCGAGTTCGCTCGCCGCCAGCCCCGCGCGGTCGATTGCCCCACGGGCCGCCTCGGCGGCGAGATCGTGCTCCGCGGCGTCAGGTTCCGCGGCGTCGCGGGCACAGCGCACGGAGGTGATGCCGAGCGACAGTGCGTGCGCGCGACGAGCGGGCGGCAGGTCCGACAGCTCGGCGAGATCGGCTACCGCGATGGTGGATTGAGGAAAAGCGGTCGACACCGGACCGAGGGAGATCATCGGTGTCGCTCGCTGTTCTCCGACAGGAGGTCCGCCGCGGCACGGGATTCCCCGACGGACCGCAGCACGAACTCGCCCAGATCCTGTTCGGCGATCTCGCGGGCGCCTTCGATGATCTGCATGACCTTGGCATCGCGGTAGAAGCGGCCGGCCCGGTTGCCGGGGGCGCAGCCCGCGGCGCCCAGCATCTGCACCGCGCGCTCACTCACCGCGCACGCCGCCCGGGCAGCGGCGTATTTCGCGGCGATGGTGGTGAGGTGCGCGGTCGGTTCGCGGTTGTCGCGGTCACCGGCCGCGCGGACGCACAGCGCCTCCGCACTCGCCACGTCCACCCAGCTGCGTCCGAGCACGGCACGCACCGATTGGTGGTCGGCGAGGCGGACATCGCCCTGGATCCGGTCGCGCGCATGCGCCGCGGCGTCGCTCAGGCATGCCCGCGCCATTCCGGTGCAGCCCCACGCGATCGTGTACCTGCCGTGGTCGAGTGCGGTTCCCAGCACATGCGACAGGCCGAAACCCGCTCGGCCGAGTATGTTCCCGGCGGGCACCCGCGCCGCGTCGAAGGTCAGGTGCGCGAGGCGCGCGCCCCGCATGCCCAGCTGATCGGTCACCGGTTCCACCTGCACTCCGGGCTGATCCGTCTCCACCAGCGCGGCGACCGGGCCGTCGTCCGATCGCCCCACCACCAGCACCACATCGGCCAGCGCCCCGAAAGTGACCCACAGCTTGCGGCCGGACACACGTCGCTCGGGCCCGGTACCCGTGACGCGGGTGGTGATTCCCGAAAGGTCGCTGCCTGCCCCGGCTTCCGTCGCCGCGAGAGCCGCGACCAGCGCACCACCGGTCAACCCGGGCAACCAGTGCGTACGCTGCTCGGGAGTGCCCCAGCGGGCGATCGTCGCAGCGACCAGGCCCTGCACTGTGAACAACGACCGCAGCGACGTGCACACCGCGCCCAATTCGGCCGCCGTCCGGCCGGTTGCCGACGCATCCGCGCCGCGACCGCCGTAACGCGCCGGACTATCCATGCCGAGCACGCCCGCTTCCGCTGCGGCGGCTACTATTTCCCGCGGCGTCCCCGTACTGTCCCATTCGGCCGCACCCTCAGCGGCGCGGCGCAGTAGAGACTCCAGCCGGCTCACCTGCCGGCACCCAGGTCGGCGGTGGAACCACATTTGCGGGTGACGAAGGCGGCCGCGCGCCGCGCCGTCCGGAAATTGTCCAGATCCAGGTCGTCGATCTCGATCTCGATCTCGAAAGTACCCTCGAGATAGGCGACGATCTCCAGTGCCCGGAGCGAATTCACCAGACCCATACCGAAATAGTCGTCGTCCGGTCCCAGCCGGGTGGCCGTGACCACACCGAAATACCGCACCAGCCGCTCCACCAGATCCGGATGCGGTGGGGTGCCTTCGTCGCTCATGAACTGCCTGTCCTCGCCTGGATATCACCTGCCGGATATCCAGGCGAAGCTATCAGCGGGCTGCCCGTCGCGCGTGCCCCCAATTCCTCTGCCGCCAGAACTCCCGGATGAGTTCACCACCGCGCGTGCCGGTCCCGGTCCAGGCCGGTCAGAGCCAGGCCACACCCAGGTCGCCGGCCAATCCACCGCGACCGCGCACATCGCTGCCACAGTGGTTCCGCCTCGCCGGACCTGTGACACCGAAACAGATCGTCGCCGAGTCCACGGAGTTCGGGCGACCATGCTCGCGCCGAGGTGATTCATCCGACCAGTGGTGGCTCGTCAACAGTTCGGCATGCGTCGTAGTCGATCAAAGATCGACCATTCGACTACTTCGGCGGTGACCTGCAGACCGGTCGCGAACCTTGGCCGGCGCGTGCCGGCCCACGACCGTTTCGAAGTCGGGCATCGCGGCCGGCGCCACACGAGTGCCGGGTCCTGCGCCCAGACGCACTGCGCGGTCCTGCCACCGATCCCGCGGGTCACGACCTTTTGCTGCCCTGACCGGACCTCCGCGGGGGGTGTGGGGCCCTGCCGAGGAAGAGACCCGCCGTGGGTATGTCATCGCCAACGGCACGAATTCATCGAGCTGAATACACCGGTGAGACGAGACGGGCCTGTTGCCTCGAGTTGATCCAGGATTATCAGTGTTCGCTCAGAATGACCCGACTCGAACTCCCACAAGCTTCTACCTGCAGCCTTGTGTCGGCCCGTGTCGACACCATCGTTGGTGGCGGCCGCGCAGGAGCTGCTGCGCCTGGTCGCCGAACAGGCTCCGCAAGCCGCCTAAATCGTGGGTGTTCGACTGGAGCGGGTCGCCGCGGCCCGTGATATCGAAGTCACTGACGTGGCCGTGCAGGGCGGTTCTGCGTCCTGGATCCGACTGCTGTGCAATTCCTGGGCGGCTACGGCTTTCGGCACGCCGGGCGGGGATGACGTGGCGATCATACTGGGAGACAGGGCAGGCGGGTTGGTCCGTCGAGTGAGGTGCCGTCGAGTGGGTTGATTTTGTACCGGCCGCGGCTTTATTGCGAGACCCTGCCAGGCCGGAACCCCGGGAAGCGCGACCCCCATCCCACATCAGAGATTGGTGATCGATCGGTCAGCTTTGGGGCGTCAACGTGATGGCGCCGACCAACACTCCGCCCAAATACGCCGGGCCCCTATACCCGCCATGTCCGTCGCTGATCAGTACGACTCGGTGGCCGGGGAACAGGTCCACGTAATCACCGTCGGGCGTCGAATGAATTGGGTAACGCCCTATCAAGACCAGGTCCCCGCCCTCGACGCGCGCGTCGCGTTGCAGGAGCACGATGCCGGCCGACCATGTCGTGGACGTATAGGCGCCGGGTTCGACATCGGCGAATGCTTCGCCGACCGTGCCGAAGAGCGTGGCGGCACCCACCGCCACGGCGATCGCAGCAGTCCGCACTATCGCTGGTCTGACGCGTACGGACATACGTCAACTCCTGTCGCCTCGGGTCACCAACTCTACGTCACCGCCCCAGGTTTCGTTTCCCGATGGATGGAACCCGTCGAGAACATACGACAGTCGAATACGCGACCGCACCAGTCCGGACCCCCTCTCACCGCGCCTACTCGAACGCACACAGCCCCAGGCGTTGTCGTCGATTGTGCGTCTGTCTGGGGTAGACCGCGCCAACTCCTCGTCCGCAAACACCCGCGTCGCCACGAAACCCGACCTCCAGCACAACCGACCAATCGACCGACCTCATCGGCAGCCGGCCGAGCACCGACCGAGCCCATCCACGCCCGAGCCATTACGTGGACATAACCTCCCAGGCGGTGGTGGCGATACAGTGCCCGTTGTTCCGGTCGACCAATAGTGAAAGCCCGATACGTCCGGGGATGTCCCGTAATGCGGGCAGAACGATCTCTCGCATATGCGAAATTCCGGCATCGATAGCTGAGGGTTGCGCCCGAATCATGGCAGGTAGCGCGAACACGATCCACTCCCTCTCGGCTCGGAGCAGCGCCCCCGGTGGCACCACCGGTGTCCTTCACACTGCTCTTCCGGGTTGCGGTGGCAAGGATCGGCACCTGTCGGCAGTCGAGATCCGTTCAGCTGAGCGACCGGCTCGCTGTGCGCAGATCGTCCAGCGCTGCCAGGGTGCAGGGCTGGAGCGCGGCGTCGGGCCGGGACTCCAGCCACCGGGCACAGCCCCGTTCGAAGGCGAGGATGCCCAGCTAGCCTGCGAGGTGCGCGGTGGAATCCGGTACGCCGCGGGCGGCCAGGGCATCGTTCATGGCTGCCGCGAGACCGATATTCGCGAGCGCGTCGCCTTCTCGGAGCTCGATATCGGCAGCGATCGCGGCTTTCGGGCGGGGGCCGAGTCGCGGCTCACCGGGCCCATCGCGTTCGAGGCGCGTACGAGGCCGGCGGCGACCGCTTCGAGCGGGGTGGCGCGCTCGGGTACACCCTCCGTGCCCGGCCGCGTCTCCACCGAAGCCGATCTGCTGCCGACCGACGGGCCTGCCGCTGGCCGGCCGTTCACGCGCTCGACGCGGCCGTACTCTTCCGGCCGGCCCTGGAGAAGGCGCCGGCGGGGATCGGAATCCGATAATGCCTCGTGGTCAGCGCACCCGGCCGCCGCCGCGCAGAAAGAACTCGCTATCCAATAATGGCGCAGGGTCTACACCACACCGTCGCGCCTCGACAACGAACGACGATACGGTCGATGCGCCGTGGCCCCTGGTCAGCCGAGCCGCCAGCACGTCGGTGGGGCGATTCAGAGCTTCGTCACCCATGAGAGTTTCCAGTTCTACCGATCCGCGCTCGCCGAGATACGCGGTCATGCCATTCGATGTGGATACCACCGTTCGCGAGGTTGCCGCGGTGGGCGATTCGACTCGCGGTTTCCGGCGATGGAGCAGTATTTCGAGGAGGAGCCGGCGCCGGGTTCGCTCTCGGTGTGGCCGGTGACCGAAATTACTTGGTCCACCTCGGGCAAATTTGCCGAGATATCCCCTTACTTCCGAAGCTACGCCCTTGTAACCCGTTGCGCAACACGACCTTCGAGACCCCTGGTGCGGGTTCGCGCGAACTCCGAAATTTTCTGTTCCCTTACGGTATGTCGAAGTATTTTCTCGCGAATAGTGACAGCGATATGTCACGAACAGCGGAATCGTTTATCGCGAATTCCGACAGCGATTATCGAACGAGTCCAGGTGGTCGGTGTCCCGGGGTTTCCGAAGAAGGCGAAGCTCGGCGTCGGCCCTGAGCCGGTCCCTCACGCACAACGATCTCGAAACCGGGATGTGCTGCAACACCGGTGGCCACAGCACCGATAACCACACAGCGGGGCGTGCCGAACGCACCGCGAACCGCGACAGCAGCATTCACCTCGACTGCGTACAAACCGTCGCCGGAACAGAGTAACTTCCGTGAACGGGACGGCCGCTCATCACGACGACGGTCGCGCGTGAATCATGCTGAGCAAGTGCATGAGTCGATGTTTACGAGGCCGTATGTCACTCTCGAAGGAGAACCTGACAACGGGGTACAGCCGGCAGGGGAGCGAGCCGATGTCCGAGATGTCGAAAGTCAACCTGTACGCGGCGATTCGCCAGGATCTGCGTGCCGGTCTCTCCAAACGTGCCATCGAGCGCAAATATCGGGTCGGGTGGCGCACCGTGTCCAAGGCGATGGAGTCGGTGTGGCCGGAGCCGCGCAAAGAGTATCCGCATCGACCGCAGAAGCTCGACCCCTACAAACCGTTCATCGACGAGGTCCTGCGTGCTGACCTGAACGCGGACCTGGACCCATCCCACAGACAACGTCACACGGCGACATATATCCATCGCTGGCTGGCCGAGGAGCACGGCATGACCGGAGTGTCCTACCAACGGGTCAGTGCCTATGTTCGTGCCCGCAAACCACAGCTGCAGGGTGAACTGGCGAATCATCGCCGCACCGAGCGGCTCATCGGAGCCGCGGGCTTCCCGGCCCGAAAGGAGCTGTCCGGCTTCGAGTTCGATGCCGACCCGACCGTCGACTCCGCCATGATCCGCACCCTCGCAGACTGCGACTGGGTGAGGGAGGGCCTGCCGCTGCGTGTGATCGGCGGATCCGGCACCGGAAAGTCCCATCTGCTCATCGCCCTGGGTATCGAGGCCGCGAAGGCCGGATTCCGGGTCAGGTACACATCGGCCGCCATGCTGCTGGCGAGGTTGACCGAAGCCGCAGAGGGCGGGCGGCTGGCCAATACCATCGCCCGCTACAGCGGTGTCGACCTGCTCTGTATCGATGACCTCGACCACGCGGAATCAGACGGCCGTAGCGCCGAATTGCTTCTTCGAGTGCTGGAGGAACGCGAAGCGGGAACGTCGGTCGCGATCACCTCCGAGCGCGACCTCTCCAGTTGGTCCGGACTCCTCCCGGAGGACCGCACTGCGATCATCGACCTGCTCACCCGCGGTGGCATCACCATCCGAACCGGCACCCGCAGGTATCGCCGCGCACGTTCCGGAACGACCACCGGTACCGACAGTCCTCCCTGATCTCGAGGGGCCGGTGGCCTGCGAGTTCGGAGTTCGGCGGCAACCCTATCGACCCGAGCGGCACCGTTCCCCGGACAGACCTGTCCGCGCGCCGAGGCACGCGGACAGGTCTTGAATCCTTTCGGTGTATCGAGGCTCAGGGTGCCGTGATGGTGTTGGTGTCGAGGGTGACCGCGCCGTTGAGGGCCAGGATGTTCCCGTCTGCGGTGACGCCGGTCGTCACCGTCACCGAGGTGAAGGCCAGCAGGCTTCCGGCGAAGTCGGTGTCGGCGCCCAGTGTGGCCGAGCTACCGACTTTCCAGAACACGTTGTCCGCGGTGGCGCCGTTGGTGAGGTCGACCACGCTGTTGGCTCCGGTGATAAGTGTCGTCCCGGCCTGGAAGATGAACACTGCGTTCGGATTGCCCTGCCCATCCAGGGTGACGGTCCCGTTGAGGCCGATCCCGGCGACTGCGTTGTACACCCCGGAGGTCAGGTTTTGTCCGGCGAGATCGGTGGTCACGGTAGCGGTGGGTGTCCGGCTCGCCGCGTCGGTGTAGGCAGCCTGCAAATCGGTGTGTGCCTGCGCCGCGACCGCGTCCCCGGCATGGATCGCACCGCCTGTCACCGTTCCCGGCGGGAATCCGGTCACCGCGGTGCCCGGGCTGACACCCAGGTCACCGGAGATGGCCGTGGCTCCGGTGTTGGTGACTGTCGAGGCACCCAGTACCGCGAACGACGAGGCTGTTCCGAGATCGACCGGCGCCAGACCCGACACGTAGGTGTAGGTGACACTGTTGCTGGTGCCGCCCGGGGTGGTGACGGTGACTGCCACCGAACCGGCCGCGTGTGCGGGGGTGAGGACGGTGATCTGGGTGTCGGAGTTGACGGTGAACAGGATTGCCGGTGTGCCACCGAAACTCACCGCGGTGGTTCCGGTCAGGCCTGTTCCGGTGAGCACGACCACGGTCCCGCCGCTGGGCGGCCCTGAGTTCGGGGTGATCCCGGTGAGGGTGGGCACCACGATATAGGTGAACGCGACACCGTTACTGGTGCCACCTGCGGTGGTGACGGTGACCGATACCGTTCCGGCCGCGTGTGCGGGGGTGAGGACGGTGATCTGGGTGTCGGAGTTGACGGTGAACAGGGTCGCCGGTGTGCCACCGAAACTCACCGCGGTGGTTCCGGTCAGGCCTGTTCCGGTGAGCACGACCACGGTCCCGCCGCTGGGCGGCCCTGAGTTCGGGGTGACTCCGGTGAGGGTGGGCACCACGATATAGGTGAACGCGACACCGTTGCTCGTGCCGAACGGGGTGGTGACGGTCACCGATACCGGCCCAGCAGAGTGAGCAGGGGTCACCGCGGTGATCTGTGTCGAGGAGTTGACCGTGAACGAGGTTGCCGGTGTCCCACCGAAACTCACCGCGGTGGCTCCGGTGAAATTGGTCCCGGTGAGCACAACCGCCGTCCCGCCGGCCGCTGACCCCGAGGTCGGAGTGATGCTGGTCAAGGTAGGAACCGGAGCCGGACCATAGATGTAGGGCATCGGGTTGCTCGTGCCGTCCAGCAGTACTTGCACGGTGACGTTCACCGTGCCGGTTCCGGGCGGGACGATGGCCGTGATCTGGGTATCGGAGTCGATGGTGAACGTCGTTGCCTTGGTGCCGAACCGGACGGTCAAGGGACCGACGTTGGCGTATCCGGAGCCGGTGATGACGACGGAGTTGAAACCCGCTGGAGGGCCGAAGGACGGTGTCAACGAGGTGATGACAGGTGCCATTTGCTTTTCTTTCTGTTCGGTGATCGGTGAAAGGGATTTTCCGCAGCAGCGCAGGCCTGGCCTTTGTGACGCCGCTTGAATCCAGTAGTCCTCCGGTGACCGCGTTTTGGCAATGGAATTTCCTGTTCGTTTTCTTCTGGCCTGCATCAATATTCGGATTCGTCCGGTAGCTGCTGGGAAACTGGACTCGAGACACTGAGATCGATCGATATCGGTTTCCTCGTCCTGAATGGTGCTCGAATTCGCGAGCAACCGATGTCCGAATTCGTGGTCAACCGACATCGGAATTCGTGACCAGACGGACGAGGTGGCCCGGCGCTCCTCCGGGATGGGCACGCGGGCGCGACATCCGGGCCGAGTGCGGACGACCCGGTCCATCGTGCTGTCCGCTGCCCGATGGACGGCGCGAGCGTCCGATCGAGGGCCTGTCACCACCACAGCGTCGGAATTCGCGACCGGTACCGTTCCACTCCACCGAATTGATGTCGAGATCTACGACCAACCGCTGCCGGGATTCGCGATCAGAATCAGATACCGGTACGGACCAAGGCACCCACGATATGACTCAAACTGCCTGGTAGCCGATAGTGTGGTGGGCGGCTCACCGGATGTCCGGCAGGGCTTCCGGGCGCCTAGGGGGGGTTGACAGGGATGAGCTGCCGGACCTCGCCGTGGAGGACGACTCGCCGACGGTTGTGACCGCCGGTCTCGAGCAGTACGACCCGGACCCGGCGGCGGCGCCGTGCCGGACGTCGTCGCCGGGCGCGCCAGGTGTGATGTCCAGGGAGGTTGGTCGGTCGGGTGATCGGTGGCCGGCCTCCGAGGGCGGAGTGGGCTCGGTGGTGATTGTAGAAGTGCAGCCAGGCGGGTAGGGCTGTGTTGCGGTGTTGGGTGGATTCGTAGAACCGGGCGTAGGCCCAGCCGTCGGCGAGGGTGCGGTGGAATCGTTCGATCTTGCCGTTGGTCTGTGGCCGGTATGGCCGGGTCCGTTTGTAGGTGATCGCGAGGTCGGTGCAGGTGTCGCGCCATGTGAAGGATCGGTAGCAGGCGCCGTTGTCGGACAGGACGCGTTCGACGGTGACACCGTGGTCGGCGAACCACGCCACTGCCCGCCGGAAGACACCGGTCGCGGTGCCGGCTTTCTCGTCGGTGCAGATTTCGGCGTAGGCGATTCGCGAGTGGTCGTCGATCACGGTGTGCACGAACGCGGTCCCGATTCTGGGGTTCCCCTTCTCGGTCCGACCGGTTCGAGGCACCGAGGAGATCTTGTTTTTCTTGCCCTGTTGCCGGCCGAGGAAACGCCAGCCGCCCCCGTCGGGGATGTTGCCGAACTTGGTGACATCGACGTGGATCAGCGATCCGGGGCGGTCGTGTTCGTAGCGGCGTAGTGGTTCGCCGGTGACCCGGTCGATCCGGGACAAGCGGTTGATCCGGCACCGGGTCAGCACCGCGTGCACGGTGGAGGCCGGCATACCCAGCCGGCCACCGATCTGGACAGGGCCGAGCCGTTGACGCCACCGCAGTTCAACGATCCGGCGCACGATATGCGGCGGGGTTCTGTTCGGGCTGGTCACCGGGCGTGAGCTGCGGTCGATCATTGCGGTCGTGCCCTGCCCGCGGTAGCGGTCGGCCCACTTCTTCGCCGTACGAGGCGAGACCATGAACATTTTCGCCGACGCGGTGTAGGTCCAGCCGCCGTCGACGACGAGTCGGGCCAGTCGTAGACGGGCACGTGGAGTCAGAGCTGCGTCAGCGTGGGACACGAAGGCCCCCCTGGATGGTGAAGCGGTTCCTCGACAGCTCCACTTCACAACCGGAGGGCCTTCGCTGTCACCTCGACTCACCCACGAGGGGCAGGACAACCTCCCCGACATCACACCTAGGGGATACCGATGGCCACGCACGCATCCGATGTCGGACTCTTCGTCGCCACTCGGAAGGGATTATCAGTGAATACCCGTTGCCATGGTGCGTCCGACTATTCTGAAGGGCACCGGCGGCGTGCAGCCGCGATCGAGGGCGTGCACGAAAACGTGGGAAGGCGGCTGATGACTTTCATCCAGCGTTTCGACCATATCGGTATCACCGTGGCCGACATCGATACCGCGACGGCGTTCTTCGTCGGTCTCGGGCTCCGGGCCGATCAGAAAATGATCGTCGAAGGAGAGTTCCTGGACACCGTGATCGGAATGAAAGGTGCTGCCACCGAGATCGTCATGCTGCACCCACCCGGCGGCGGCGCGACCGTGGAGCTTTCGAGCTTCAAATGGCCGGCCCCCCTCCCAGGCGCACCAGCCGCACCGGCGAACGAATTGGGCCTACGCAACGTCGCGTTCGAGGTCCGCGACCTGCAGGCCGCGGTCGGCTGGGCCGAGGCCGACGGTTACGGCCTGGTGGGAGGTATCGGTGAGTATGAGGGCGTGTGGCGGATGGCCTACGTCCGCGGGCCCGAGGGGATCATCGTCTCGTTGGCCGAGCGCATCCAGAATTGAGGGCAACGCCATGAGCACCACCGTGACCGACGAACAGATTCGAGCGCTGGCTTCCACCGCGAAGCCCTACAGTCCGGCCATCCTTCGGTGGACACCTCAGCGAACCATGGCCGGCGCGGACGCGATAGAACTCGAGCATCAGCGGCGCATGGTGACTCTCCGCGCCGACAGCGTGATCGCCATCCTCTGCCCGGTCGCCTCCGACACCGTGGCCGGTGTCGCGATCATGACCGTACCGGCCGACGAAGCCGCCGAGATCATGGCCGCAGACCCCTGCGTACAAGCTGGGATGATGCGCTGCGAGGTGCATCCGTGCCACGGCTTCCCCGGAGACACGCTCCCCGTTTGAGCGGTCCGGCTGGAGAGCGCCCTCAAAGCCTGTTCGGTCTCGGGCGCAAAGGGGGCGCCCGCGGGTCGAGAATCGGGGTGGATTCCGGTGGTCCGCTGATCTGCCTTGCCGTGGCGAGCATGCCGACCTCGGCCGGTTCCCCGGTGATGTCGGCAATCGCGGCCCGACCAGATGGCGGTCGGATCGAGCTGTTCGGTCAGATAGCCTGCGAGGTTCGCGAGCCGGATCTCCGCCGCCCTCGCCGGGATCACCCGGCCTTGGGAAGACCTCGCGTCGTCGTCCAGATTGTCCGGTGTGAGCTCGGGCGGATCCTTCGGGACTATGACTTCGACTTGCCTCGAGTCCCTGCTGCCCTGCGGCAGGCGGGTGGTAGTCGACCGAGCGGTCTCGACCGGGCCAACGTTCCGCACGAGGCCACCTTCTGATCGGTGTGGCGAGCGGGGACGAATCCCAACGGCGGGCCCCTCGACCGATATCCGCAGAGTCAGAAGGACTTCCGCGATCCGACGAATATGATGTACTACGCCGCCCTGCCGGTTCTCAGGATTCCCTAACTCCCACAGGCCCCTACCTGCGATTTTGCATCGATCCGACTCGGCACCGCTACTAATCCTCGTGTATAACCGCAGGTAGAAGGCCTAAGATGGCGCAGTTTTGTGTCCGGAGGGGGAATCGACCAGTACGCCCACGCGGCGCCGGCCAGTGCGAGGTTGCTCCTGGAGCCATGACGCCAGAGCAATACCAGACTCTCTGCCCAGCCGGGTGATCACGGGGACTGCTCTCGCACGGGTGGGCCATCGGTAGGGCGGCTTCATACGCAATCATGCACGTCGGCCATGATCCCCGAAGACGGCCAGACGCATGTAATACCCGTGCTCGGTGGACAACAGTCACCGAGTCGAGTTTCCACCATGAGCGCCCGGGCCTCGAGACGTCCGCACACGCCCGCACGCGACCGTCCATGAGCGTCGGCCGGGTCGAGCTCCTGGCCGCACGGTCACACCGACCGCCACGGCAGGAGCCGACGAACCGCCTTTCGTCCCGTAGTGATATGTGGGGGTTTCGACATCAAGGAATCCTCGCCCCGAATACACCACCCGAACGCCACCCACCGGTCGTCGTCATCGGTGATCACATACTCTTCGGCCCCGCCGAGAATGATCGCCTCGACCGCCGTGGCGGCCTGGGACGGCTTGCACTCGAACTGGATTTCGTAGTCGGCGATGGCTCGGATGCACCAGCCCGTTTCGAGGCGCACCGCGGCGTCGCCCATATCCACCAGTTTGATGTGTGGATCGGCCCCGCTCACTTGGGCTTCCGTGGACGAGGATCCGCTGGAGAGCACCAGGGTGCCGGGATTCGAAAACGTCTGGATGATGTCATCGGCGGTATGTGCCCGCCAAGAAACCCCGATGAGGTAGCGTCCCCGGACGGGGTCGCCCGGGAATGAAAAGTAGGCGGTTGCGTAGATTCTGGCCGAGGACTCCTCCGGTGGCACGGTCATCTTCGCGGTAGTAGCGAGGCCGGAGTGGGGTGCTGATCTCGTCTCCGACGACTGCACGATATCGGGACCCGCAACAGTTTCCCGATGGCGAAAATCGTCAGAGCCCAACCACAGTCGGACAGCGGTGGCAGTCGAAAAGTCTGTGTTGAAGTAGCTGATCCCGGAGTTTTCCTTGTGGTCGCACGTGATTTGGAGTCCTTGCGAACCGTTACCGGCGCGGCAGGACGATCTCGGCTCCTCCCCGGTGAGCCACGTAGACTTCGGCGCGGCTCGTCAGCTCAACGGCATGTTCGCAAGCGAGGTCGAAATCGGCATGAAACAGATCGAATTCGACTCGCTCGACCCGATGTAAGGGAGGTCTCCGGTAAATGGTTCATCGACGAAGAAGAACCTGAATTACCGGAGACCTCGTGACCAGGTAGCGGTAACGGGGCGCGCGGACCCGACCGATGCCCAATGTGCTCGGAGGGTTCCGTTGCTGCCCCGACGGCTCGGTATTGGTTGAGGGCGGGCTCACACCCGCTCTCAACTGCTGCTCAACTTCGAGACACTGCCTAGCGCTGATAGACCTCGACGTAGGCGTTGGTGGTCACCGCGATGACGCCGGGGCCGGCCCCGGTGCAACCGGTGGTGACGCGCTCGCCGGATGGGGTGAAGGGGTAGCTGAGGGCGTGGTAGGGGCCGATGGCGTAGAGCGGGAACGGACCGTTTGCGTAGAGGCCGAGGCATTCGACGCGCAGGACATAATTGCTGCCGCCGTCGGGTCGGCAGATCGCCGAGGCGCCGAAGAGGTCACGTTCGACGACGCAATCCTGGGGCGCGGCCTGGGCGGTGCCCGAACCGATGATCGCGACGAAGGCCAGGCCCGAGATTCCGGCGGTAGCGAGTCGCGCTGCGGAGGCGATGGTCTTCTTCATGGAAGTTCTCCTGTGTGAAGGTGGTCGAGGAGCGTCGCCGCGTCCGCGGCGTCGAGTTCGATATCGAAGATCTCGGTGAGAATCCTCGGGACGTCGGAAGGTAGTACCGCACGGGTTTCGCCGGTGCCGTCAGGGTAGTTGGTGTGCAAGGTGAGACCGTCGAGCATGTGGTGGACCTCCGGGTGGAGGCGCTGCGTGATGGGGCGGGTGGTGAAAGGCGAATGCGGGGACGTCGAGACGTAGTAGTTGCCGACGGTCTGGTCGATCGGGTATTGCGGATTCATCGTGAACGTGCGACGGGTGAGCCAGCCGCCGCGGGAGAAGTGACGCAGGGTCCACAGACCGCCGCCCAGTACATCGCTCTCGTATTCGAGCATGAATCGCCATGTGCCGGCGGTGAATTCTCCGGCGGCGGGAGCCAGTTCGATCGGTTCCAGCGGGCCCGAGCCGAAACCGACATCGCACAACCACGCTCGTTCGTCGTCGGACGTGGTGACGTGCAGCAGGGCGTGTGTGGCGGGGAGCAGCCGGGTATCCGTGCCGAGGAAGATCCGTCCGGCCAGGCCGGTGACGCCGAAGCCGAGCCGTTCCAGCACCGCGGCGAACAGCGCGCAGTTCTCGAAGCAGTAGCCGCCTCGGCGGTGTCGAACCATCTTGTCCTGCATGAACTCGACGTCCAACCGGACCGGCCGGCCCAGGATGATCTCGAGGTTCTCGAAAGGGAAGGTGGTGGTGTGCCGATAGACCAGGTCGCGCAATGTCGCCAGGGTCGGCGCACGCTCGCCGGTGAAGCCGATGCGGGCCAGATACGCGTCCAGGTCCAGGTCCGCACCGTGCCATGTGTTCATGCGCGGCCCGGTCGGCGGCCGAAGTGTTCGACCAGACGGGAGTAGCTGTCGTCGCCGTGGCCGGCGGCCAGCGCCTCGGCGACGAGCTGCCTGGTGTAGGCCGGCAGCTCGGTATCGATTCCGCGGGAATCACTTTCGGTGATCAGATCGTCGATCGAGGGCAGGTGGTGTGCGAGTGCGCCGAACGGGGTGGCGAATTCGGCGCGGTCGATCTCGCCGGCGAACAGGCCGAAAAGCGACGGCAGCGCCGCCAGCGACGGCTCCGCCTGATCGGCGTAGCGGGTGATCGGGATTCCGGCATCGCGCAGCAGCGCCGCGGCGTGCAGGAATCCGTTCAGCAGTCCCCACATGATGTCGTGGAATGCCATTCCGTACAGCAGTGGCACGCCGGGATCGGTGGACACGTGGGTCGCGCGGCCGCCGAGCGCCCGCAGGACCGGTTCGTGCCGATCGAAGACCGGGCGGGAGCCGCCGAAGAAGATCACCGCGTCCGGCGAGCCGATCACGGGGGCGATGGTCATGATCTGGCCGTGCAGGTAGTCCGCGCCCAGGCCGGTCACCAGATCCGCCGCGACCCGGGCCTGTTCGGAGGGGCCGTCGGTCAGGTTGACCACCGTACGCCCGCCCAGGGCGGTACCCGCCGTCCGCAGCAGCTTCTCGGCCGCCGCGCCGCCCTGGACGTTGACGATCACCAGCTCGGCCTCACGCACCGCCGCTTCCGGCGACTCCGCCCGTCGAGCTCCCGCGGCCACCAGCGGCTCGGCTTTCTCGGGCGATCTGTTCCAGACGATGAGGGGGTGCCCGGCCGCCAGCAGAGCGGCGGCCAGCGCGGAACCCATTTCCCCCAAACCGAATAGTGCGATTGTCATGATTCTCCGATCTCGGTGCTTGCGTACGACGGTAAAATCTCAACCTTTGTTGAGATCAAGAGGACGAGACGTAGGCGACCTCGGTCGGCTCCGCGCGCCGGCCGGTCAGTGACCAGGCCGCGAACAGACCGAGCAGGATGAGGACGGAGGCGACGAAGACCGTGCTGCGCAGACCGTCGGCGGTGGCCCGCTGCAGCGCCGCACCGTCGGACCCGGTCGCGCCCGAGTTCGCGATGCCGACGAGCACCGCGAGCCCGGCGCCGATACCGACCTGCATCGCGGTGTTGGCCATCCCGCCCGCGGTGCCCTGCTCCTGTTCGGCGATACCGGTGCCGGCGGCGGCGTACATGGTCGGATAGACGGTGCCCATCCCGGCGCCGTAGACCAGGATTCCGACCACGAGCGTGCGGTAGGAACCGTCGGCGACCATTCCCCCGGCGAGCAGGGCGCCGCCCACCGCGCCGAGCAGCAGCCCGGCGATCAGGGTCGCGCGGATGCCGATCCGCACGATCAGCCGCTCGGCGACGAAGTTCGCGACCGCGATGACCAGCGACAGGCTCAGAAACACCAGCCCGGTGACCAGCGCGCTGTAGCTCCACACGTTCTGCAGGAACAGCGTGAGGAAGTAGACGATGTTCTGCATGGTCGCGCCGAACACGAAGATAACGACCAGCACCGGCCCCAGTGCACGGGCCAGCCGCAACGGCATGAGCGGGCTGTCACTGCGCGACTCGATGACCAGGAACGCGGCCAGCAGCGTCACCGCGAGCGCGCCGCCGCCCAGGACAGGCACCGAGGTCCAACCGGATTCCGGGCCCTGCGCCACAGTGAACACCAGCAGCGTCACACCGACGGTCCCCGTGAGCGCGCCGGGCACATCGAACCGACCCCGACCGCGCGGACCGTCCGCGCGCAGCAGCGGAAACGCCGCCACTACGCCGACCACGACCAGCGGCACATTGATCAAGAACACTGCCTGCCAGCCGAACGCACTGGTCAGCACGCCGCCGAGCAGCGCACCGAGGCTGAGTCCGCCCGCACCGGCCATCGCCCACACCGCGAGTGCGCGGATCCGCCGCCTGCCCTCCTCGAACATGATGTTCACCAGCGAGAGCGTCGCGGGAAACAGCAGGGCAGCGCCGATGCCCTGGATCGCGCGGGCGGCGATCAGCGCGATCGTAGTGGTGGCCAGACCTCCCAACAGCGACGCGATACCGAACACCACCATGCCGAGC
Organism: Nocardia sp. NPDC001965; assembly: GCF_053594175.1. NCBI lineage: Bacteria > Bacillati > Actinomycetota > Actinomycetes > Mycobacteriales > Nocardiaceae > Nocardia > Nocardia sp. NPDC001965. Next base: position 77,949 of record NZ_JBSFDZ010000014.1, read on the forward strand.
ACGAACATCCGCCGCCTGCCGAGCAGATCCGCCGACCGTCCGCCCAGCAACAACAGGCCACCGAAGAAGATGGCGTAGGCGCTGACCACCCACTGCATGGAATGCCCGGAGAATCCGACGTCACGGGCGATATCGGGCAGGGCGACGTAGATGATCGTGAAGTCCAGCGAGGTGATCAGGCTGGAGAAGGCCAGCAGGGCCAGTGTCGTGGTGGGACGTCTCATGGCGGTGTCCTTCTCTACAGCGGGTAGGGCCGGGCTTCGCGGGCGGCGTGCAGCGCGCGGGCCCACCAGGTGAGCTGGTTGAGCAGCGCGGTGGCGGCGGCGCCCGCACCGGCGCGGTCGAGCGGCTGACCGGCGTCGTCGAACTTGTTCCAGCACGAGTGGAAGCTGACGGTGTCGCGGATCGCGATGGCGTGCAGTTCGCCGAACACCTGGCGCAGTTGTTCGGCGGCGCGCAGACCGCCGGAGACCCCGCCGTAGCAGACGAACGCGACCGGCTTGGCCTTCCACTCGTCTACGTAGGAATCGATGGCGGTCTTGAGCGCGGCGGGATAGCCGCGGTTGTATTCGGGCGAGACGATGACGAAGGCGTCGGCCCCCGCCAGACGTTTCGACAGCGCCGCGACTGCGTCGTCGGGCTGGTCGAGGTCGGCGGGGAGCGGGGTCTCGGCGAGGTCGATCAGATCGAGGTCGAGCCCGCCGTGCTCGACGGCGTGACCGTGGAACCAGCGGGCGACCGTCGGCCCGAACCGCTGGGTTCGGGTACTCCCGATGATGATCGCCACGCGCAAGAGGTCGGTTGCGGGCATCGGGCCTGCCTTCCGGTCGGGTCTATGTCGTCACGACCCTCGCCGATGCGGCCTACGCCGTGCCTACAGTCGCCCTACACGGGCCAGGAAAAACGGGTGCGTATCGTCACGGTCATGCGGTTCGGTGTGCTCGGTCCCTTGACGGTGCGCACGGACTCGGGCGAGCCGGTCACGGTCCCGTCCGGGCAGGTGCGCACGGTGCTGGCGGTGCTCTTGGTGCATCGGGGGCGTCCGGTGTCGACCGATCGGCTCGTCGAGGTGCTGTGGCCGCGTCGGGCTCCGCGGGATGCGGCGGCGGCGCTGCAGGTCAAGGTCTCGCAACTGCGTAGCGCGCTGGCCGCGGCCGAGCCGGATGCGCGGGCCCTCGTGGTGTCGGGGCCCGCGGGATACAGCCTGGACGTGCCGGCCGGTGCGGTGGACGCGGGCCGCTTCGAGGGCATGCTCGCTCACGTCGCGCCGAACCCCCGGCGATATGCCGATACCCTGACCGCCGCCCTCGAGCTGTGGCGTGGCCCTGCGTTCGCGGAGGTGGCCGACGCGGAGTTCGCGGAGGTCGAGGTCGCCCGGCTGGACGAGCTGCGACTGTCCGCGGTGGAATCCCGGGCCGAGGCGCTGCTCGAACTCGGCGAATACGCGGCGCTGGTCGGCGAATTGGCACCGCTGGTCGCCGAACACCCCCTGCGCGAACGCTTACGCGCGGCGCACCTGTGGGCGCTGTACCGGGCCGGACGGCAGGGTGAGGCGCTGGCCGAGTTCACCGATCTGCGCACGCGATTGCGCACCGAGCTCGGCGTGGATCCGAGCCCCGAGATCGTTGCCGTACACCGGGCGATCCTGGCCCAGGACCCGCTGCTCACGCCCCGCTCGGCCACCACGACGAACCTGCCCGGCCAGCTCACCGAGCTGATCGGCCGGGCCGAGGCAGCGCACGACGTGCGGACGCTGGCCGCCGCGCATCGCTTGGTGACCCTGGTCGGGCCCGGCGGTGTCGGCAAGACGCGCCTGGCGATCGAGGTGGGGCACACCCTGCTCCCCGACCGGCGCGACGGCGTATGGTTCGTCGAGCTGGCCGGGATCGAGCAGACCTCCGCCGCACGCGCGACCGTCGTCGACACCGTGCACGCGGTGCTGGGCATCCGCGACGACGTCCGCTCGCCCGCCGGTCCGGTCGACCAGCTGATCAGCGCGTTACGCGGTAAGCGGGTACTGCTGGTCCTCGACAACTGCGAACACCTGGTGACCGTGGTCGCCGAACTCACCGAGCGACTGTTGCGCTCGGTCGCCGAACTGCATGTGCTGGCCACGAGCCGCGAACCACTCGGGATGGCCGGCGAGGCCGTGTACCCGGTGGCCGCGCTCGAACTGCCGCACTCCCCAGCGGATATCGGCCCCGACTCGCTACCGAGGTTCAGCGCGATCCGCCTGTTCACCGCACGCGCGGCGGCCGCGGCGCCCGGTTTCACCCTCGATGCCGGGAACGCCGCGACCGTCGCCACCATCTGTCGCCGACTCGACGGAATTCCGCTGGCACTCGAGCTGGCCGCCGCACGGGTGCGGGCGCTCGGCGTACGAGAATTGGCCGCCCGGATGGACGACCGGTTCGACCTGCTGGTCACCGGGCACCGCGGCGGGCCGAGTCGCCAGCAGACCCTGCGCGCGATGATCGACTGGAGCTGGGAACAGCTCTCCGAGTCGGAAAAGGTGGTACTGCGCCGACTTTCGGTGCACGCCGACGGTTTCGGGCTGGCGGCGGCGGAGTACATCTGCGCGTTCGGGGAACTCCCTCGCGGACAGGTCCTCGGTCTGCTCGCCCGGCTGGTGGACCGGTCACTCGTCACAACGACCGACACCGACGACGGCCCACGATACCGGCTGCTGGAATCGGTCGCGCTGTACTGCTCGGAGCGGCTGAGCGAGGCCGGTGAGGCCGCCGTTGTGCACGAGCAGCGCAATGAGTACTACGCGACGCTGGCCGAGCAGGCACGTGACCGGTTACGCGGCGCCGAACAACGGCGACGGCTCACGATACTGGACGTCGAATACGCGAATCTGCGTGCTGCCGTCCAGGATTCATCGCTTCGCGGAGATCATATCGTCGCACTTCGGCTGGTGGACGCGCTTGCCTGGTACTGGTTCCTGCGCGGCCGCATCGGGGAGGGTGTCCGGCTACTCGATACGGCGCTGGCAACCTCCCGCGAGGTCGCGCCCGTGCTGTGGGCCAGGGCCAACGGCTGGCGGTCGGCGCTGATGCTGCTCGGCGGCGGCGATGCGGACCGTTCGGGACTGGTGCCCGCCGGGCTGGCCGGGTTCAGCGAGGTGGACGATCCGGCGGGTCGCGCGTTCGCCGAATGGCTGCTCGCCGAGGTGCTGCTCGGCGGCGGCGACCAGGCGGTCAGCGACACCCTCGCACAGCGCGCGCTCGCCGGATTCCGCGCGGCCGAGGATCACTGGGGCATCGCCGCGGCCCTGAGCAGCGCCGCGCACCATGCCATGCTGCGCGGAGATCTCCCCGCCATGGCCCGCGACGCCACCGAAAGCGCGCGACTGTTCACGAATCTCGGCGATCGGTGGGGACAGCTGCGCGCCACCGAACTGCTCGCCCGCCGCGCCGAGATCATCGGCGACTACCCCGAAGCCGCTCGCCTGCGCCGCGACGGTCTGTGCCGGGCCGAGGAGCTGGGGCTCTGGCCGCAGGTCGCCGATATGCTGTCCGGACTGGGCCGACTCGCCCTGCTCGCGGGCGATCTGGACCAGGCGCGCCACCTCCACGAACGCGCGCTGGAGCTGTCGGTGAGCCAGGGCCACGAACTCGGCCGGGTCTTCGCCGAGGTCGGTCTCGGCATCGGCGCCCGGCGCGAGGGCCGCCTCGACGATGCCGAACGCCACACCCGCGCATCCCTGGACTGGAATCGGGAAGTCGGCTACGCACCGGGTGTCGCACACAGCCTCGCAGAACTCGGCTTCATCGCCGAACTACGCGGCGATCCCGAACAGGCACGCGCGCTGCACGACGAGGGGCTCGCCGTGGCCCGGCGCACCGGCGACCCCCGCGCGATTGCCCTCGCGCTGGAAGGACTCGCCGGAGCCGCCGCCCTCGCCGGGGATTTCGAACAGGCCAGGGCCTTGCTCACGGACGCCACTGCGGCACGCGACACCGCGGGAGCGCCACTACCGGAGCGGGAACGCTCCGATGTGGACCGCATCGCGGCGGCAATTCACGCGGCCGAGTGATGAGAACACCCACCAGCCCGTCCCGAAGTCCTACGCCCGGTCGCCGATCGAGGGTGAGTCTTGGTGGTCCAGCCACCCCGGGAACGCCCGAGCCCGTGGTCGCCGGGCTCGGTGTCGACCCCGCCGGGCGGTTCGACCTGGCGGTGGCCGTCGCGGCGGGCACCGGCGGCATGCCGATGCGCCCGCGCGATGGTGGAGTCCACGCTCACCTGCCACACGATCGGATCGCACCGGCGGCGTCGGCGAAGGCCTGCAGCATCTTCCAGATCACCGCCCACACTCCCGCACCCTGCCAACGCCGGAACAGCCCGTAGATCGTTTTCCAATGCCCGTAGCATTCGGGCACGTCCCGCCACGGAGATCCGATCCTGGTTCGCCATCGGATTCCGTCGATGAGCTGGCGTTTGGCCCATTTCGGTGGATGTCCTGGTTTCTTGCCACGAGGCAGCAGCGGTGCCAGCCGGGCCCATTGGGCGTCGGTCAGGTTCGCTCGCCTCGTCACCGATACGCTGGTCACGAGGTCTCCGGTGTTCTGGTGTTGCATGGTCGCTCACCGACATACCGGAGACCTCCCTTCGTTGCTCATCGACACGCTCACGTACGCAACATCATTCACATAAACCGAGTGGTGGCGCCGCTCAGTGTCAGTGGCCACCGCAGACTCCCCGCGTACGGCCAGTTGCAGCTCCCCACAGGTGGTCAGCTCTCGCTTCATGGCAAACCATCACCATCCTCGCGGGATGCGCGCTCATGCCGAGATGAGTGCGGTGCGCCATGGTTCGGCAGACTGTCCGTGTGCCGGTGGTGCGCGCCTGCTTGACACGGACGAGCGCAGGGTCCTCGGTCTGCTGCTGGTCGAGGACGTCGACGGCGCTCCCCGCCGAACACGAGGAGAAGACTCCGTCGCGATCGCCTCCAACCGCCTCACTCTCGGCGGCAACATCATCGAGACCGGCACCGACTCCTACCGCCTCGCCCGCGAGGCCGCCTGCATGTCGCCGCGCGGTGTTGTGCAGTGCGCGACGCACGCGTCCGGTTTGGAGGCGGTCTCGCGTTCGAATGTGCGGCTGGTGAATCCGTGTCGACGTGCGCCGATGACGATAGCGAGCGTCGGGAGCAGGAGCGCGAGCGTGATCCAGCTCAGGGAGGGGGATCCCAGTACGTTGAGGGTGATACCGCCGATGACCCCGCCTGCGGCGATCCCGATGTTCCAGCATGTGGTGAGGAGTGCTTGTGCGACGTCGCCCGCTGGGCCGGCGGCGTCAGCGATCGCGGTTTGCAGCAGGGTTGAGGCGCCGCCGAACGCGAGCCCCCACAGGGCTGCACTGGCGTACACGAGAGCAGGGGTGCCGGAGAAGACGCTCAGGACGAGAGCCGCTGTGGCCAGGAGCGCGCAGGACAAGATCATGAGCATGCGCAGGTGTCGGTCGATGAGCACGCCGGTGAGCCAGATGCTCACGAGCGACACCAGGCCGAAGGTAAGCAGCACCGAATCGACCTGACCCGCCATGCCGAGCGGGGCCAGGATCGGGGCGATATAGGTGAAGAGAATGTTGTGAGCTAACACGAACGTCAACGTCACGACGAGGATCGGGGCGACTCCGGGTGTGCGGAACGTGTGGACCAGCGGCAGTCGTGCGCCCTTGGATTGGCCAGGGAAGTTCGGAACGGTGGCAATCACCCATACGATCAGTGCGAGAGTCGCCAGTGTCATGATCCCGAAAGCGAATCGCCATTCGACGACCTTGGCGAGGAGCGCAGCTGCGGGGACCCCGACGGACAGCGCAACGGTTGCGCCCGCCATCGCGATGGCCATGGCTTTGCCTCGCTGGTGCGCGGGAACCATCCGTCGGGCGTAACCGGCAAGGAGCGCCCAGAGCAAGCCGCCGACGATACCGCCGAGGAACCGGGCGGTCAGGGTGAGTGCGAAACTGTCGGAGAAGGCGGTGATCGTGTTGGCGACCGCGAACCCGGAAATCGCGAACAGTAGCAGGTGCTTGCGTTGCCAGCCGATCGTTGCTCTCGTGAGAGGAACCGCCGCGAGAATCGCCCCGATCGCGAAGACTGTCACGCTCTGCCCCGCAGCGGCCTCGCTCACTCCCAGGTCGCGGCTCATCTGCGACAGCATCCCGGCGGGCATCGTCTCCGTCAGGAGCGTGATGAACCCCGTGGCAGCCAGAGCCAGCAGACCTGCGAGCGGGAACCGTGCATCAGCGGCGGATGGTGATGGTGATGGTGATGGTGACGTAACCGTTCGTGTCATACCCTTATCATCAATGTGTGACATTAATGAGAGGGTCAAGTCCAGCTGCCTCGCAGCCCAGACGAAAAGGGTGTGGGGATGAAGATCGGTGAGCTCTCCCAGCGCACGGACACGCCCGTGCGGATGCTCCGCTACTACGAGAAACAGGAGCTGATCCACTCCGAACGGCTCCCCAACGGGTACCGGAACTACGAGGACTACGTTGTCGACCGGGTGTGGCAAGTCCGGGGCCTGCTCGATGTCGGCCTGCCAACACGGATCATCAAGCAGATCCTTCCCTGCCTGGACGGTTCGCGGGCGATACACCTGCCATACGTCACCCCAGACATGATCGCGACTCTCGAACACGAACGCGACCGCATGGCAGAGAAGATCGAATGCCTCACGAAAAACCACCGAGCCATCAACGACTACCTCGACGCCGTGAGCCACGAAATCCGAGCTTCCTGACAGAGGCTGCAGTACCTCTCACTGCCGCGCGCGGGTGCGATGCGCGGCCCGCCGTAGCCATCCATCCGGCAACATCGACGTTCGTGTCAGTGTTAGTCTCAAACCCCTGCAAAGGCTATTCCCCATCTTGCACCGAGCCGGTCAAGTGCGGACCTGAACGTCCGATCCCCCGGCTGCACCCGGAGATGATCGCGGCCTTCAGGAAGTCGATGTCATTCGCGACCTTCAGCGCCGATACCGTGCCGGCACCCGACCGACGAGCCGCGACCGCCGAACTGTTCGCCGCCGCGGCCCGCGGCGAACTGGAAGCGGTTGTGCACGAGACGCTTTCCCTGGAACAAGCTGTGCTGGCGCATCAGAAAATGAAAACCGGCGAGATATTCGGCAGAATCGTGCTCACACCATCGGCGAGATAGGCGACACCGCCTCTCACCTCAATATCAACGCACGCACATGCCGCCTATCGAGCTTCCACCCGCATCCTGTGTGTTACTACCGATTTGCTGCGGCGGCCCGATCGCTCCCCACCAAGTGGCCGTCAATGGGGAGTCCAAACTGGCCGCTGACACTCAGCGCCGCCCACCACTCACCCCACTATTGAGACAAGGCCCAGTGCCGGCCGTCTGCTTGGGAAGCAGATGTTCTGCCATTGAACTACACCGGATTGCGCGCGCGATCGCTCGGCTCGGTCCGTCCGATAGGGGCCGAAACCGGAAGTCTCGGTCTCTGTATCCGGTGTCTCGGGTGAGCGAGTCACGCTTGCCGTGGAGTGTGAAACCTGCCTTGAGCTCGGCGTCGTTCGATCTTCTCCATCTGTGATCGGAGGATCTCGTTCTCCAGTTCTCGCGCCTCTGCCTGTGTCGCGAGGGCGACGAAGTGATCGTGCACTCCATGGACCGCCTCGCCCGCAACCTCGACGACCTCCGCCAGCTCTTCCGCACTCTCACCGGTAAGAGCGTGAAGGTGGTCTTCCTCGACCCCGCCCTTGTCGGCTGAGGCCCGAACTCCGCCCGCACCCGGGCACCGGGCCGCGCCCGGTGCCCGGTTAGCGAAAGGAAGAACCGATCACCACGCCTGTCCGACCCGACGACCCAGCCGGAAGCTACTTCAACGGCTGGGCCATACCCACCCCGGCCGGGGACTGGAACTACGAACTTGACGACTGGGGCATCTGGCACGGCCCCGGCTGGTGGCCGTTCCACCGCTACTACGAGCGCCCCGGCGCCGCCTCATGCCTGCGGCCGGCCTCGGTCCGAGTGTCCCCGGACACCGCCTACCAATCGTGGCGAAACGAATACGTCCTGCTCTGGCCCTCCCACAACCAGAGCACCCGAGTCGATGCCCGCCTGCGCCTGTTCGTCCGCACACAAGGTCTCGGCGCCATCCTCGCCGACACCCACATCATCCTCGACCTCAAACAACGCACCACCACCATCGACACCGCGTGCCCGCCCTCCCTGAGAGAGCAAGCCGAAACCAAGGCCGCCCGGCTTCTGCATTTCGTGCTCGACCACCGCGCCGCCCGCCGCTGCGGAATCACCGAACCACCCACCGCCCACGACCGATGGATCACCCACACACAGCAACCCGACCCCACCGACGCGCCGACATGGCCACCACCCCGCCCGTGCACTCCGGACCCGCAGACCATCTCATCGCTGAACGAAAGGACCTACCGCCCATGAATCCCACGATCCCCGACCTGACCGAATTCGACGCCTTGCTGCTCGCCACCAGCGCCGGAAAGGACTCCAGCGCCACCCTGGCCGAAGTCGTCGTCGCAGCCGACGCCGCCGGCGTCCGCGACCGGCTCACCGTCGTACACGCCGACCTCGGAGAAGCAGAATGGGACGGCACCGTTGACCTCGCCGCCGAACACGCGGCCCACTACGACCTTCCGTTCACCACCGTCGCGCGCCGCCACCCAGACGGAGCAGTGCACGCCATCCTGGAACGGGTCGCCGAAAGAAAACTCTGGCCCGACGCCCGACGACGCTGGTGCACAGTTGACTGCACGGTCTGACCATCCTCCGTCATGGCCGTGTTTCCGTTGTCATGGAGGAGAACTGGATTGGATATCCGTCAGCAGCTGATGCAGGGGCAAATTATGCTTCCGCGGGTCGGCTCGGTCGTCCCGATCGACCGTGCGCACCCGCCTATGGACGCTTGGAGATCAGGGGGTCGGCGGCGCCGCTCACCAACAAAACCCGATCTGGTCAGCGCGGGGTTCAGACATCAGTCCCGGCGTTCACACGTGGTGCCCGCTGTCACTACCGGGTGGCAGTCCGGGCCAGCGCAGCCCCCGCCAGGATTTCGGCAGGATGATCGACCCCTCGAAGACAAGGCGGATCAACCCCTCGTAGCCCTGGCGCATCTCGGCCAGGTGGTCCCAGGCACGGTGGCGCTCCCTCTCGTCCGCGCCGTGGTGCAGAGTCCAATGTGCACATGCCCAGGCCTCCGCGACGCGCGCGACGACTCCGCCGACGGAGTCGGTCCCGGGGGTTACGCCGGGCCGCGGACGCGGCAGGAAGCCGTGTACCAAACCATCGATCGCGGTTATCCGATCACCGATCTGTTCGTGTAGTTCGAGGGCCTGGTTCGGTTCTTCGATCCATCTCAGGTACAGGCTGGACAGCTCCCCTGCCAGCACAGCCATGGGGGCGCCGGATCCGGTGTTTCCCTGGACCGCGGCTATCAGCGCTTCGGGAGTGAGAATCGGCCTGGGCTCATCGGTCGCGCCGGTGCCGCCGCGGTATCGGCTCGCCTTGGTCTCGGTGCGGGCCCCTGGTGTTGCGATGGTCATCGCCGATACTCCGATCGGTCGTCGTGCAGTATCCGGTTGGCTCAACACAGACAAGGCTGCGTTGCCGGGGACGCCGACTGTCCGAGATGGTTGCCTGCGGGACGACGTAGGCGTCCCGCAGGCAACCGCGAACCGCCCTTTCCCGGTGGGGCCGGCTCACGTCTGTGACACACTGCGCTCCGTCACGGAACCCGGATCGAATTCCGTTCCCGCGGGGCGCTGGAGTGATCGCTCCGTTCGGGCTCGTACGTTCAGAAGAACCAGTGCTCGGGTTCGCTTCCGTGTGGCACGATGCTGCTGAAGTTGCCGCGGAAGAACCCGAGCGCTTCGCCTTCGCGTGAGCAGACATCTCGGACGGCGCCGAAGACGACTGTGTGGTCACCGGCCCCGACGATGCGTTCGACATCGCAGTCCAGGTGGGCGAGCGCACGGGGGACGACCGGTACCCGATGGCCGTCGTATTCGAGCCCGAGGCCGGCGAAGTGGTCCTCTCCGCGCTGGGCGAAGCGGAGGGCGATTGCCTGCTGGCGGCTCGACAGGATGTTGACCACGAACCGCCCGGCTTCCGCGACGGCATCAGCGCTGCGATCATTCCGCCGCTATACCCGCTCAGCGCGCGACAAACCTGCCGGATCCGGACAACCGACACGGCCGCCGCCACCGGCGCGCTGCGCTATCGCCGCCGCCGGCCCATCCACCGACCCCTGTTGCCGCCGGAACAGCGGCAATGCGCAAACCGGCGCACGAGAAGCCTCAGGTCCGCCTCGCCGCTGGGCTGGTGCCCGACCGGGGTCGCGGTGCCCGACGACATACGGGAGTCACGCAGGGTGCGCAGTGGGATCGAGAACGACCTTGACAGCTCCGTCCGATTTCGTCTGGAACATCTTGTAGGCCTCCGGTGCCGAGGTGAGCGGAAGCCGATGGGTGGCGAAGGAATCCACGCCGAGCGGATCATCCTCGCGGAGCAGGGGCATGATGTCGTCGACCCACCGAGTGACGTTCGCCTGGCCCATGCGCAGCTGGATCTGCTTGTCGAACAGCACTCGCATCGGGATCGGATCGATCATCCCCCCGTACACGCCGCTGAGCGATATCGTCCCGCCGCGACGCACAATATCGATCGCGCTCCGGAATGCCGCCAGCCGATCGAGAGCGGCGGTATCACTGAGCTTTTCGGCCACGGCGTCGGGCAGATGCGCGACCGATCGCTGCGCGACGGAGCCGAGCGGGGACCCGTGTGCTTCCATCCCGACGGCCTCGATCACGGCATCGGTTCCTCGTCCGTCGGTCCTGTCGCGGATGGTCTCGCCCAACCCGTCGCCCACCTGCGCGAGGTCGATGGTTTCGATTCCTCGTGCTGCGACTCGTTCCAGCCGTTCGGGCACCAGATCGACGCCGATCACCCGGACACCTCGATATGCCGCGACCCGGCACGCCATGTCACCGATCGGGCCCAGCCCGAGCACAGTGACCGAACCGCCGGGCGGCACGGCCGCGTACTCCACCGCCTGCCACGCGGTGGGCAGAACATCCGACAGGTACAGGAATCGCTGGTCCTCCGGGCCGTACGGCACCTTGATGTGCGTGGCTTCGGCGTAGGGGACGCGCAGGTATTCCGCCTGCCCTCCCGGCACCTGTCCGTACAGTTTTGAATATCCGAAAAGTGCTGCGCCGCTGCCTCTTTCCGCCACCTGCGTCGTCTCGCACTGGGTCGGCAGGCCCCGATCGCACATATAGCAATCACCACAGCTGATCTGGAACGGTACGACCACGCGGTCACCCGCATACAGGGACGTCACCCCGCTTCCGACTTCTTCGACAATGCCCATGGGTTCGTGCCCCAGCACGTCGCCCTCGCTCATATAGGCGCCCAGCACTTCGTACAGATGCAGGTCGGAGCCGCAGATCCCCGAGGAGGTCACCCGAATGATCGCATCGGTGGCGGCCTCGATCCGGGGATCGGGCACCGTCTCGACGCCTATCTCGCGCCGGCCCTGCCATGTCACGGCTTTCATCGCATACCTCCACTTCCGTCACCACCACCCCGCGACCTGGTCGGGTGGCTCCTGGAGCTGATAGTCGGGTCGCTCTTCGGCCGACCGCTCGCGCGATGCGCGTGGCTCGGCCTGTTCACGGGGGGCATGCCGTGCTTCTCTACACCGGGCCGATGCTCCGTCGGGCTCGGTCATCACGTCCCCTTTCCTCGGCTACGCCATCACCCGGGCTATGCCCGGGTATCAGCATCGGCGCCGCGGCTACCGTGACCGGGATCGGCGGGGATCACGAATGGTCCGTGAGGGCACTCACGACGTCGCGCATCTGCGCCTCTGCGTGCGCCTCGGTGGTGGCGGGGTCGATCACCAGCAGCCGGACGCACCGATTCTGGGAGCCGAACACGTACATCATCATGGTCGGCTGGCCCGGCAAAGGCCCAGTGACCTCGATCCCGTCGCAAGGGTCGATACCGCGCTGGGACAGGCTCAGCGAATTCCAGTCGAAGGCGATCCGCGTGGTGACCCCCAGCCGCGCGGTGAGGGCGCTGATCAGATCGTGCAGCTCGGTGGTGAGGTTGCCGGTTCTGGGCCACCAAGCACCGTCGACACATTGAGAATCCTGTGCGGGGGCGCCGAGCCGTAGTCGCGGTGTGCGGGTGGGTACAGCGAACGGTTGCCCACCGCCGGCGCCCCGGAAGCCGCCGGCCGTGCGCTGTGGGTCGTCGGTCATATCGACCTCGCGGAGTCGGAGATCCGGCCCGCCGGGACCGGCACACGACCCCCTTCGTCGTCCCAGCGGCGCAAGGCGTCCGCGTTCTGCGCGTACTCGAGGAATTGCCGGTCGGCGGCCCCCACCAGTTCGTCGGCGGTGAGTTCGTTGCCGGGCCGGGACGCAGCGGACAGCAGGGCCCGCGCGGTCGCGGCGTCGGTGCCGGCGGGAATCACCAGCAGCACGAGACGAGTACGGTCCAGGCCGAGAACACAGAGAGTATGTGCGGGTAGATGCCGGTAGCCGTCCAGATGCACCGGGCCCCCGCCGAGCGTCATCCGCCTCGGCGCGGGGCGCCAATCGTCGATGTTGTACATGATGCGGTCGACCGGCCGTGCGCGCCCGCGCTGCAGCGCCTCGAAATCGAGACCGGCCAATTCGGCGACCAGGTCGTCGGTGTGCGGCCACCAGGCACCGGCCACTGCTCCGGGGCGCGGCGCTCTCGGTGTGGGACGCCGCCGGGATTCCGGTGGCGAACCGCCCCTTCTGGACAACCGGACCGACCGGTCCGGCTTGATCTGCTCGTGTTGCAGCGTCATTGCGACGCTCCTGACCGGGGCCGCGTAACGGCCCCTGTTGATCGAGATGAGTAGCGGCTCCGAGGACGATCACTACAGGAGCGCCCGGCCTCGGACAGTGCGTGGAGTCTCGCCCCAGCCGATAGAAACGCGCGACCGGTTACCGTGCCGGGCGTCGGCCCTAGCGAGCGCCGGAGCGACCGAATATCTGGCTCAGGCCGCGGCGGTGAGGCGCCGACGGCTCACCGGGATACGGTGCGTCGCCGGGCGCCGTACCGGCGATATCGGTGGTACCGGTGTGGGCGTAATGGGTGGGAGCTTCCCGCTCCGCTCCGACTGGCTGCGACGGGCGGGCCGCGCCGGCAGGGCCGTCACGACGCGTTGCTTTGAGTTCACGGCGGGCGGCGCGGCCGCGGCGGGCCGTACGGCGAGACCCCGCCAGCAGCAGTGCCAGGCCGGCGATTCCGATACCGCCGACCACGATGCCGTAGAGGAACAGCACCCCGGTGGAACCGGTGACGTGGTAGCCGAACACCGCGAAATCGCCGGTCAAGGTGTGTGCAGAGCCGCTGTTGGCGAACACCCCCGCGACCCCGACCAGCACAGCGGCGACGAGGATGACGAGCCCGATGATGACAATCATGACGATCCCTCGGATCTGTTGGGTTCTTCCAGTAGACGCCTCTCACAAGCTGGTGTCAACAGTGTAGGTCTACAGTATTTGTCATCGCGGACTCACATCGCAGCGCGGTAAACACAACCGGCCGCCTCGGGGGCTCGACTCGGCACTGGGAGATGCGGCGGTTCGCTTTCGCGCATATCCACCTTTCTCCGTACGGGCGACAGCCTCGATTGCGCCGCCAACGCGCGCAGCGCCGAGCGCAGGCCACGTCGGCCCATCGGCCGGGGCCATCGTTCGCCGGGCCGTCCGTGACCGCCTTCGTTGGGGCCTCGGAATTTCTTCTCCGAGGCCGTCTCGGGCGCATCGTCGCTGGTGGCGATCAGAAAATTGTCCGGCAGGGCCAGTTTGACGATGGTGCGCAGGGTGAGCAGGTATTGGCGCAACAAGGGGCCGGTCGTATACGGGATGCCGTACTCGGCGCACAGCGTTCGCACCCGGTGGCTGATCTCGGCGTAGCGGTTGCTGGGCAGGTCCGGGAAGAGGTGGTGTTCGATCTGGTAGCACAGGTTTCCACTCAAGAACGCCAGTAACGGCCCGGCGTCGAAGTTGGCGGTGCCGAGCATCTGCCGCAGATACCACTCCGGTTTCGACTCCTCCTCGACCACAGTGGGTGCGAATTTCTCCGCCCCGTCGGGAAAGTGTCCGCAGAAGATCACCACATACGCCCACAGGTTGCGCGCCAGGTTGGCGGTCGCGTTCGCCGCCAGGGTCCGGCGCCACCGCCGCCCGCTCAGCAGCGGGAACACCGCATAATCCTTGCCGAGCTGTCTGCCGATCTTCTGCACGAACGCCTTGGTCTCCGCGGTCTTTCCCGCAGGGGTGGCGGCACGATCACGTTCGGAGTACAGGTCGTGTAGGGCGATACCCCACTCGAACAGCGCCGCCAGCACGAAGTTCTGGAAGGGCTGCAACAGTAGCCGCGGCCGCCACGGTTGGTCTCGGGTCACCCGCATCACACCGAAACCGATATCGTCGTCCATCCCGAGCACATTCGTATACACGTGGTGCCGGAAATTGTGGGCGTAGCGCCATTGCGATGACAGCCCGGCCATATCCCATTCCCAGGTGCCGGAATGGATTTCGGGGTCGTTCATCCAATCCCATTGGCCGTGGCCGATATTGTGACCGAGCTCCATGTTCTCGACGCTCTTGGCTATCGCCGATCCACCGACCCCCAGCGCCCAGCCCATCCTTCCCCGGCTCAGGGCGATGACCAGACGAGAGGCCAGGTCCAACCCCCGCTGGAAGGCGATGGTGCGGCGGATATAGGCCGCATCCCGTGCGCCCCGCTGCGCCACGATGTCACGCCGGATCGCGTCGAGCTCGAGGCCGAGTGCTTCGACGTCGGCGGGACCGAGGTGCGCGTAGACACCGACTTCGGTAATTGCCATTGTTCATACCCTCGAATTGCCAAGTGTTCCGCCATGATCTATCCGGCGCCGGTGCCGATATTCCGCACGCGCAAGGAGCGCTGACCAGCGCTTGAATGCACTTCCCAAAGCATTCCGGGCATATTCGCTCTTTCCGCCCGGACGCGGTGGTCGATCTTGTTCTTCGTGGCCGTCGAATTGGTCCCCTCTTCGGCTTCTGCGCATCTGGCCACGGTCGGCCGAATCGTCCGACCGGTCGACGCATGACCCGCCTGCACCGCCAGCCTAGACTCGATTACAACGTATGTCTACGATGTAGAAGTACACTGTTATTACATCCAGATGAACAGGTGGAAACCGCGATGAACGAGACGAGAGCCGGTCCGCCCGACCGCCGGGATCGACCGGACGATCCCACCGAGAATCGCATTGCCCATCCGCTGACCCGCCCGGTCATTCTGGCTGCCGCGCTGGAGATCATCGACCGCGACAGCATCGACCGGCTATCGATGCGACGCCTGGGCAACCGGCTCGGCCACGACCCGACTGCGCTCTACCGGCATGCCGCCAACAAAGCCGCGCTCCTCGACGGCGTCACCGAATTCGTGCTCGACCAACTGACCGTCGATGCCACCGACCCCGACTGGCGCCACCAGCTACGTCTCGTCGCCCGGGATTTCCGCAGACTCGCCGTGGCGCACCCGCATGCAGTGCCGCTGCTGGTCACCCATCCCCTGGCCACGCCGCTGGGCCTGCGGCCACCTGGCACCCTGCGCCCGCTGGAACACATTCTCGACCTACTCACCCGGGCCGACTTCAGCGGAAGCGACGCCCTGCACATCTATCGGGCGCTGTTCGGGTTCCTCTACGGACACATCCTCAACGAAGTACAGGAAATCGTCGACCGGCCGGAAGAGACCACAGACCTGCTACGCCTCGGCCTGCACCATCTACCGATCGGCGAGTTCCCGCTGCTGCGCGGACTCGCGACACAGCTGGCCGCCTACGACGGTGTCACCGAACTGGAACGCGGCCTCGACACCCTGCTCACCGGCCTCACCACCACCATCACCCCAGCTACGCCACGCCAAAAGTACCCGGGGTGACCTGTCAGCGGGCGGCAGGCGCATCATCCGGACCGGGCAGGACAGCATCACCGGGCAGAGGCGCGGCAAGATGCGGCCCCGGCAACGTCGCCGCGAGACCGGCCAGCAGGATATCGAGCCCCCGTTCGAGTTCCACGGCGCCGTCATAGGCGGCCAGCGCCGGCGCCAAACCCCGAACCAGTGGAAACTCCCCGATCGGCAGCCGGTACAACCCCAGCCGCAACAGATCATCGGTCTCCTCTGGATGCTCCACGATCTCCTGCAACTCGTTGAGGACGTGCCCGTACAGGAATCCGAACAGAGCGCGATAGATGTGCAACGCATCGGCCACGGCGTACCCGACACCTGTCAGCAGCGCGAGCATGTCCTCCAGCGGCCGCACCACCACCGGCGGTCGCTGCCCCAGCGGAGTACCCAGCGGCCGGGTCACCAGCAGCGGCACCACCAGAGGATGCGCCAACGCCACCCGCCGGAACTCCCGGGCCACACGACGCACTTCAGAGACCCAATCGGCAGCCGCGGCATCGACCGACAATTCGGCGAACACCACCTCCGCGACACCGTCGAGAACCGCCGCTTTGTTCGGCACATGCCGGTAGATCACCATCGGATCCCGGCCCACCGCCTCGGCCAGACGCCGCATCGACAACCCCTCGACCCCGTCGCGGTCGACGATCTCGAGCGCCGCGCTCAGTACCGCCGCCCGAGTCACCGGGCTGTCCCGGCGACCGGCGGCCTTTCTGCGGTTGCTCGGGGGTTCAGCCATCACGAAGGGGCTCCGTTCTCCAAGGCGGAAACTCTAAATGTAGATCTACAACGTAGACAGATGGGCCGCGCCGCGTCCAGTGAGGTGGCCGCGGCGGCCGCCCATCGCCGTCCGGCATTCCGGAGAGGTGCGAGCACGATCGCGGCGCCGGTGACGGCCATCCACGCCGGCAACGGATAGAGCACCAGCCGTTCGGTGATTCCGACCTGCAGGCCGACCACCATCAGCACCGCGCCGACAAGGCCCGCCGAGGCACAGAACGCCGACCACAATGCCATGACAAGGCGGTGTTTCCACAGCCAGATCGCGAGCAGGATCAGCACGATGTGGCGGGATACGAACGCGGGCATGACGGCCAGGGCGTGCACAACGATTCCGTCGTCGGACGGGAACAACCCGGTCGCGGCAGTACTCAGTCCGATGATGACGGCGAGAACAACGATCGACCATTGGCGTGGGCCGCGCGGGATGTAGTGGCGGAACACGAGGGCGCCGGCAATGGTCACCAATCCCAGCGCCACGAATGTGGCGTTCATGAGCAGATGCAGCGGCGAACACGCATGCGGTGTGCAGGTGGTGATGCCGAGATCGCTGATCGTATCGTTACGGAAGCTGTAGGCGGATTTCCATGCCGTAGCGGTCACGAGTTCGGCGAGCAGATAGCCGAACACCAGGATCCACGCGAACCCCGCCGCGAGATAGCGGACTCCGCTCCCCGGCACCGCGGTGACCGGGCCGAGGCCGGGCACGGTCGGCGGGTACCCGATCCGGGCGATGAGGTGATCGACAGTACGCATGGGCAAGCGCCTCAGATTTCGGTGCCGAAGCAATAACAAGGACATATTCAGTGCTGGTCCCACCGGGCCGGTCGACGTCGCGACGCAGGTGAACCCATCAACTCCTGCCACCATCGTAGACCTACAGTGTTGACTTTGCGCTTTGCGCGGGGTGTACTGGAGCGACAGGAGGCCGAGAATGCCTCGACGATCGCCATCGCAGAATTGTCGCCCCGCTCGTCGAAGCGGTGCCGTTGGCCGAGGAATCGGCATACCCGATACCTCCCTCCGCAGCTGCGCCGGCCGCTTCGGCAATCCCTGTCGGCCGCCGCTCCCGCCAGCAGACGCAAGACCACAGCGGTCGGGTCCTTTTCGACTTCACCCGGCGGGCGACACCGCGAGACCCACCCACCGGGGACAACAGGAGAACAGTCCGATGGACAGCAAACCCGATACCGTTCGCGGCGATACCGCCGCCGTGCCAGGCGCGGATCCACCGGTAGTGCGCTGGCCCGAACCCAGCCCGCTGGCCGACTGGTGGGACCAGGTCATGCGCCACCACCCGACCACAGCCGCATGACCTCCATGCCCGGCGCCGACCCGTCCGAGCAGGCGACGGCACCCCGCTCACCGGCACCACCCTTTCCGGGAGGGACGACACGTCCCGTATCCGCAACGGAATTCGCCATCGGCCGCGCACCTGTCCCTGCTTCCCTGCTGACGCGAGAGTGGGCAGATCACGCGCATGTCGGCAGAACGCGCACAGATGCGCCGAGATTCGATCATCTGCACGTGAGGAGTTCCCCGTGACAGCACACGCGAGCAATATCCGACCGACCCCGTCCCCGGCTGCCTGCCGCGCCCACCGCGGCCACGACTCCTACGACGGAATCGAGCCCCTGCTCGAGAAGCTCGCCGCCCTCGGCCCCGCCGGCCCCCACCGCCCCGCGGTGCGCGACGAAATCATCAGGCGTTGTCTGCCGCTGGCCGACCATATCGCTCGCCGTTACGCAGGCCGCGGCGTCGAATTCGATGATCTGCAGCAAATCGCGCGTATGGGCGTCGTGCACGCCGTCGACCGCTTCGATTCCGCGGTCGGTACCGAATTCATCTCCTTTGCCGTACCCACTGTCATGGGAGAAGTACGCCGCTACTTCCGCGACCAGGGCTGGGCCCTCCGAGTTCCCCGGCGGCTGAAGGAACTACGCGGCCGGATCACCGCCGTCACACCGCTCCTCACACAGGAACTCGGCCACATCCCCACCGCTCGCGATCTCGCCACCGCACTCGACACCGCGGTCGAGGAGATCACCCAAGCAGTGATCGCCACCAACGGCTACGCCACCGACTCCCTCGACGACCTTTCCGGCGCCGACAAAGACGGCAACCAGCGTCCACCCTCACATGCCGAACGGCTCGGCAGCATCGACCCTTGTTACGGCCTGCTCGAGGACGCGGCGGCGGTGCGGCCACTACTCGCGCGGCTCCCCCGGCACGACCGCCGCATTCTGATCCTGCGGTATTTCGACAACAGAACCCAGCAACAGATCGCCACGACGATCGGCTGCTCCCAGATGCAAGTCTCTCGCACGCTCACCCGCATCCTGACCACACTGCGGGAGCAGGCCCTCAGCGAACCGGACAACGTCCACCCCACGGTGGATCGACAATCTCGGACTCGAGAGCACTGCGCTGCTCGTTCTCCTTCCGGACTACATCCGCGCCGCCGGTTCGAGATCGAAAGCACTGCCAGGCCCCGCATCGTTTGATTCTCTCGGTCCTGCAGCGACCGTTAGGCCGTGTTTCATAAGCCGTGGCCGGATAGCCACAGGTTGATCGCGGCGACACGGACGGTGGCCAGGTAGCGGACGGCGAGTTTGTCGTAGCGGGTGGCCACTGCCCGGTGCTGTTTGAGGCGACTGATCGTGCATTCCACCGCGTGCCGCAACGCATACAGGCTCGGCTCGAATGCCGGCGGCCGGCCGCCGGCATGGCCTCTGGCCGCGCGATGCGCGGCCTGGTCGGCTTTGATCGGGATCGTGGCCTTGATCCCGCGCCGCCGCAGGTAAGCACGGTTGGCCGCCGACGAATACGCCTTATCGGCCAGCACCCGATCCGGGCGAGACCGCGTGCCACCGACCCCGAGCCGCGGCACCCGGATCTCGCCGAGCACGGTCGTGAACTGCGGACAGTCCGCCGGGTCAGGCACCACGCCTGCTCGGTTCGGGCTTCCAAGTGACGGACGCGGAAAGCCTCTTCGTGGGCGTCGATGAGGTCCCGTTCGAGGGCGTTCTGCCAGCCCACGCCCCCGCACCGGCGCGACAAACGCGATATCGGCCGAGGTCAGCGTAAAGAACCGGAACAACTCCTCGCGGTTGACCTCCCCAGACTCCCGCAAACGCGCCAACTCCCCGTCCGCAAACACCCTTGTCGCCACGAAACCCCACTGTTCGTCACCCGAGAACCGGCCAGAAGTAGGCCATTGTCGAACACTGCCGGGCGGCACAGTGAGGGTCGTTCCGGAGACCGGCCCCGAGCGTGGTTTCGACTCGGCCGGCGACTGACAGGTCGACTGGCATTCCGGTGAGAGCTCCGGTTTCCGAAGGCGCTCGGGTGCGGCAGGGTTCGGCTCGTCGTCCAGGACGCACGAAAAATCTGGCGTGGATGGTGTTCCCGGCGGCACGCTCACTGCGCGCGTAGCAATGCGGCGACCGCGAGCCTCGACTTCATGCGCGAGTCGATCGAGTAGCCCACGATCCGGCCGGAGAATACGTCCTTGACCGCGCAGAGGTAGAATTTACCTTCACCGGTGCGATGTTCGGTGATGCCGCTGAGCCACAGATGGTTTCGTGCTTGCGCGGTGAAATCGCGTTTCACGAGGTCGTCGTGCACCGGCGGGCCCGGTCGGCCGTTCTTGCCGCGCCGGCGCTTGCAGAACGCCCTCCAGCCGAGCAGATCCGCCAGGCGGTGCGCCCGGCCATCGGTTCACCGGATTCGGCGGCTTCGTCGGCCAGGAACCGGCAGCCGAACTCCGGGTCGTCGTGGTGGGCGTCGAACAGGGCGTTCGCGCGATAGGCCTCGATGAGTTCGGCCTCGGTGACCGGCACGGCCGGCCACCGGTAATAGGGTTGGCGAGCAAGGTTCAGGACCCGGCAGGTGACCGCGACGGGGATCCCGTCGGCGGCGAGCTCGCTCACGAGCGGGTAGACCCTTTTCCCGGAAGATTGGCCTGCGACAGATACTCCGCCGTCCGGCGCAGCACCTCGTTCTCCTGCTCGAGCAAACGGCTGCGGCGCCGCAGTTCCCGCAGCTCGTCGGACTCGCTTCTGGTCGTTCCGGGCGTGTTGCCCTCGTCGATATCAGCTTGACGCATCCACTTCGTCAAGGTCATCGGGTGGATCCCGAAATCGGCGGCGACCTGGTCAAGAGTCACTCAGTACGCACCGAGGGTGGAGAAACCCGTTTCGGCCGGCCCACCCAGCAGGGGCGGAATCCGAACGACACCTTCGTCCACGACCGAGGCGACGAGCGGTTCAATACCGCTCGCAGGGCCATACCGGCCAGCAGAGCCCAGAGCGCGGCACCGATCCCGGCGAAGCTCACACCCGATGCCGCGATGACAATCGTTACGACGCTCGACTCGCGGTGTTCGCCGCAGGCAAGGGCACCGGAAAGCGCCGCACCCAATGTAGCCAGCAACGCCAATCCGGCAACAGTCTCGAACACGCCCTTCGGAGTGGCGGCAACCAGGGCGATGAGCAGACCCGAGCTCAGCGCGAGGAAGAGGTAGGTCACGCCCGAGGCGAACGCCGCGACCCAGCGCCGCTCAGGGTCGGGGTGGGCTGTGGGAGCGGCTGCTAGGGCCGCGCTGATCGCGGCGAGGTTGATCGCGTGTCCGCCCGCTGGGGCACCGATGATGGTGCCTAGGCCGGTAATCGTCATGGACGCACGCCACGGCACGGTATAGCCGTACGACTTCATTACCGCGGCGCCTGGAATATTCTGCGACGCCATAGTGACAACATAAAGTGGAACCGCGATTCCGAGGAATGCCTGCCAATTCCATTCCGGCACGGAAATCTCCACGGTCGGGATGATCCCGCTGACGTCCAGGCGCCTATGGTGCACGACGATGCTCATGGCAGCCCCCAGCACCGCTGTGCCGAAGGCTGCGAGACCGGCTGGTTCGACACCACGGAATCACAAGCGCTACTGAACTTCCAGCAGCACGAGTGGCGGGAAACGGTCGCGTGGATCGCCGAGGCTCAGCCACGTTTCCTGCGAATCGCCCTCCGGACCACCGGCTCCCTCCTACGGCCGGCGATACGCACGGCCCTGGCCCTGCAGCGACGAATAGAACATCGGGGCCGCTACGCCGATCCCTGGAGCCTGATCGCCGCCCGATACGGCCCGCAAGCCCTCGCCGAAAGTAGCGGAGACACGGACCGCTGAGCACGGCATCTCCGGTACTGGCACGGCACCCCGCTGACCCACAAGCGTCGGAGCCGGCGAGCGACCGCGCGATATATCGCCCCCGAGAAGGGCTGTGCGACAGCGACACTCCTCCCGCTCCGGGTCCCGTGGCCCATCGGATTCCCGTGAACCCGCGAGTAGGTGATGCCTCTGCACGGCCTTCGTCGCCGTGCGGTCAGGGCGCGGTGATCACCGCCGTGTACATCTCGAGTACCGGCCGGTACAGGTCGGTGTCGTTCAATTCGGCGGCCAGCATGATGCTGTCGCTGGTGGCGATCAGCAGCTGCGCGAAAGTGGATACCGGCATACTGAGGGTGGCGCCGAGCTTGCCGAGGCTTTCTACGATGAAGGCCGTGAGCTCGTCGGTCACCTGCTGCTGTTTCGGCGCCACACGCGCGCGGGCTTCGGGGTTCCGGAGCAGGTAGAGGGTGAATTCGTAGCCCAGCGCGGCCTGCTGGGCGCCACCGCTTTCGGCGACGCGGCGCCATCGTCCGGCGATCTCGGCGAGCTCACTCTCACCGATCTCTGTGACCGAGGCCAGCAATTCGGTGAAGTTGTCGAAGAAGCGCCGCCAGTACCGTTGATGGACGGCCAGGAACAGGTCTTCCTTTGTCTTGTTGGACGATGGCCGGATCTTCGCCGAATACATCGACTGGCGGGAGAAACACCCCTCCGACGACATCGTCACCGAACTGCTCGAGGTCGAGTTCGAGGACGAAACGGGAGCGGTCCGCCGGCTCACCCGCGACGAACTGCTGATGTATGTGAACATGGTGGCCGGCGCCGGCAACGAAACCACGACACGCCTCATCGGCTGGGCGGGCAAAGTCCTCGCCGAGCACCCCGATCAACACCGCGAACTCGCCGACGACCCCGGCCTCATTCCCCGGGCAATCGCGGAACTGCTCCGACTCGAGCCACCGGCACCTCACGCCGCACGCTATGTCACCCGCGACATCGAGCACTACGGCCGCAAGGTGCCCGCCGGCAGCGTCATGATGCTTCTCATCGGGGCAGCCAACCACGACCACCGCCGATACCCACCCGACGCCGACACGTTCGATATCCACCGCCCACCGCAACCCCATCTCGGGTTCGGGATCGGCGCCCACTTCTGCCTCGGCGCCGCCCTGGCCCGCCTCGAAGGCCGCATCGCCCTCGAAGAGGTGCTGAGGCGCTTCCCGCAATGGGACGTCGACCTCACCACGGCACGAATGTCGACAACCTCGACGGTCCGTGGATGGGACACCATGCCCGCCGTCCTGCCTTGACCCCTACCTGGACACCGTCAGCGGATCCCAGAGCGTCCGGAACGAATGGCCGGAAGATACCGAAATGCAGGACCTCGGAGGCCGAGGATACTTCGTCACCGGCGCAGCAAGCGGTATCAAACCCGTGTGTGTCAGGCTCGCAGCGTCGAGATCGACTTAGTATCGAGGTAACTGTCGAGCCCTTCGCGCCCGAATTCCCGCCCGACTCCGCTGGCCTTGACACCGCCGAAAGGCGCGTGCGGATCCATGCTGTAGGCCTGGTTTATCCCGAGTGTTCCGCTGCGGATGCGGCGCGCGACGGCCAGGCCGCGCTCGGGGTCCCGAGTCCACACCGAGCCGGAGAGGCCGTACTCGGTGTCGTCGGCGAGTCGCACGGCATCGTCGAGACCCCGGTAGGGCAGCACGGTCAGCACCGGTCCGAAAATCTCTTCCCGGGCGATACGCATGTCGGGGGCCACCTCGGTGAACAACGTCGGCCGGATGTACCAGCCGGTGTCTGCGCCGGGGGGCGGTTCAGGGCCTCCGGCGACCAGGTGAGCGCCTTCGGCATGCCCCTGCCGGATGTAGTCGCGGACGCGCTCCCGCTGCCGAGCGGAGACCAGGGGACCGATCTGGGTGGCCTCTTCGTGGGGACTCCCGACAACGAGCCGGTCGATCATGGCGGCCAGCGCATCGACGAATTCGGTGTGCCGGTGCTGCGGTACCAGAATTCTGGTCTGCGCGACGCAGGCCTGTCCGGTGTTCATCAGCGCGGCCACCTGCACACCGGAGGCGACGGTTTCCGGGTCTGCATCGTCGAGCACGACCGCGGCGGATTTGCCGCCGAGTTCCAGGCTGACGCGTTTGAGAGCGGCACCGCATACGGCGCCGACTTCGCGGCCGGCTGCGGTGGATCCCGTGAAGGAGACCTTGTCGATACCGGGGTGACCGACAAGATATTTCCCGATGTCGCTGTCGCCGGGCAGAATGGATACGACGCCCGGCGGGATCTCGCTGTCCTGGATCAGTTCGGCCATGAGATAGGCATCCAATGGCGTCTCGGGTGAGGGTTTGAGCACCACGGTGCAGCCGGTCAGCAAGGCCGGAGCCAGTTTGGCGACCACCATGAGCATCGGCATGTTCCACGGGACCACTCCGGCCACCACGCCCACGGGTTCGCGGTGGATCAGAACGTCCGAACCATAGTAGCCGGCGCGGCGCTCCTCCCACGGAAACGTTTCAGCGAGATCGGCAAGGGCCCGCATCATCACGCCGGGTAGCCGGGCGTGCGCGGATCGGGAAAAGGTGATCGGGGCTCCCATTTCCGCCGTGACCAGCTGCGCGACTTCCTCCACGCGCGCTTCGTAGCAGTCGGCGAGATCACGCACGATCCGGACCCGCTCGGCGGGGTCGAGCCGCGGCCATGGGCCCTCGTCGAAGGCTCTGCGCGCCGCCTCGACCGCGTGGTCGACATCGGCGCGTCCAGGTGCGACGATCTGCGCGATGGGTTTTTCGGTGTCCGGGGAGATCACCTCGATCAGTCCGCCGTCCTTCGGCGTTACCCAGGCGCCGCCGATGAAGAGGCTCGTGTATTCGCGCATGGCGTCAGCCGATCTCAAGAGGTGTGCACACTCAGTTCACGCAGCAATCGCACGGTGGGCGGTGGATCCGATTGCACGGCGACCGGTTTCGACATCTCCCCCGAGCGGGCTCGCTCGCCCATCCGCGCTTGTACCGCGGCCAGGTCATCGGCCTCGATTTCGTAGAGGGCGATGAAACTACCGTCTCCGGCGATCGGTTCGAGTCGGCGGGCGGAAACGATACCGTCGACCCCGAGCATCTCGCCGATATGAGTTTCGGTGTACCAGCGATGGTATTCCTCGACCTCGGCCGCCGAGCTGGGACGGGATTCGACGTAGAGAATTCCTTTGGGCATGTGTGACTCCTTCTGTTGTCGGGCGGTGGTGAGGTCAGCGGCCCGGCTCGGCGGTAGAATTCTTGTGGACAACGCCGTCCTTCATCACGAAATCCACGGTCTCGAGTGCGGTGATATCGCGGGCGGGATCGCCGGGGACGGCGATGATATCGGCGAGCAGACCCGGTGCTAGCCGGCCACGGTCCTCGGCATCGATGAGCTCGGCGCTGGTCACGGTCGCGGCACGCAGCGCCTGCATCGGGGTCATTCCGCGATCGACCAGCGCCCAGAGTTCTTTGGCGTTCTGTCCGTGCGGCACTGCGGGTGCGTCGGTGCCGCAGGCGATCTTCACTCCGGCCTCGATCGCCTTTGCCAGCATCCGGCGTGCTTTCGGGAAGACCTGTTCGGCTTTACGACGCAGCGCGGGCGGAGCTTTGGAGGTGTCGAGGCCTTCGGACAGATAGCTGGTCGGGACCAGGAAGGTGCCGTGGTCGACCATCATCTGCACGGTGTCATCGCCGGCAAGGGACCCGTGCTCGATACAGTCGACGCCGGCGCGGATACAGGCGCGGATGCCCGCGTCTCCGTGCGCGTGGGCGGCGACCTTGATACCGGCACGATGGGCTTCGTCGACGATGGCGGCGAGTTCCTCGTCGGAGTATTGCTGGGTGCCGGGCGCGGTGCTGTGCGACATCACTCCGCCCGATGCCGAAATTTTTATGACTCCGGCGCCGTATTTGATCTGGTAGCGGGTCGCCGCCCGGACCGCCGGCACTCCGTCGGCCATCCCCTCTTGCACCGACATCGGCATGATGTGCGGGGCCAGTTTCTGGAACATGGTGGGGTCGAGGTGCCCGCCGGTGGGCGTGATGGCGTGTCCGGCCGAGACGACCCGCGGGCCCGGGAACCAGCCGTTCTCGATCGCGCGGCCGAGGTCGACGTCGAGCAGATATCCGCCGGTCTTGACCATGAGCCCCAGGTTGCGAACGGTGGTGAATCCGGCCATGAGCGTGGCCCGGGCGTTGACGGTGCCGCGCAGTGTGCGGTAGACGGGATCGTCCTGCACACCGTGCATCGGATTCGGTAACCCGCTGGGGTTTTCGGGGCCGCCGATGAGCAGGTTGATTTCCATATCCATCAGACCGGGCAACACTGTGCGGTCACCGAGGTCCACCGTGGTCGCGTCGGCGGGAATCTCGGGTGGATTCACGGCCTCGATCAGTCCGTCGCGGACGACGATCACCGCGGGCGAGCGCACCTGACCTGCATCGATATCGATCCACCGCGCTGCGCGCAGGACCGTGGCGCCGGTGCTCACGGCGTCGGCTCGATGACGCAGTCCATCGATGCCTGGCTGGCATCGGGAATCCACGGCTGATTCCACACCTCGACCGGGAAGGACACCATGATCATCGAATACAGCAGGTGCAGCAGGTTCAGCGCGTCATCGGGCATATCGTCGAGGCCTACCGCATCCAGATAGCTCAAGGCGTTCTCCGCGCGCGGCGTTATCGCGTCGTAGAACCGCTGCATCTCCTCCATCGAGGTGGCCATCCGCCGTGCGTAGCGTTCCCGCTCGGTGGCCAGGCACCACTGCGCGGCGAAGGGTTCCAGGTCGGAGAATTCCGGGGGTAGCAATGTCATCGCTGGACTACTCCTGTCTGTTGCTCGCGGTGGTCGGCGACCCAGTCGGCCGCGGTCTTGTGCAGGTGGCGGAGCAGGATCTCCTGATCGCACAGCGGGAAATGGGTCACCGCTCGCGATTCCAGTGTCATCTGTGTCGCTTCGAGGGTGCTGGCGTCCTGCAAGCCGTATTCCTTGAACGTCACGGCCGTCATCTCGTGGGCGACTCGATCGCGCGGCGTCCGGGCCGGGATGAAGTACAGGTTCCCCTCGAAAATATGGGTGTTGTACGAGGTCGGCCAATAGTGGTAGGTGAGATACCAGCCCGCCGACCAGATCAGGATCACGAAGTTGGGGAACATCTGAAACGAATCCAGTCCCCACGGCTCGCACTTCCCCGGATTGACGCCGGAGGGCAGTTCACCCAGATCAGGGACGTCCCACGGGCCGAAGAGTCCGCCCCGGGTGATGTCCTCCATCGGTTTACGCATGGACGGGTCGAGTTCCCAGGTCACCACTCCGGAGGTGCTGACCAGGCGATGCGGCCCCTGCAGTTGATAGTGCGGCGCTTCGAAGCCGGCAGCCTGGGCCGCGGCGGAGAAGTTGTCCGGAGACTGGTTCCCGTGTAGGACGGCGGCGTGATAGAACTCCTGGAAGGCATCCATGTAGAGTTTCCAGTTCGCGCCGACTTCGGAGCGGTAGGAATAGCGTTCGGTGAGTTGATCGAAGGGGTAGCCTTCCAGGTCGGTGATCATCGGCCCGAGGAACTCCCGCAGTGACTGCGCCGGCCGGCGAGCCAGATTGACGAATACGAATCCGGCCCATACTTCGCAGTGCACCGGAGCCAGGCCATAATCCGACTTGTCGAGGTCGAAGAACTCGCCCTCCTGCTGGACGAAGGTGAGCTCGCCGTCGAGTCCGTAGCGCCAGCCGTGATATTTGCAGGTGAACTGCCGGCAGGTGCCGGAAACCTCTTCGCGGGGCAGTTCGTTCCACACCAGTTTGTTGCCGCGGTGTCGGCAGATGTTATAGAAGGCCCGGACCTGCTTGTCCTTATCGCGTACAACGATCACGGAGGCAGAGGCGGCGTGGATTTCCTTGGTGAAGTAGCTGCCCACCCTCGGCACCTGCTCGACCCGCCCGACGTTCAGCCAGGCCTTCTTGAAGATCGCTTCCCGTTCCTGTTCGTAGACCTCCGGGGAGATCGAATCTTCATAGGACATCGGGGCGGTGCCCAGTTCGGGATAGTGTTCGGTCCAGCTGCCTTCGGCGGGTTTGGGCCAGCGGGGCATGGTGGTGCTCCTCGAGGTGTCGATCGTTGCGGGAGATACCCGGTGACTATTGGATCGGTTCGTCGCCCAGCACGGTGGTGCGCAACATCTCGCGCGGCGAATTCTCCGGGTACGGTGCCGCCCGGTGGATGACTCCCCGGTTGTCCCAGATCACCGTGTCGCCGACCGACCATTCGTGCCGGTAGACCCGTTCGGGAGCGGTGGTATGAGCGAGCAGGTCGTCGAGTAGCGCACGTCCCTCGGCGCGGTCCATACCCACCACGTGGTCGGTGGAAGTGCCGAGGACCAGGGAGCGGCGGCCCGACTTGTGGGTCCAGATCAGCGGGTGCTCGCGAGTCGGCCAGTTCTGCCAGTACTCGAGCAGCCGGGGCGAGGGATCGGGGGTCACCGGACGCTGCGAGGCCTCCAGCGAATGCAGCACGCGCACTGTCGCCAATCGCGCCTTCTCCTCGTCGGTGAGGCGGTCGTAGGCCTTGTAGGTGCTGGCGAATTCGGTCTCGCCACCGCTGACAGCAACGGCTCTCGCGGACAATACGGTCGCCATCTGCGGATACACATCGTCTCGGGGCGTGCAGCCGTCGATATGCCAGTCGAAGGTGCCGCGCAGATAACCGGCCGACGAGTTCTTCGAAGAGTCCAAGCTGACCCGGTAGATTCCCGTCACCGGATGATGGCCGGCGGAGGTGTCGATCTCGCCGAGTTTGCGGCAGAAGGCCACCTGCGCCTCCGGTTCCCAATTCAGGCCCCGGAACACCAGTACGCCGTTGGCTTCCAAAGCGTCGAGGACGAGCCCGGGGACGGTGTCATCGGATGCCATCCGGTCGGCATCGAGGCCCGCGACCTCGGCGCCGATCTCATGGTTGAGTTTCTCCACTGTCACTGTGGTCATTACTGCTGCGCTCCTGCGGTCCGAGTAGGTGATGCCGGGGGCCGGCCGGGTCGGTTCACGGCCACGGCTCCCCGATGCGTTCCAGTTCGGCGTCGGCGCTGTCGACCGGCCGGGGCTGGAGGAAGATTTCGACTGCCATGGCCACCATGGCCAGCGAATAGATGAGCTGCAGCAGATGCAGCACGTCGTCGGGCAGATCGTCGAGGCCGAATTTGTCGCAGTAGGCGATCGCCTCTTCGAGCCGCGGGAAGAACGCCGCATAGAACTCGTTCAGTTCGTCCATCGAGCTGCCCATCCGGCGGTTCCACCGCTCGGTCTCGGTCGCCAGGCACCAGATCGGAGCGAACTTCTCGAATTCGGCGAACGCGGGCGGCAGCATGTTCTCGGCCATCGGGATCACACCCCCACTCGTTCGCCGCGGTACTCCCCCACCCAGTCGGCGACCACTTTGTGGAAGTGCCGGACCAGGATCTCTTGGTCGTTGACCGGATAGTCGGTGATCCCCGCGGTGCGGTAGGCCGATTCGAGCGCGGTCTGGGTGCCGGTCAGCATCCCGGCGTCCTGCAGGGCGAACTCCTTGAACACCACGGAGGACACCTCGTGCTCCACCCGCTCCCGGACCGTGCGGGCCGGTTGATAGCACAGGACCCCCTCGAACACGTGACTGTTGTAGGAGGTCGGCCAGTAGCGGTAGATCAGGTACCAGCCGCGATAGAACAGAATCTCGAGGTTCGGGAAGATCTGGAAGTTGTCGATCCCCCACGGCTCCACCCGCCCCGGGTTGATACCGGGCGGCAGCTCACCGATATCCGGGGACTCCCACGGCCCCACCAATCCACTGCGGGTGACCCGTTCGATCGGATACATGTACTCCGGCGGTAACGTCCAGCGACGCGCCCCGCCGGTACTCACCACCCGGTGTGGACCGTCCACCTGAAAATGCGCACATTCGAAATTCGGTTCCGGATTACGCACCGCACCGGGCACCTGCTGCGAATGCAGGCCGGGGACATGGTAATACTCCTGGAACGCGTCGGCGAACAGCTTCCAGTTGCTCTGGTTCTCGGCCCGGAACTCGTACCATTCGGTCATCTTGTCGAACGGATAGTCCTCCAGCGCGGTCACCATGGGGCCCAGGAATTCTCGTAAGGTCTGCAGCGGTTCCGGGGCGAGGTTGACGAAGACGAATCCGGCCCAGACCTCGCAATGCACCGGAGCCAGGCCGAAATCCAACTTGTCGAGGTCGAAGAACTCGCCCTCCTGCTGGACAAAGGTCAGTTCTCCGTCGATGCCGTATCGCCACCCGTGGTATTTGCAGGTGAACTGACGGCACGTGCCGGCCGCCTCCGCGCGCGGGTCCTCGTTCCACACCAGCTTGTTGCCGCGGTGCCGGCACACGTTGTAGAAGGCACGTACCTGCCGGTCCCGGTCACGCACCAGGATCAACGAGGTCTTCGCGATATGGATTTCCTTGGTGAAGTAGCTGCCCACCCGGGGCAGCTGCTCCACCCGGCCCACGTTCAACCAGGCCCTTTTGAAGATCGCTTCCCGCTCCAGGTCGTAGAACTCCGGCGAGACCGAATCCTCGAACGATACCGGTCCGGTCCCGAGGTCCGGATAGTGCTGAGTCCAGGTGCCTGCCGCGGGTTTGGGCCATCGAGGCATGGTCATTCCTCCCATTCGGGTGTTGCGGGTGCCGTCACAGGACCGGTATCCGGATCAGGCTGTAGATCGACGCTGTTGAACACGAGAGCCAGACAGAGATAGGACCCCACGACGAAGAGCAATTCGATCAATTCGCGGGTGTCGAGATACTCGGTGAGCGCGATCCAGGTGGTATCGGCCACCCGGTGCCGGTCGATCAGTTCGTCGGTGGCCGCCAGAACCAGCCGCTCCAGTTCCGGCCAGGTGGCCGTATCCCCGCAGGCGATATCCTCGATCGTTTTCGTGCTCATGCCGAGGACGGCCGCCATCCGCGTGTGCTGGCTCCACTCGTAGGCCGAGCGGGTACGCCACGCGACCCGAAGCACTGCCAGCTCTCGGATCAGCGGGGCCAGAGTCCCGCGTTCCAGCAACAGCCCGTTGTATTCCAGCCAGGCGCCACCGAGTTCGGGATGATGTCCGAGGATCCCCAGGATATTCGGCAGCCGCGGGGCGGCGGGTTCCCCAGACAGATAACGGTCGGCCTGCTGAAGCCGTCCGCGGAGCATCGCCCGCGCGTCCTCTGTCCAGCTCTCGGCCGGCAGCGGCACCAGCCGTGGGACGGTGGAGGTCATATCACAGCACCACCATTCACGCCGACGACCTGCCCGGTGATGAACCTGGCGTCGGCGGAACACAGGAATTCACAGGCCGCGGCGATATCCTCGCCGTTGCCGAGATAGCCGACCGGGATGGCACGGGCCATCGTCTCGTTGTCCGGGAGGTGCCCGGCAGATTGGGAATCTCGCGACATGGGTGTATCGATCCCCGACGGCGGGATCGTGTTGACGGTGATCCCGCGCGTCGCGTACTCCCGGGCCAGCGCCTTGGTCATTGCGATCACCGCGCCTTTGGAGGCGGTGTAGTGGACCATTTTCGGCGAACCCCGCTGGGCACTGGAGGAAGAGATCGTGACGATGCGTCCCCACCCGGCGGCCACCATATCGGGGATCACCGCTTGCACGCAGTGGAAGGTGCCGTTGAGGTTCACATCGATGATCCGATTCCACGACTCGATCGAGATATCGGTGAAATCCTCGAAAGCGAACACTCCGGCACTGGTGACGAGCACCTGCACCGGACCCCACTCCGCGCGCACCTTGCGCACGGCTTCCTCCACAGCGGGCCGGTCGGTCACGTCCACCTCGCAGGCCATCGCCGACCCACCGGATGCCCGAATGCCCTCCGCCGCGCGCTGCGCCCGGGCACCGTCACGGTCGAAGACCGCGACACGGTCGCCGGCCGCCGCCAGTCTGCGGGACACCGACAAACCCATACCGGAGGCTCCACCGGTGACGACGACGACACGACCGGCCGGGCCGGTCGCCAACGGCCCTGGAATATGCTCCCGGCCTTCCTCGGGACTGCCCATGGCGATGCTCCTTCTACTCATAGACGACCCGGACCGGCCCCCGGGTGGGCAATGCCTGGCAAGTAAGCACCCAGCCCGCAGCCACCTCCGCTTCCGACAGCGCCTCGTTATGGCGCATTTCGACGCCGACACCGGAAACCACACGCGCAGTACAGGCACCGCAGTGCCCCGTCTCGCACGTTGCCGGTGGGTCGATACCGAGAAAGCGCGCCATCTGCAGGATGGTCGCTCCCTTCCGATGGCTTCCGGTCACCGTTCGGCGGTCACAGCGGATGGTGATCCACGGGCACCCACCGGCAGATGGCTCCCCATGATCGGGCAAACCGGAACAGCTCACGGTCACCGCCTTCTCGACCCAGTCCACGGTCGTCCTTGCAGCGTCGCAGCCGCCTGACACACAGCGCGTCGCTTTAACCACTCGATTAATTAATCGAGTGGTTAAAGTTATAGAGGCGATCCGATACGGCTGTCAATAGCCGCACAGTACGAACGGGCCAGCGGTTCGCTCCCCGGTCACGGCTTCGCAGGGCACCGCGCAAGGAAGACCGACGGCATTCCTAAGATCGAGTAGGCCCACTGGACTCCCGGTCGAACCCGGAGCGCTACGGGTAAACCGACCGGGCACACAGGAGGTGCAATGAACGACAGCGATACGCCGGTTCCGGCCGGAGGCGGGATGGTAACCAGAAGCCTCTCCACGAGATCCGCGCTCCTCGACGCAGCCGAACAGGTCATGCTCGAGGAGGGCTACGCCGCGGTCAGCTCCCGTCGGCTCGCCACACGGGCGGGAGTGAATTCCGCACTGGTCTACTACTACTTCGGCACCATGGACAACCTGTTCGCCGAACTGTTCCACAGAGGTGCCGAGCGCAGCTATCAGCGCCTACTCGAGGCCGCCGACTCCGATCAACCCCTATGGGCTATGTGGGACGCAGTCCACGACCAATCCCGCACGGCCCTCACCATGGAGTTCGTTTCTCTGGCCATCCACCGGCCGTCCATCCGCACCGAGATCATCCGCTCGTCGAAACGATTCCGCGAACTCCAACTCGACATCGTCACCCGAGCGCTGCGCGACCACGACTCCACAGCCTGGACACCGACAACGCTGGTCATGCTCATGTCCAGCGTATCCCGATTCCTGCGCATGGAAGAAGCCTTCCAGATCGACACCGGTCACGCCGAGATCACCGCTGTGATCGAAGATTTCATCCGCACCGTCGAAGGTGAGCGGCAGCCGAGAGCCCGGTAGCCACTCAGATCGCAACCACAGCCACAAGCCCCGACAGGGCAGAGGTGAGAGTCCCTGCTGGAGCGGGCGGACCTATACATCAGCTGCGTCGCCGGGCCGCATCGACGCGGGTGGTGTATTCGGGGCGAGGATTCCCTGATGTCGCAACTCCCGCACATCACCTCGGGGCGAAAGGCTGTTCGTCGGCTCCTGCCGTGGCGGTCGGCGTGACCGTGCGGCGAGGAGCTCGACTAAGCCGCCCCAGCCGCCGCCCATCGGGCGGAATCGGACAGGCGGGTGCGGATCGCCCTGAGGCGTGGCGCGCATGGTCGGAACTAGACTCGGTGACCGTCGTCCACCGAGCCTCCATACGTTTATCCCCACCATTAGCGCCGGTTGCCCACCACGAACGATCCTGATGGTGCGCGCTCGTACTCTGTTGCAGTCGAGCAGATCACGTCAGCTCCCACTCCTTGATGAGCAGCCCCGTGAGTTCCTGGTGCCGCGCTTCCACTGGCGGGGTCGTCGATGTCGGTGTGGACGTAGAGTGTCTACTCGGTGAATCCGACGTTCACGACCATGAGCAGGATCATCGAGGCCATGACCGCGGCGTTGACCGAGTTCGCCGCCCCGCCTCATCCGCAAAAGCGCTTTTTTCGCCCCATATCTCCGGTAGCGGTTTCGTGGTCCGGGATACCCCACCCAGGTCGGGGGCGCTACCGCGCCGAGCTGGTTCACGGGACAGGAGAGACGGCATGGCGCACCGACGCCGAGTCGGATTTCCGCCAGCATCGGCGCACTCGCGCAGGACATCATGACCACATGCATCGAGTAGTTGATCTGAAGGTACTGTATTTCGGGACGCCGGTGGTGCTGATCGGGACGAGGAACCCGGACGGGACGGCGAAGTGGTCCTCCTGGAGGCAGGGGAGATCCCCTTCCGTCTGGTGGGAACGCACCGACGCGTCCGATTCGACGATCTCCGCGCCTATCGACGCCGGCTCGAGGAGTCCGGTCGCGCCGCCGCCGATGAGCTCTCCGAACTGGGACAGGAATTGGGTATCTGAGATGGCCTGTGTGGTCGTATACGACGCGAATGTGCTGTACGGCAACACTTTGCGGGACATGATGATCCGAGTGGCCCGATCCCGATTGGTGCAGGCGAAGTGGTCCGATCGAATCCTTGACGAAGCACTCGAGAACCTGGCTGCGCGCCGCCCGGATATCGAACGAGCGAAGCTCGATCGCCCCTACGGACATTGATGAATGCCGCGGTGCCGGACAGCCTCGTCACGGGATACGAGCCGCTGATCGAAGGGTTGAAACTACCGGATCCGGATGATCGGCACGTTCTGGCCGCCGCAATCAAATGCCACGCCACGATGATCATCACGTGAAATCTGGCCGACTCTCCGGCGGAAAGCCTCGAACCTTGGCAGCTCGAAGCCAAGAGCCCCGATGATTTCCTCCTCGAACAGGTCAGCATCGACGACCGGCGAGTATGGGCGTGTGTTCAGCAGATCGCGGATTCCCGGCGCGCGCAACCCTGCTGAAACGGCCGAGGATGCGCTCGACGCACTCGAACGAGCAGGGATCGTAGAAGCCGTAGCCGCCCTTCGCTCGGGCCGCTGAAACCGGCACTGGCCTCGGCCGTCATCGCCCACGTAGGGCATCAGCCAGATGAACTGGTTGCGTTCGCGGTCGAGCGCCCACTCCTCGAGACGGCCGTCCCGGATCGTGTAGGTCCGGCAACTGCGTCCTACGAGGCTTATCCGTTTCCTCCACCACCAGTGCCGGTTTGCGACTCCGCTCGGTCGCAGGAACACGCCACCACCCCGGTCTCCAACGTGCCCGATCCGACGGGGCGTGAGCGGTAGCCGGGCCGGATTTGCCCCTGATAGCCTCGCAACCATGGTCGATTCAGGGGGGAATCCCAACCCTACTGACAGCATTACTGTTGTGCCGGAGGAGGTTCGGGCCGTTGGACAGTTTGTCGCGGATATCGCCCGGAACCTACGCTCCGGTCTCGATTCGGCGAGCACGGATGTCGACGCCCTCCTCACCGACGGTTGGCGCGGCGACGCCGCCGGCGAATTCGCCGGCGGCTGGACCGAACTGCGTGATGGCGGCATCAAGATTCTGCAGGCACTCGACGGCATGGCCGCCGAGCTCGGTGTCCAGGCCGGCAGCTACCAGGCCACCGACGAAGCCAACTCCCAGCAGTTCCCGAGCCTGAATCTATGAGCACCGAATTCACCGTCGATGTCGAACGACTCGACAACCTCGTCGCCCGCCTGGCCGGCCTGGCCGGTTACCTCACCGAACAGCTCGACCTCATCGACGACAAAGTCGCCACCCTCGATGGCGCCTGGGAGACCGTCGCCGCCAACGCCTACCGCGACGCCCACCGGCTGTGGTCCACCGGCGCCCGCGAATTCGCCACCGGCCTGGCCGATATCAGCGATGCCGCCCGCACCGCGCACACCCGATACACCACCGCAGCCGAGGTCAACAGGAAGATGCTGGACGGTGCATAACCCATGACCTGGGTCATCGACTCCGGCATGTACTACGCCGCCGCGAACAAATGCCGACTACTGGCCGGAGACATCTGTCTGGCATTGGGCCCCTTGCACAGCACACTGCTGCACGAATGCGAAGGGATGGCCGGCGACCACAAGGACTCCGAAGCCTGGAGCACCGCCTACAACAAACACGCCACCGATATCGTCACCCTCGCCGCGACCCTGGCCAACGCCCTGCAACGCTTCGGTGATGTCCTGGCCGCCAACGGCTACAACTGGTGGCACGCCAACCGCGCCACAGCCAGCGGCCCCGAACCCGAACGCCCCACCGCCTCCGAGCCCCTTTACGACTCCGGCATGGAACTACCGGCCAATGCCAAAGGCGACAATGGCCCCGGCCTGGACGAAGGCGCGGTCGCCGGACTCCTGAAAGAGGTCGGCCGAATTCCCAACGGCGATGTCACCAGACTCGGCAAAGCCGCAGATGCCTGGAAAACATTCGCCGAACACACCACCATCACTGGAGCCGCCGACCGGATCAAAGGTATCAACGCCACGTTCACCGGCAGCACCGACCCCAACATCGCCGAGATCGAAGCCAAACTCACCACCCTGACCCAGGCCGCCGAAATGCTGGCCCAGGCTTCCAGAGCACTGGTCACCCCCGTCGGCGACCATCGTGACGCACTCCAGGAGATGCGCGATGACATCGAGGCCGCAGTCGCCACTGCCACCAAAGAGCTCGCCGCCGCGGTAGTCATCACCGTCGGCATCGTCGCGGTCGCGGCCGCCCTCAGCGCCGGACTCGCCGCCCCCGCCGCAGCCGGCGGTGGTGCCGCGGTCACCGTCGAAATCGTCACCACCACCGCCGGCATCATCAAGAATGCCGTGTCGATCAGCCGCCTACTCGCCATCTTCGGTACCGTCCTCGCCGTCGGCACCGCCTCCGGCGCTTTCACCGCCATCCCTGATCTCACCACCAACGGCATCAACAATGCCCTCGCCGCCATCGCCGCCATGGCTGTTCACATAGCCACCGATGATGATGCGACCGATCCCTCGAATCCGGGCAACACCCCCGGTACACCCGAATACGCGAAGCGTGTAGAGGAACTTGCGCAGGATCCAGCCAAGAACGGGAAGGTCAGCCCACAGTCGAGGCGGGAGGCAGAGGTCGGCTTGACCAATGAGAACGCGGGTAGAGTCGGGCCGCTCGAGCGAGCACAACCAGGTCCCAACGGCGAGGATACCGGCGAAT
The DNA here is from genome assembly GCF_053594175.1 of Nocardia sp. NPDC001965. NCBI lineage: Bacteria > Bacillati > Actinomycetota > Actinomycetes > Mycobacteriales > Nocardiaceae > Nocardia > Nocardia sp. NPDC001965. The sequence goes on from NZ_JBSFDZ010000014.1 coordinate 115,017, forward strand.
TCGTCGATACAGAGTCGGGCATTCACTGGGATGTCAAGAGCTCGCCGGATGTGATCCCGGATTATCGGCCGGCCGATGTCGCGGGTAAGCCCATACCCAATCCACAAACCGACGATCAGTTCGTGGAAATGATCGAGGACTCGCTTGCCGACGGAGAGGGTGTGATGATCGACCAAAGCGGCATGACAGAGGCTCGGATAGCTCATCTGAGACAACTTGTGGAGAGCCATCCCGAATGGCAAGGAAAGGTGCTCTGGTAGAAATGGCGACCACCCACGGCCGCACTGTTGCAGAGGTTCGTAACTGGCCGGTGAACCCAAGGGCTCACCAAGCCCTGGCCGACTATCTTGCAGCCCTGCCTGCCGACCCCACGACCGAAAGCAGCCCATCGATGCTGCTCAGCGGGCATGGTCTCGATTTCACCGGAGCGGATCTTTCCGGCCTGGATCTGCTCGGTGCGGAATTGAGCGAAGCGATCCTGACCGATGTGAGGCTGGTCGGCACCGACCTGTACACGGCATGGCTGACAGCCGCCGACATCAGCCGGGCGGATCTGACCGGCGCAGACTTCCGCAAAGTGCAGGGACGCGGTTGCCACGCCCAACATGCAGTTTTCCGAGGTGCGGACCTGCAGCGCGCCGACCTTTCGGTAGCCGAATTGACGGGGGCGGATTTCCACGGAGCCCGGCTGCAGCGGGTCACCTTTTCGGGGGCAGATCTCCGCAGAGTGAATTTCAGTGGTTGCACCTTCGAGCGCACAAGGCTCTCCCGCGCACGGATCCAGGGCGCTCACGTCGAGGAAGCCGAAGGTCTGGTCATAGGCCCCGTCGATATAGGCGAGAGCTCGCCGATAGTGCTGGACGGGCCCGAACTGCAGGAATGGTTCCACTCCAACGGAGCCACCAACGTCCAGGTCCATCGAACTTAGCCCGAAAGGGTGCGGATCTGTCCGGACTGCAACTCCGAGCAGCAGCGCTGAACGAGTGCGAACTTCGAGGTGTACGGGCTGTGGATTCCGACCTCTATCAGGCCTGGATGTGGTCGGCGAACATCAGTCGAGCAGACTTCTCCAGGTCCAGCTCGGCCAAAGCATCCCACGAAGCCGACACCGGACCACCTCGTTTTTCGCCAAGTGTCAAGTGCTCGACAGCTTGTGTCGAATCAGTTCTTCCCGGCGGCGCCGATGCCCGGCATCGCTCGATGGGGATGGGTTCGGTCGGTGTAAAGCATGCCGTGCAGGTGGTCGACTTCATAGGCGACCAGGCGGGCGATGCCGCGTTCGAACACGATGATCGTGCGGCTGCCGTCGATGGAGGTGCGTTCCACGGTGATGACCTCACGACAGACAGACCAATCGCTTGTTCCGGGCGCAGCACGGCGGTCGCGGCTGCCGAGTCGAGTTCGATATAGCATGCTCGAAAGATCAACTGCGATAGGGGGAATCATGCGCACGGTGCCACCGGATTGGTATCCGGATCCGGAGAACGAGGGATTCCTGCGGTACTGGAACGGCCGATCCTGGACCCCGGACCGGCGGGTCGGACCGGTTTCGGCAGATCGGCCCGGGGAGGCATCGAAGGTCCCATTGTTCGGCGCCAGGGGTTACGCCGAGCGTCAAACCGAGGAGCTGGCCGCCGCGCTCGCCGAGAACAGGCGACTCCGCGCGCAAGTGGAGCAATTCGGCGGGGGCGGGATCGACGATCTGCAGCAGCTCCGCGCTCGCCTCGAGGCGGAGGTCGCCGAGCAGCAAGCGGTGCGCGACGAGCTGCTGGCGCAGGTGGTGGATCTTCGCGAAGAGCACATCCTGCAAGAGATCGGCATATACGAGTTCCGGCATCCACTGTCGGATTCGGTGGCCTACCGCGACGCACTGAAACGCTTACAGGGCGAGATCAAGGCGCAGGCGCGGCGTGACGCCGGTGCGATAGAGGCGTTGAAGGCGTGGGTGGTGGAGGGGTCGGTCGCCGATGGCCGCAAGATGGTCAGGGAGTACTCGAAGCTGATGTTGCGTGCCTACAACGCCGAAACCGAGAACATCGTCCGAGGTCTCAAGCCGTACAAACTGCCGAAGGAGCTCGACCGGCTCGATCGGCTCGCCGAGACCCTCAACAGGTTCGGCGCGACCATGCAGTTGCGCGTATCTCCCGAATATCACGCACTCCGGCGCCGCGAGCTGGAGCTGACCGCCGACCATCTCGAGATGCTGGCGCGGCAGAAGGACTATGAACGTGATGAGCGTGAACGTCGCCGCGAAGCGGAGCGCGCCCGACAGGAATATGCGCGGGAGCAGGCGAGACTCGAACGGCAACAGGAGAAGGAACATGCCACGCTGACCGGGCTCGAAGCCGACGGCAAGGGCGACACCGAATCTGCGGATCAACTGCGGGCCAGTCTGGCAGAGCGGGAACAGGCCCTCAGCATCATCCGGAACCGGGCGAACGATACCCGTGGCGGCTATCTCTATGTCCTCTCCAATGTCGGCGCGTTCGGGGACGGCGTGGTCCAGATCGGCGTAACCCGCCGGTTCGATCCGGAGTCACGGATCCAGGATCTCAGCAACTCATCGGTTCCGTTCCGATACGACCGTCATGTGATGTTCTTCGACCCGGATGCGGCCGGAATCGAAGCCGAGCTGCATCGCCGGTTCGAGCACAGACGGGTGAACAAGGTCAACCGCCGCCGCGAATTTTTTCGCGCCACAGCCGCCGAGGTCAACGAACAGCTCAGGGAACTCACCGACACCTACTACGAGTTCACCGAACACCCCGAAGCGGTCCAATACCACCAGAGCCGCAATACCGACAGCGCGGCGGAACCGCGAACAACCGCGTAGCCGGGGCCTTTCTCAGCTATCCGACCGAACCCACCAGACCCGAGGAGACGACCATGCCGGAACACCAGGGCCAGTTGACCATCAGCACCGAGGGCAGCGCCGACGATCTGTTCGAACTGCTCGAATGGCTCAACGACCACGATGAGCTGCGAGGCCTGGTGAAGTTGCCAAGGCAGCAGATCCGCCCGGGCGAAATGGGTGGGCTGTCCGAGGTGCTCGTGGTCGCACTCGGTGGCGGTGGCGTCGCGACCGCATTGATCAGCTCATTGACCTCGTGGTTCACCGTCCGGCGATCCGAGATCTCGGTCACCGTGAAGAGCGGTGCGGGATCCGAGATAACCCTGGATGCAAAGCGGGTCACGCTGCCCGAGGTCACCGCATCGTTGCAGACCCTGATGGAACAGGTCGACAAGGAACAGTGATGGCAGAGCAGGACCGGGCCGGCTGGCAGGCCGTGCTCATCGGGGTGAGCCGTTACACCGATTCCCGTCTGCATGATATTCCGGCCGCCCGCACCAACGTCGAAGACATGGCGCGAGCCCTGACCGCGCCGGGCAGTGCTTTTGCCGAGGAATACTGCCAGGTTCTGACCGACCCCGGACAGCCCACCCAGATCGGCAGAACCCTTACCACCGCCGCCCGGGATGCCCGTGATGTGCTGCTGGTCTACTACACCGGCCACGGCGTGGTCGCCCAAGGCGGACGCCTGTATCTGGCGCTTCCGGATACCGATGACAACCACCCCGAATGGAGTTCCGTTCCGTTCGCGACGCTGCGGGATACTTTGGCGCACAGCCGCGCTCGCACACGAGTTCTCATTCTGGACTGCTGCTATTCGGGTCGCGCGTTCGAAGCCATGAGCAGCTCCGCAGCCGTGATCGACGGTCAGATCGATATCCAGGGCACATATACCATCACCTCGTCCTCCAGAAACGAAACTTCCGAGGCACCCGAAGGCCACCGGCACACGGCCTTTACCGGCGCGCTGCTCAGGGCCGCCGCCGATACCGGACTCACCCTGGACGAGCTCTTCTGGCGCGCCGACGACATCCTGCACCGGAGCGGCCGGCCCCGCCCGCAGCGACGAAGCGTCAACATTGCCGGCGAATTGCGGCTGTTCAGCGCACCCGTCCGCCGACCGGCACCCGAGACCATCGCGTCCGAACCCGGCACTGCAGCCGACAGCCGGGCGCTGTTCGAACACGGTCTGCACTGCAGCGATCAGGGCGATGCCGCGCAGGCGGAGAGCGCGTGGCGGCGGGCTGCCGCCCAGGGCCATCCCGGCGCCATGAACAACCTCGCCAATCTGCTGGTCACTCGCAAACAGCTGCGTGACGCACAGGACTGGTACCGCAAGGCGGCTGAGCTGGGCAACGCCGAGGCCACAGGCAACCTGGCGAACCTTCTCAACGAGACGCAATTCGTCGAAGAGGCCGAACACTACTATCGGCGCGCCGCCGAGGCCGGGAATACCGACGCCATGTACAACCTGGCCGTCATGCTCGACCGAGCATTCCATTTCGATGACGCCATCACCTGGTACCGGCACGCCGCCGAAGCCGACCACCGCGACGCCATGCACAATCTCGCGATCCGGCTCCGCTACCGCGGACAGGCTACCGAGGCCGATACCTGGTGGCGCCGTGCCGGGCATACCCGCGCACAACGCACCGGTGACAAACCCCGCGGACATATCCCCCACACCTGGTGCCGGTGAGGACCGGGGGAACATCAGTTCCTCCAACAAGGCGGGGGAACCTCAGCCACCGTGCCCGGCTGACTCCACGGCGGGGCAGGCTGTACCGACGGCAGCTGGATGGGCTTGGTCGAGCTCCTGGCCTCACGGTCACGCCGACCGCCACGGCAGGAGCCGACGAACCGCCTTTCGTCCCGAGGTGATGTGCGGGGGTTGCGACATCAGCGAATCCTCGCCCCGAATACACCACCCGAACGCCACCCACCGGTCGTCGTCATCGGTGATCACATACTCTTCGGCGCCCCCGAGGATGATCGCTTCGACCGCCGCGGCCGCCTGGGACGGCTTGTCCTCGAATTGGATTTCGTAGTCGGCGATGGCGCGGACGCACCAGCCCGTCTCGATGCGCACCGAGGCGTCGCCCATATCCACTAGTGTGATGTGTGGATTGACCCCGCGCACTTCGGCTTCCGTTGACGAGGATCCGCCGGAGAGCAGCAGGGTGCCGGGATTCGAAAACGTCTGGATGGCGTAACGCTCGGCAATGGCAAACACCTCCGAGCAGAACATCTCCCATTCCGTCCCACTCACCCCGGCCTCCCAGCCCACTCGCAATCCTGCCCCGACTCGGCACTATTTACCGCACGGATTCACCACCGTGTCCGAGTACTTCCACGCCGAGGATTGCGAGGGTACTCCCCCGTACACGCCGCCCCCGCGAGCAGCCGTCCGGTACTCCCCGTCCGCGCAGGTGGTAGCGCCTTGGGCAACGAGTTTGGTCCCCGCGGCGGGTTTGGTGACCTCGTTGTGGCCGCCGGCGACCCGCTTCCAGCTCCCACCCTCCTTGCGCTGGAGTTCGACATCGATGTACAGCGAGTCGATGGCCGCCGTGCACTTGATACTGCCCTTTCCGACGATGTCGGTCGGTGTGCCCTTGGAATTGTGCGGATTCATGGCCTTCACGGCCTCCACCTGGCAGGCCGCGTTGCCCGGCCCAGGCGCCGCGTCAGCGGCGGGCAATGCCACACACGTGGTCAGCAAGAACGCCAGCACGCCACCCGCGACCGCCCCGATATTCCTCGCGTATCTCGTCATTCGCTTACCCCCAGTTGATGGAATCTTCGGTTCGTCATCTGGTTGGACGTCGAAGCATCCCGATCGGTTCCATCGTTCAGCGATGCCTTCATCCGTCCTCCGCCATCGCCCGAACCCGCCCCAGCACATCGGGATACCGCCGCAGATACCTACCCCCGTTGAGGTCAATTGCGGCCCTGGCCATCCAGGCCTCCTTTGTGACCTGTTGACGGCTCTGCTGCGTTGTCACTCACGGGCAGCCGCGGATTCGCGTCCGGCGTCGATGCCGGTCTGTCGATGCACCACCCGGTCGACTTGCTGCGGTCCGATCGCTGATGCCGGATTCGGCCCCGCCGATCGTATGGCAGGATCTCGGCACATGGCTCGCTCGACCACGACGATCACGATGAACGGCAATCCGGTTCAGATCAGTGATGAACAGATCTTCCTCGCCACCCGTAACCAGACCCCAGGAACGCCGCAGACCTACGCCGTGTTCGTCAACAACGCTCTCTGGCCGCCGACCCAACTCATCGGACTGGCCACGGGGGTGCCGGCAAGGTCCGGCGAGACCACCAATTACAACTCGCACGCCGCGCTGAAAGCACTGAACGAGCTGGGCTTCGCCACCTTCGAGCGCGTGGAGTACGACACGCTGGGGACCGTAGTCGTGCGCGAAAGCCGTAAGCGCACCTAGGATTCCGGCCGACACCGAGGACCACGCAGGTTGCCGTTCCGCACTGCATCCCAGCCTTCCCTGAACTGAGCAATGATGTCCACTGATCTACCGCCGTGGCACGGATTTCTGAGCCCCGTCCTCGAGGTGCTGAGCGACGGCAACCCATGGAGGCCCCAGAATCCTGAAGCTGGCCTGAGCCGCAAAGTAGCCTCGCGTGCAGGGGGATTCGTCTACTGTTGCCGGGCGTGCGTCAGGAGTGGTCGACCGAGGATTTGATCAGGTCGTGAACGCTGGTCGGGGATGACTGGCGCCGGGTGGGGAACAAGACCGGTGCGACGCGTCTCGGGTTTGGTCTGTTGCTGAAGTTTTTCGAGATCGAGGCCCGGTTTCCGAACGGGCGGGAGGAGTTGCCCGCTGTCGCGGTGGCGTATATGGCGGAGCAGGTGAAAGTCGATCCCGGGCTGCTGAGTGATTACCGCTGGTCTGGGCGCACGATCGAGTACCACCGGGCGCAGGTACGCGATGTGTTCGGGTTCCGGGAGTTCTCCCGCAGCGACGAGGACAAGCTGGCGGCGTGGCTGGCCGCCGAGATGTGCCCGGTCGAGCTGCGCGACGAGCAGCTGCGCCAGGCGCTGCTGGTGCGGTGCCGCGGTGAGCGGATCGAACCCCCGGGTCGCATTGAGCGGATCATCGGGTCGGCGCGGGCGAGCTTCGAGAAGCAGTTCTGCGAGCGGACCGTCTCACGGCTGAGTGAGCTGTCGGTCGACCGGTTGAACAGCTTGGTGGCGGTCGGTGCTGCGCCGTTGGCCGGTGGCCGGAATCTGTTGGCGGAGTTGAAGTCCGACCCGGGGAAGGTCGGTCTCGAGACGCTGTTGCGGGAGGTGGACAAGCTGGCCGCGGTGCGGGCGCTGGAACTGCCCGCGGACTTATTTGCCGATGCCAGTGACAAGCTGGTCGATGCCTGGAGGGCGCGGGCGGCACGGATGTTCGGCTCGGATCTGCGGGATATGCCGGCCCCGACCATGCTGACGCTGCTGGCGGCGTTGTGCTGGGTGCGGTCGGGAGAGATCACCGACGCGCTGGTGGATCTGCTGATCGAGCTCGTTCATAAGATCGGCACGCGGGCGGATCGGCGGGTGGAGAAGGAGCTGACCGAGGACCTGCGCCGGGTGCGTGGCAAGGAGAACATCTTGTTCCGCCTCGCCGAAGCGGCTGTGGACCATCCCGACGACATCGTGCGCGAGGCCCTGTACCCGGTGGTGGGTGAGAAGACGCTGCGGGAGCTGGTGAAGGAGGCGAAGGCCAACGATCAGGTGTTTCAGGCGCGGGTGCGCACGGTGCTGCGTAGCTCGTACTCCAACCACTATCGGCGGATGCTGCCAGCGCTGTTGGCGGAGCTGGATTTCCGGTGCAACAACACCGCTACCGGCCGGTGATGGTGGCGATGGAGTTGTTGCAGCGGTACGCGAGCATCGACGGCAAGGTCCGCTTCTACGATAAACACGCCCTGGCCCCGCTCGATGGTGTGGTGCCCAAGGCGTGGCGTGAGGCGGTGGTCGATGAGAAGGGCTGCGTCGAGCGTATCCCGTACGAGCTGTGTGTGCTGGTCGCGCTGCGAGATTCGATCCGCCGTCGCGAGGTCTACGTCGACGGCGGCCACCGGTGGCGTAACCCCGAAGACAATCTGCCCGGCGATTTCGACACCGCCCGCGAGGTGCACTACGCCGCGATCCGCCAGCCGCTGGATCCGACCGAATTCATCGCCGGGCTCCGCCAGCGCATGAGCGAGGCCCTGATTCGCCTCGATGTCGGTCTCGCCGAGGACACTACGGGCGGTGTCCGGTTGACGCGGCGGCGTGGTGAGCAGTGGATCAGTGTGCCGAAGCTGGAGAAGCAGCCGGAGCCGGGGAATCTGGAGAAGATCAAGGCCGAGGTCGCACGCCGCTGGGCACCCTGGACCTGCTGGACGTGCTCAAGGACGCCGACTTCCTCACCGACTTCACCGCCGAGTTTACCTCTGTGGCGTCCCGGGAGGTGATCGACCACGACACGCTGCGAAGACGACTCCTGCTGGATCTGTTCGCCTTGGGAACGAACATGGGAATACGGGCGATCGTCAATACCGGCGAGCATGAGGAGTCCGGGGCCGCGTTGCGGCATGTGCGCCGGCACTTCATCACCCGCGACAACCTTCGCCGCGCGGCAAGGAAGCTGGTGAATGCCACCTTCGCCGCCCGGGATCCGAACTGGTGGGGTGCGGGCACCGCCTGTGCCAGCGATTCGAAGAAGTTCGGCTCCTGGGAGTCGAACCTGATGACCCAATACCACCAGCGCTACGGCGGCCCGGGGGTGATGATCTACTGGCACGTGGAGCGCAGCCGCGTCTGCATCTACTCCCAGCTCAAATCGTGTTCGAGCTCGGAGGTGGCGGCGATGATCGAGGGCTTGCTGCGGCACTGCACCGACACCGATATCGAAGCCAACTACGTCGACACACACGGCGCGTCGGTCGTGGGGTTCGCGTTCACCGAGCTGCTGGGGTTCAAGCTGTTGCCCCGGTTGAAGAACATCGGTTCGATCCGGTTGTACCGGCCCGACGACACCACGGTGTACGGGGAGCTAGTGCCTCGTCCAGATAGGTTGTGCTGGTAATCCGGGTGTCGGGTTGATCGTGCACTCGCTGACAGCGATGCTGCGGGTGGAGGTGGTGTCGATGGCCCGGAAACCGGGAGTATTCGTGCGGGAGGTGACCCCGGACGAGGGGCGCCGGTTACAGAAGATCACCAAAACGAGCAGGCAGCCGATCAGGACCCGCCGCGCAATCGTGGTGATGGCCTCAGCACAACATCAACCGGTCCCGGCGATAGCGCGGTTGATGCAGGTCTCGGAAGCCTATGTGCGGCAAGTGATCCACGAATTCAACGAACGGGGTTTCGACGCACTGGACCCAAAATGGAGCGGGGGCAGGCCGCCGAGGGTGGATCGGGCGACGCGTGAACGCATCGCCTGCATCGCCCGGTGCTGCCCCCGCGACTTCGGCCATCCGTTCTCGACATGGAGCCTGTCGAAACTCCGAGACATGCTGGCCACCAGCAAGATCGCCGACATCAGCCGCGAAACACTACGCACGATCCTGCGGACCCAGGGCGTGTCGTGGCAGGCCACCAAGACCTGGAAAGGCGGTACCGATCCCGACTTCACTACCAAGATGAACCGCATTCTCGATCTCTACGATCACCCGCCCGCCGACGGACGGGTGATCTGTGTCGACGAGTTCGGACCGTTGAACCTGCAACCCCGGCGGGGACGCGGATGTTTCCCGGCTCGCAAGCCGAGGCGACTGCGGGCGACCTACCATCGCGACTATGGGGTGCGGCATCTGCTCGGTGCGTTGGACCTGGCCACCGGTCGTATTCACTACCGGATCCGGGACCGGAAGCGGTGGATCGAGTTCCTGGCTTTCCTGAAAACTTTGCGGGCCCGCTGGCCCGGCGAGAAGCTCTACGTCATCGCCGACAACTTCTCCCCGCACAAGCGGGCCGAGGTTCGGGACTGGGCCCGAGCCAACAATGTGGAGCTGGTGTTCTTGCCGACCTATTCGTCCTGGTTGAACTGGATCGAATCGGAGTTCGCCGCGTTGCGCTACTTCGCGTTGAACGGCACCGATCACCGCAGTCACAACGAGCAAGACGCTGCGATCGGTGCCTATATCCGCTGGCGCAACCAGCACGCTCGACCCAAACGAGAGTTCGCCGTCAACTCCACAATCCGGCATCCGGATTACCTACCCAACGTTGCTTGACGAGGCACTAGCACTGTTAATCGACCATGCCCGCAACCATCCTGACGAGAGGTAAGACGATGCCGGCCGAGCCCGACGAATGGGCCGTCCTCGACGAGCTACTCGGGCTCGAACCCGAGACCACCGATAACCACACCGACCAACGCTTCGCCTTCTACGGCCGCTGCTCCACCGAAGACCACCAAGACCCCGAAACCTCCTATCGCTGGCAGCGCGGCAATGCCGAGAAGTTCGTCGCCGAAGGCGCCATCGTGACCAGCTACTTCGACATCGGCCAGTCACGCTCCGTTCCTTGGCATCGCCGCCACGAAGCCGCCCAACTGCTCAAAGAATTGAAAAACCCGAATCGCGGCTGGTCGGCGATCGTGGTCGGTGTGAACCGTCACGGGTAAGGGACCGGCTTTGGTTTCAGACCAGCGCCGGTCGGCGTGGCAGGTTTTGAGCGTAGTACGCGGACTCGTACTCGGCCGGGGTCAGGTAGTCCAGCCGGGAATGCAGGCGTGCGTTGTTGTACCAGTCGCACCATTCCATGAGCGCGAACTCGACCTCGGTCACGGTCTTGAACGGGCCGTGCCGGTTGACGACCTCGGTTTTGAACAGGCCGATGATCGACTCGGCCAGGGCATTGTCGTAGGCATCGCCAACTGAACCAACGGAAGCCGAAAGACCCTGGATGGCAAGCGATTCAGTGAACTTCGCCGACGTGTATTGCGACCCGGCGTCCGTGTGGAATATGAGGCCGGGCTCGATCGGATGACCGTAGTGGTCGCGCCGCCAGACAGCCATATTGAGTGCCTTGGTGACCAGCGCAGTCGTCTTCGAACTCGCCGCGGTCCAGCCGACGATCGCGCGGGAGTAGGCGTCGAACACGAACGCCACATACGCCCATCCGGTCCAGGTCGAGACATAGGTGAAATCGGCGACCCACACCTGGTTCGGCGCGGCGGCGGTGAAGTCCCGGTTGAGTCTGTCACCAGCGCGTATCCCGTCTTTGCCGCGAATCGTGGTCCGATGCCTGCGGCCTCTGGCCACCCCGTTCAGACTCAGCTCCCTCATCAACCGGTCGGCCGTGCAGAATGCCACCTCATAGCCCTGGCGTCGCAGGTAGCGGGTCATTTTGCGGCGGCCGTACATCGCTTCGGGTGTGTTCTGCAGATCCCGCAGGGTGTTCTCGACCTGCGCGTCGGTGATGTCACGGTCCGAGGCCGGCCGATGGCGGGCCTTGCGGTAGGTCCTGGGCGCGATCTGCACGCCGTGCGCCGATAGTGCGCGGCAGATCGACTCGACGCCATAGACCTGGCGGTATTCGTCGATGAACCCGACGATCAGCGGTGTCGCGGGTCGAGTTCCCGCGCGAAATAACTCGAAGCCAGCTTCAGGATCTCGTTGGTTTGCTTGAGTTCCCGATTCTCTTTCCGCAGCCGCGCCAACTCGTCGCGCTCAGCCGAGGACAGACCCGGCGCTACCGAATCACCTGGCCGTGAACCTGCGGCAAGAGCTTTCTTGATCCACAACCGCAACGTCTCGTGATGAACATCGACCAGCGGCCCGATCACACGGGCAGCGGCATAGGCGGATCCGTACTCATCGAGCCGTTCCAGAGCCAGGCGAACGGCTTTCTCACGAACCTCGGGCGGGTAACGCTTCGACATGATGGTGACCATCTTCCTCTACGACGGAAGCGGCCCCCAACCCGTGACGGTTCATAGAGCTCTCGAAGTTTGAGGGCACGGTACGACCATTCAGAGTCATACTCGTCGTCATATTCGTCTTCGGTCACAGGTTTCATTCTCGACCCGCGCCTCCGCCTCCGCCGCGCTCGACGGCACGCCACCGTTCTGCCAGTTCTAGGGGGTTGAGGCTCATCCGGGAAGTCACGCTAAGCAGACAGGCTGAATCCTGCTGTTGAGCTGGTGATTTCATGCTGGCGTGATTGATACGGGTGTGCCCGGTTACGGGCGTTTCGGTGTGTTGCCCCGGTGTCGCGGCCGCGTACCGGCTCTTGGACGAACGAGGCCTGCACCCGTACATGAATGTGTCCTGCGGTACGCACTCGATGACCGGTCCACGGTCGACCCCCTCGCCATGTGGTCCGAACCGGGCGACCTCAACGTGAGCCGCCGGGTCGACGACATCCTGGTGGACAGCGGGCGACCGCTCGACGCATTCTGGCACGAAGACACACCCTGGTTCTGGGAGCTCAACGCCTGAGGCTCCCGAACACAACGAGAACCGGCCAGCGGATAGCTGGCCGGTTCTCACGTTCCAGGATCGCACGCTGCGCAGCGGTCTGGTGCGGACCGCTGCGGGCCGAGGACTATTCCTGAGTCAGAGTCAGGGTCCGGTTCTCGGTGGTGTCCTCGTGGATCTCGACCTGGCTCATGTCCTCGGCGTCAGGCGGCAGGTAGGCGAACGCTGCGGTGATCTCGACCGCACGGTCATCGTAGTAATACGTCATGAGTTCAGCGCCGTCGCCGTCGTGAGCATCTGCGAGATTCGGGCCCTCGCCGTAGTCGAAGCCCAATGGCACCCTGACCTTCGTCTGCCGAGATTCGCCGTCACAGATCACCCGATCCAGCCCCTCGTCTTTCATACGGACGGGTTGGCCTTCCGGGCTTTTTAACCGTTCGGACTCGACCTTGACCCACAGGGCGTTGGCCTGGCCGGGTTCGCAGACGTAGGTGATCTCGGCGACGACCCACCAGCTGTAGTCGCCGTGTGCGTCTGGGAACGCTCTCCCGATCCATATGCTGGTCGTTGCGCTGGCCGGTCCGGCCACATTGACCAGTACAGCGGCGGTCAACGCGAGTATCGAAGCGAAAAGTCTTCCACGAACCACTATGTGTGCCTTTCGGTGTCGGCAGGCGGGGGGACAGATCCGTCGAGCAGACCGCAGCCTAGACCACGCCACACAGCAGTTATGCGTAAACCCTATGAATAGTCCTGTAGGGATGCTGGACACCTGAAACCCAGGCAGAACGAGAAACCGGTCTGCGGTAACTGCTCGCGTGACTTTTCTCGCGGATGTTCCCGGACCCCCTTCAAGGGCGTGAGCAACGTCGAGATGCAGATCATTCCCAAAACAGGCAAGGACGTCTCCGGCTTGTCCAAGAGCCCGGAGGAACTGGAAGTACTGTTCCAGTCCGGCACCCCGTTCGAGGTGGTGCAGCGCTTCACCGATCCAGTGACCGGACGGACCGTGATCCGTATGGTCGAGCAATAGGAGGTATCGCAAATGGCCGAACCGCATCGCCGGAAAGATATTCCGGAGCAGGGAAGAAGTGATCGCGTCCGGCGGGCGACCGCTGAGCGAGGAGGAACGAGACGCCGCCATAGCTCAGTTCGAGGACTGGGACAAAAACGTTCGCTCCAAAGCCTGCCCCGGCCCCGCCGCGGTCGGGGGGAAGTTTTCCGATGACCTTGCCGGAACCGAGTACGACCCCGACGCCCCGGCATTCCCGACCACATGCGCAAAGACCCCGGCCAGTAAGGGCCGCCTCCCTCATACCCAGCTCAGACACTCCCGGCCGAAGAAGCAGCCGGGAGTCCGTCTATCTGGGGTGTACCCCAGATAGACAAGGTTGGCGACTGCCGGCGACCGAGCGTCGCCACAAGTCATGTGCGGCCGCCTAGCGCATGCCCGCAGGTCTGAATCATCGGTGTTATGGGTCACTGCGCGCCGGGGCTACCGACCGAGCGCATCACCAGGTCGAATCGGCGGATGTCGTCGTTGTCGTACCAGCCATCCGGTCGGCGGGTAGACGATGTTTCCAGCTCCGTCGTACAGGTGATCAACCACGGAAGCCGTTGTGAAAGACAGTGATCAACGCCTCTGGTCGTATCGACTTCGGTCGGTCGCTGACCTGCCCATCGCCGAGTTCTACCAACCGCCATACTCCATCAGCACGTAGAGCGAAGTCAGCTGTTACGAACGGGAGACCAAGACCAGCGATGGCATGCCCGACCACGATCGGATCGAGTTCAGTAGCGGGCATGTCCTCCGGGGTGTCGGGGTGCGGTCCGATCAACTGACACCTGCCATCGACCCACCAGGTACGAACCTCGGCCGAGAGGAAGTTCTCGAATCGGCGGACAACGAATCCGCCGGTCATGTCTTCTCCGCGGAGCTCTTGGAATCTGTTCGCCACACGCCAAGCACCGTCTGCGTCGTCCACCTCGGGAATGAACGCCGCCTCGTGCCAGTAATGCTTCATCGACTTGGTGTAGTCACGGAGCACGGCAGGACCGGATCTCAGTTCTCCCAGCGCACGGTCGAATGCGGTGCGATCGTTCCCGGTGGTCCATGCCGACCGAGGTGTCAGGTCGGAGAGCTCGCGGTACCAGCGAGGGAGCTCATGGGCGTGCCGGTACTGCTCGGCGCTGGTTCGCAGCGTGACGTTTCGACGTCGCAATGCTTGATCGAATGCCGCGTAATGGTCGCTGCGCAACATCCAGCCGCGGTAAACCGCCTCACCTCGTGCTCGAACGCGGCGAACAGCTTCGTCCGCATCGTCCGGACAGGCCAGCGCATCATGGTCGACCAAAGCCACATCCATACCCGCAGCGCGGGCGGCATCCGCCTCAGCGGCGAAATGCTCATCGACACGGGACGCGTGTATCACGTCGGCTGGCACGAGGAGTATCACAGAACGTAGCCTCCCACCCGCCCAGCCCACCGCCAACCGGTTTCCGCATTCGGCGTACCCCGCGAAAATATCTGGAGCTTCGACAGCCTCCCGCGGTGGCATTCCGACGCTTTCGGCTCCTTCACGCTGCACAAACGCCTACTGTCCTACCTCCGGTGAGGGTCACTGAGACCTTGGCACGCCTACGACCAATAAGCTCGGTGAGTGTTTTGGGGAGGATCCAGAAGGGGTGGCGAGCTTGTCGTAACTGGCTGATCGACCAAGATCCAACTGAATAGGTTGCCGCGTCGGCTGTGGCCTTCCTCTCGCTAATCGAGGAAGTAGGCGTCGACTTTCTCGTCGGAATCCAGGATTTCGTCCGAAGCCACGCCGAGTTCCACCGCTAGCTCTACCGATCCGACGAGTGCGACCTGCACGTCAGGTGAGAAGGCTCGTTCGAGCAGCCCGAGATAGTCCGACATGCTCTGGTCCAGCTTTTCCAGTGTGGCCTGGTACTCCGCGGCGAGTTGCTCGTCGAGCGTGCGCTGCTCGTCGAGATAACGCTCGATCAGCGCCGCTTCTCGCTTCGTCAACGACGATGCGACGGCCTTGTACATCACAGTGCCGACCGTGGTGCCGATGACAGCGCCGAGGATCGGGATGGGGATGGTCGCCTGGCCGACGAAAGAGGACAGCGCGCGTACTGCGGCCTCCAAGGCGATGATCTCGGAGTTCTCGATGAACTCGAGTTCGTCGATCTCACCCCGGCGCAGCTTGTTCGCTTGTTCTGCGATGCTGAAGGATGTGGTGACGATCGAGCTGGCGACGGCTGCGGAGGTCGCGGTGAAATTCGTGAGCGCGTAGATGCTCAGTCCTCGGACGCCGCCCTTGCCGAAACCTGAGCCGGTCTCGCCTGCGAGGTCGATCCATTCGTGCCTGCTGAACTCATTGAGCCGCTTTCCTTCTCGACGTTTGGCGACCACGGCCAGTACGAACGCTGTCCCGCCCGCGGTCGCGGCGGCGGTGAGTGCGGCCGTGCCTCCTCCTCGCAGCGTCGGCCGGCTGCGCTGGTAGGCATCGTCGCGCAGAGACCGGTCCGTGGCGCGAAGCAGGTCCTTTTCGGCCGCCATGGTCGAGGTGTAGGCGTCGCGCTGCACTTCGTTGTATTCGAGCGTCGAGGGTTCGAGCGATTCGAAGCCGACCGATCTGTCTTGGAAGAACGCCTGGACCCGCTGCCATTCTCTGAGGGAAGGTCCGTCGTCGCTGCGTGACAGTAGCTTGCTCGCTTCCTCGGGCGACAGGGCATGTAGCCGTTGGATCATCTCGAAGTGGTCACGGGGGATCTGGTATTTACCGCCGTTGCGCACGTATTCGGGATACTTCTGGAGGTGCCCGGTGATCGCGCCCAGTGAGAAGCGGCCACCCGCTGCGACGAACTTCTGCTGGATCTCGACACTTCCGCGCATCAGGTCGACGGGTCCGTTGTCGTTGACCCACTGGTAGTCGGCCTCGTGGCCGAGGATCTGCTTTCGGGCGTTGCCGATCCCGACCTCGGCGATCTCGGCGATGAAGCCGTGCATGCCATGCTGTCCGCCGCGGTTGGCGGCGACCACCTCGAGGTCGATCTTCCTGACGGCTTCATCGACACTGGTGAGCGCGTCCCGAAGGTGTTCGTCCTGCTGGCTGAGCGCGCTCAAAAGGTTGTCTATGCGGAGCTGGTTGAGATAGCTCACCCAGGAAGCAACTGCCTGCTCATGGGTGCTCGTGACGAGCTCGGCAGCGTCACTCACCAGCGGCATCCTGTTCGACGCGCATGCCCAGCATGGTCGCGCACGACTTCGTGTTGTTCACCAACGTAGCGAGCGCCGACCGCTCGGCAGGGGCGAGCGCGTGGAAATCGGCGCGGAAGTACACCAAGGCTTCGCCGTAACTCTTCACCAGCCCTTCGCGGAGCAAGGTCGTCCGCTGGAGAAGGTCGTCGATCTGAGCATTCATGCCTTCGACGAGGGCGGTGTTGTGCCTTATCGCAGTCAGCGCTTCGTGCTTCGCCTCTCGATTCTCGAACTTCTTCTTCGCGAACAGGGCGATCGACGCGAGTAGGGTTGCGCCCGCGATTGTCCAGCCGATCGGGCCGGCAAGCGCGAGCAGTGTGGTGCCTGCCGCAGTGCCGCCGCCGCCGACAGCCAGCGCGCCGCCACCGAGCCACGCCAGTGCTGCCTGGCTGGCTGCCGCCCCGGAAAGAGTCGAGATCGCGCTGCCGGTCGACGCTGTCCCGAAGGTGGTGGCGACCCACATCGCCGCCGACGGTGCCAGGCCCGCTACCGCGGTACCCGCCGCGAACCCGGCGCCGGCGCCGGCAGCCGACAACCGTGCTGCTTCCAGCTCTTTCCGAGCGAAATCCTCCGCATTCAAAAACCGTTTCCGATGTGCCTCGATCTCGTCGAAGTCGGTATCGAATGATTTCGGGGTGTTCGCGATGCTGTTCACCAACTGCTCGACCAGCTCGATCAGGTCCGTCGAACGTTCGCGCTGACGCAACAGAGACTGGCCCCTGTCGGCCATCGCCGTGAAGACGCTGTTGTATTCCGCTACGGCCACTTCGTAGGGGTCCGGCCCTTTCACAGTCAGCTTCTCGACCCTGCCTCTCGCAGCGTCCTTGACGTTGCTGACCCGCCCGGCGAACTGCGATGAAGCGGCTCGCGCCGCCTTGCCGATACCGTCGACGGTCCTGCCGATGCCCTCCTCGGCATTGTCTACGTCGAGCTGTTCTACCATCCCACCCTCCAACACCATTGCGCCTCAACTACATAACGGAGGACATCGACGACATGTATGGCGCCGCGGTGTCCAAACAGACGATTTTCACTATCAACAACAAGATGATCGACGAAATGGCCGAGTGGCAGAACGACCGCTGGACTCGGTGTATCCGGTGATCTCCTGGATGCCATCCACGCGGGCCGTCGACGATTACTCCCCACACACATCGACTCCATACGACCGGGCGAGCTCGGCGAGTCCGGACGGGTAGCCTTGGCCGACCACCCGCAGTCGCCAGGCTTCGCCGCGCCGATACACCTCCACGAGTATCAGAGCGCGTTCCTCAGTCGCGGCGTCCAGCGTGGCACGTGCGAAAACGCCTGATTCGCTGCCCGCGGTGACCTCGATCTCGATCGCACCCACCGTCCCGAAAGTGATACTGTCGCCGTCGATCGCTGCAGCGACTACGACCCGTGCGCACTGTTGCGGAAGCTGTTCGACGGAGAGTTCGACGGTTTGTTCGCTGGGTCCGTCGGCGGTCAGCCAGGCGCCGTCACCTGTCGGCTGGTTGTAGAAGACAAAATCGGGGTCGTGGCGTACTTTTTCGCCGCTGTCGAGAAGAAACCCCACGACGTCGACTTCATACGATTCATCCTGCGTCCACGACACACGCACAGACCACTCCGTGCCTATTGCCTCGATGGGCAGATCCATCACCTGACCACGACACATGATGTGTGGTTCCACGATCTCCCGGGCATCCGCTCCACGCGGGGAGGCTGGGCTGGCACTGTCCAACAGTTCGGTTCCGTGGACCGGAAGGCCCCGGGCTACCGCTCGGCCCAGTCGCGGGTCGTTCTGCGCACCCTCCAGCGCGAGAACGTCGGAGACACTCGCCGACATATTGACCGCCACGGAGCCGCCGAGATCGGTGATCCTGTTCCGTGCGCCGACAGCAGCATCGTGCGGACCGCCGAGTACCAGAACTCGTCGCCCGGCCAACAGCCCGGCAGTCTCCGTTCGTGCACGCGGACCGCTTCCTATCTCTCCGGGCTGCGAGGACATATTCTTGGGAGTTCCCGGCTGGATTCGTTCGAGAAGCATCAGAAATGTTTGTTCGGTCATGATGGGTGTCTCGTGAGCACGCGCGGCGCGCGCTTTGCCGGTGAGCGATTCCTGCGTGTTGGTCACCAGGGCGCTCGTGCGTCCGCTGACGGCCCGGGTCACATCCAGCCCCGCCGCTACGGCTCGGGATATCAGCTGCGCACGATCGACGCGCGTGTCGCCGGTGAAGGCGACCTTCATACCCTGAACCAGCACACCACCGTCGGTGAAGCGACCGGGATACTCGAACTCGCAGATGGTCTTCGGCGGGGTGCTCGGCCACGCCGAGCGCCTCCTTGCACCAGGACGGTCGGGCGGGCAGGTCAGCATCGGTAGCGCGATACCGAGATGAGCGGCATCCGTGACCAAGGACCGTAGTACCGCCGCGAGAACCCGCGCGTCGTCGAGTGCGTCATGCGCGCGCTGCTGCCGGATGCCGTAGTAGGTCGCGAGCGTGGCCAATCGACAATCCGGCACCGGAGGCGCGACGCGACGAGCGAGCGCCAGGGTGCACAACCGGTTACCGACAGGCAGGCTCGCTCCGATCCTGCCGAACTCGCCCGCGAGGAAGCCATAGTCGAAACCCGCATTGTGCGCGACCATGACCCGGCCAGCCAACAACTGAGTCAGCTCGGCCTCGATGTTCTCGAACCGTGGGGCCCCACTCAAGAGTTCACGCGTCAGACCGTGGATGTGGACCGGACCGGGATCACACCCCGGATCGACAAGCGTATGAAACTCCCTGACAACGACGCCGTCACCGTCCAAGGCAAGCGCAGCGACCGACAACACCCGGTGATCGGCGGCGCTCAGCCCCGAGGTCTCGACATCGACAACAGTGAACGAGCCGAGCCCGGGACCCGAAGACGCTGCCGACACTACCGAATCTGGTTGCATGCCAATCCAATCGTCAGTGAGCCACCGAACGTTGCGGATCAATGTGACTGATTTCGGGCACCGATTCGGGTCCACAGGCCGACGGAAGGATGCAGCGTGACCTCAGATAGGTAGGGGCCCTCCTCCCCCAGGCGAACTCGCAGTCCCTGGTGCCCGAGGATCGCGATGCCGGCCAATCGGACCAGCCGCTCCGGGCCGAGGAGTCTCATTCCTGGGAATCGAGTGAACAACACGGTCAGCGCATTGGAAGCTTCAGCTCGAACAGTCGCGAATCGCGGCGTCCGTAATCCGCACCCGTTGGGCCGCTCACGACATGCGCATCACCGCAACGGCATCAAAACCGAGAAGATGTCCGGTGCGTAGTAGGGGCTTGGCGGGATATCTTGCCCGTCGCGTGAGACCGAGTACGCCTTTGTGCCCGTTCTTCTCTCAGGAGCCGATGAGGTGGGGATGGGGCCCGCTGCGATAGCCTGCGCGGTCATCAAGGACACAACACACAGCGGCGACGGTATCCCGACGGAGAACACAGGGCGTCTCCTCTGGTCTGGCATGAGGGACATTTCGCGATCCAGCAACTGACGTCTTGATGTCGAAACTCATCGCGACTCACGCGGGAAACAACCCAGCCCAAATTTCCTGCTCTCGCCGGGCCGGGCCCGGCCAGACTCCGGTGATCGGGGAGCTTGGCGGCCACTGGGCGGGCTCGCCCGTGAAGTGCGCGACAGCGAAGACCACTTCGGTGATGGTGGCAAGTGGTGTAGATACCAGTGCAACGACACGGTTCCAGGGCAGAAATGCCACGGAAAAGTGTCCGGAGAGGACATGAACCCTCGCCCACCAACCGGACCTGCAGATATGCCATGAAGGTAGTTATGGAGCCTGAACATAATCGCAGGTCAGGGGACCGAAAAGGTGTCCGGAGGGGGATACAGCGGCTATCCACAGCGATCGACCTGCGGAAACACTGACAACCCGCTGGAAACCTTGCACTGGATCGAACCGCGACCATCTGAGCAAGGCCCAGTGGAGGAACTCGACATGGGGCGCGGCTCCGTCAGGCATCCCACCGTCCAGTCCCACACTAAATACCTGGATACCGCTGGCCTGAATTCAATTTGATGACCGTTCGCAACGGAGCACTTTCGCATACCGGCGCGGAACGACTAGTCCTCGTTGCCGAGTTCCGAGTACTTGACCGCACGGCCGTAGACTTGCTGGATCGGGTAGCGCTCGGCATTCGTCAACAGCTTCGCCTCGACCGCGGCAGCGAGGTCGATTTGTAGCACATCAGCGAGTCGTAGCAGGTAGATGAGGACGTCGGCGACCTCCTCCTCGACTCGAAGGCGTCGAGACGCGTCGCCCATGAGCGCTCGGCTCTGGTCGTCGGTCAACCACTGGAAGAGTTCGGCCAGCTCTCCGACCTCACCGGTCAGGGCCATGATGAGGTTCTTGGGGGTATGGAAAACACCCCATCCTCTTTCCGACACGAAGTCGGCAACCATCCGCTGCAGTCTCTCGATCGCCATTCGCTGGTTGTAGCAGGTGGCACTCGATACCCACCGCGGAGACCACATACCGACGAATTCCGCGAAGACCGACATCGGGCCCCGATCTGGACAGAGCGCACTGCTTGGCCCTTGCCGAGCCCCAATTGCAGCGCGCTAGCATCTTGATTATCTCAGACCAGCGGAGCTCGGATCATGGGTGTCGCTGGCATGCAGAAGGTTTGGGAGAGTGGGGGCAAGGTGAAGCTCAGATCGTTCCGGTCGACCGCGCGCGAAGTGTTGGCTCTGTCTCGGAAGGGAGAGCTCGCCGCAACAATCACCGAGAAAGCAGGGAAGAAGGGCAGCCCGCCGGAACGCCGGTCCTGGGAGAACAGCCTTCCGGCCCTCGCCAAACTCCTCGTCCGAGCGGGACTGAACGAGATCGACATGCTCATCGAGTGCTCACTCCCCGGCTCGAGCCAGCGTATCGATGTACTGCTCGCCGGCGTTCATCCCACGACCGGAGCCGACAGCTATGTCGTGGTGGAGCTGAAACAGTGGACCCACGCCGAACTGGGGTGGAGCAGTGACCGGATCGTATGGACGCTACACACACGCGGGGACCAGCTCCATCCCATCGAGCAAGTACGCGGCTACTGCAAATACCTTCGCCGTGACGTCGCTGTCCTGCACGATCGCCCTGCAGCCCTGCACGGGGTCGCGTATCTACACAACGCCGAAAAGCGATTCGTCGAACCGCTATTCCAGCTCGATCCCGATCAGCTCGGCAGCCTGTACACAGGCGACCAACACGACGAGTTTGTGGACTACCTCCGTGCACGGCTCGCGACAACCCCGGACAGCTCTCCCGGCGACCGGTTACTCGACAGCGAAATCCGCACCAGAACAACACTCCTCAACTCGAAGACCGCAGACCTGCGCATTGCCGATGAGCAGCTGGTCAACAACCAGCGCCTGGCCTTCGAGGCCGTAATGAACCGGATAGCGCACTCACGCAAGGGAAAGCAGAAAAGCATCGTGCTCGTCACCGGCGGGCCCGGCAGCGGCAAGACCCTGATAGCCATGGCGCTGTTGCAGCGACTCCGGGCAGACGGCCGGCAGGTTCGGTATGCCACAGGATCCGAAGCCATCACGAAGACGATGCGACGAATCTACGGCAAACAAGAGCCTGAACTAAAGAAACTGATCACCTACTATAAGAACCTGACAACAGAGCAGGATGAATGGTTGGACGTAGTCATCTGCGATGAAGCGCACCGGATCCGGCGAGTATCCACCGACCGCTACACCCGCAGTGCACTCAGAACCAAGCGGCCCCAGGTCGACGAACTCATTGAAGCCGCACAGGTGCCGGTCTTCCTCCTGGACGAGAACCAAGTTGTCCGCCCGGACGAGGTCGGGACTATCGACCACATCCGAGATCACGCTGCCCGAGCTGGACTGCCAGTCTTTCAAATCAATCTCGACGGTCAATTCCGCTGCGGCGGTAGTGCGGCATACGACGAGTGGGTGCTGAACCTGCTGGGTCTGCGGGCATTCGGCCCGATGCCGTGGAAGGATGAAGAGGACTTTACAGTCCGCGTGGCAGATTCGCCGCAGCATATGGAGGACTTCCTACGTTCGAAGATCACCTCGTCGGTCACGGCGAGGATCACCGCCGGCTACTGCTGGGATTGGACCCCCGAGCCGGAGAGCGACGGATCGCTCGCACATGACATCCAGATCGACGGATGGTCCAAGCCATGGAACTACGCAAGCAAGAATGTCGGTGGGCCGAACGATCCGCCTCCGAGTTGGTTATGGGCCCATGACCCCCGCGGATTCGATCAGGTCGGGTGCATCTACACGGCTCAGGGCTTCGAGTTCGATTGGGCAGGTGTAATACTCGGGCCCGAAATCGGAGTAGAAGACCGAAACCTCGTAGTCCGGCGAGGCGCCAACAAGGACAAGAAGCTCCGGAGCAAACAGCTCTTCGACGAGGACTTCGACATCCTCATCCGCAATACGTACAAGGTGCTCCTGACCCGCGGCATGAGGGGGGTCGTTCTCTACGCCGTCGACCCTGCCACCCAACAGTTCATCTCAGGCCTGGCTGAGTCACTCCCATGAGGCAAGTACTACGCGTTCTTCTCATCGTCGCTACGTCCAACGCAAGCCCCTGGGCGAGCCCAGCAAAGACCAATCCGCGCTGAGGTTGAACCGTGGCGCCGCCAACGAGAGATTCACGATTGCAATCGACTCATGATATGGACGGATGAGCGGGCTAGTATCACCGACCGGTTGAGCCGCGGAGAGCACGTCAAGCGTTCATAATCATCTGATGGATAGTGCTCCAAGCGAGCTGGACAGCGGGGAGAAGGGCATTGACGAGACGATGGCGCGCGTCAGGCCATTGCCATGGAGATCACGGCTCTCGGCTATGCCGTACTTACCGGGCGGCGGTGCAAGGCAGATCGTTATTCTGCGTGAGCTCCTGCAGATTGTCCTCACAAACGATGGGCTGTTGACAACCACGATCAGCGACGCAAGCGGCCAGGAGCGCTCTCTTCGTGACGCGTTGAAGCCGCTATCGTCGGCTGGGTTCGTACAACCAGTCGACCGTGCGCACGTTACGGTGACTGACGAAGCACTGAGGTGGTTGGAGTCAAGCGATGACGCAGCGCTTTTGGCGATATTCCACCGCCACGTCAGATATGTAGGCGAGTTACTGGACACCCTTAGAACAGGGCCACTCTCGGTACGCGACCTCATGGAGACAGCGTCCACCCGGTATGATCTCAGTTGGACCACACTTGACCAGACACGCCGACGTGTGACCTGGCTGTCGTGTATGGAAGCAGTCGAGTATCGGACTGCAACGCTCGTGACACTCACCGACCGCGGTGAGGCATTACTATCAAGTCTCGCGCTCGACGGACCAACAAAGATCGATCATTTCGATTCGCAACCAGTAGAGATCAAAGACCCACCCTCCGAAATTTCTGGCCTACTCGCCGAGCTCACACCGTCCGCGCTCGAATCTCGGAACCAGATTCTGGGGTATGTGCCGCGCGGTAACGGCGAGACCGACGTCGTGCAGGCTCTGCAGGCGTTGGTCAATGCATCCTCTCCCTCCATCAGTAAAGCTCAACTCCTTGTTTTTGCCGAGAAGCACTTTGGGGTCAGCGAGTCTTCCTTCAGCGCAGCGCTTACAACGCTCACAAAGTCTGGCCTAATCGAGCAGACATCATTGAACGTCTATGAGCCAACGCCGGCTGCCCGTGCTTGGCTCGAAACAGGAGAGCCACTCGACCTCGCGCTCGTGATTCACGCCCGATACCTATTCGTCCTTGAAATTATTCCCATGCTGCGGGAGCACGACCGTGCACCGGACCTCGCGCGCGCGGCCGTGGATTACTACGGCCTGAGCCGTGCGGATGTAGGCGGTGTCCGAACACGCCTCCAGGTCTTACTGGCAGCTGGGCTGATAATGGAGCGGGCGAACTGGCGTTACCAGGCGACCCCGCTCGGTGAAGAAGTTGCAGCCCGGTTCCCCCTACAAGCACCACGCGATGTTGTAGAGGCCAGCGGATCCCGTGAGACGGGAGCGGACGAGAGACTCGAACGGCCCGGCGAGACCCAGATACAAATAGCCTTGGAAATCAGCCGCGATATCGTGGACGCGGGCAGAGATTCTGATAGTCCTATCCGGCTCGAGCAGGCCACAGCGCGCGCGTTCCAATTTCTCGGTTTCGAGGCCCGCCATATCGGCGGTGGCGGAAAGACAGACGTTCTGGCGACGGTAGACAACAAAGACCTTAAGCCGGTCCGGATCATCGTGGACGCTAAGTCTGCACGATCAGGATCCGTTAGCGAGGGGTCGGTGTCGTTTGACACGCTGCGCGATCACCAGGCGCAGCACCGAGCCGACTATGTGGTCTTGGTGGGGCCGGGGTTCGATGCCGGGCGCGTGCGAGCACGCGCAGAACAGAACGGTGTCACTTTGATCACGACAGCGGAGTTCGCGGAGGTGCTTGTACGCCATGCCAATCTGCCCCTGTCGCCGTATCACTACCTTGGCCTGATCACCGGAGCAGAGGAAGACCGGCGTCAACTTGAGCTGCGCTGGTCCGGTGCCGAACGCCGGATAGACCTTCTGGCGCAGGTTGTCACCGTACTCGCAGAGGAAGCACGCGACACCGACGAGATCACCGGTGGGGCGCTGACCGGCGATCAGATTTACTCGATCGCACGTGAAGGCAGCACGGGGCAGCGCCCACACCCCACAGATATCGAGGCGACGCTCAACTTGCTGCAACATCCGCTCGTCGACTCCGTCCGGACAGTACGAGCCGATCGCGGACGGCCGGTCGCCTATCACCTGGTCGACACGCCTGCCCTTGTTCAGGCAAAGCTCGCCACTCTCGCCCGGGCCCTTGACCTCCTTAACGAGGAAGCACCGAGCTAGGCACTGGAACGAGGACAATCGAACCGAGAGCAGGGTACGCATACCGAGATGGAAGGCGGCAGGGGCCGGAAACTGCGTTGAGGGGAACATGGGGGCGGCGCCCGGGCCTTGCCGACGCAGGCCGGGTCGGTGCCGCGAGGGGTTCATAAGTGGTTGTTCGTGGGTCGACTGTGATGCAGGATTCAAGATCGACGGGAGGCAGGAGGAATCTTTATGGCCGAGCAACTCGTAGTTGCCGATACTCCGTTCGGGGAGCTTCTGCGGCTGCTGGTACTTGCTCTGCAATGCCCAGTTGGTGATGGGCCTGCTGTGCTCGTTGAGGAAAGCGCAGAGACAGACGGCCGCTCGCTGGACTGGGGACCTGGCACAATCTTCGCCGCTAGTGAGAATCTCCCAAAGATGCTGTCGCCACTCCTGGAAACACATTCCGGCGTCGTATGGATTCCTCTATGGGAGCGCGCCGCTAATTCGCGTCGGCCACGTTACGACCAGCACCTCCAGGAGCTTCGGTCACACTCCCGTGATTCGGGTCTGGCAGTCCTCTTGCCTCCGGGAGAACTCAGCTGCCGGTCGGGAGCGCCGATGCGGCAGCACATACATACACACTGGGACGTAGCTGCGGTAATCGAGGCCAGAGGCGGGTACCCCGTTGCGGAGAACCGCTTTGGAGTTGAAGCGATCGTGCTCCGGGCCAAAGCTGCCCCCTCGCGTCCGGTCAGAATGTTCCGTGTTCCGGCGGATGCCGACCCGGCGAATGTCAGATCCGACTTAGCGCGCCTGTTTACACAGGGGGGAGGCCGCAGCGAATTCGGATATGTCTTGTGTGAGATACCAGGCGCAGATGTCGGACTCAACTTCGATGCGCACGACCCCGCTATCGAACAGCAGCGTGCAAGCCTGTCGGGGTTCGGTGGTGTGGTTCGCCTAGGTGATTTGTACGAGTTCATCCCCACAATCCACCTGCCGCAGCAGAGGAAGCTGGAATGCACGTCTGATGCTGTGGGCGCGGTGCGGATGCTGCAGGGCCGGGACGTCGGTCGTGATGGGTTTCTGGCTAGTCCGAGCGAGGACACCAGGTGGGCCGCCGTACCCGAGCAGTTCCACCTCAAGGTGGGTGACGTGCTGGTGCGGCGTCTCTACCATCGCAACGATTCAGGCCTGGTGCTAGCCACCGTTCGCTTCGAGGACCTTCCGGTCGCGGCGGCAGACCACATGCAAGTGATGAGACCGCGTGACCAGCGGGCGGCGCGAGACAGAGATTTTGCCCTGAGGTTCCTCCGAACTCCTGTTGCTCTGACGCTGCTCAACGCGGCGTTGGCCAGCATCAACGGGACGATGCATGTTCGGTCGGCACCTTTGGCGGAATTGGTTGTTCCTCAGCCGGATCAAGATCTGGCCGACGCGTTGGATGGTCTCGATTCAGCAAAGGAGCGCCTTAAACAATGGCAGGCGCAAGCCGACGACATCCTCACTTCAGTGTTCCGCAGCGACACCCCATCGGAGGCGCGGCGAAGCCTTATAGAGTCCGGCCGTACCCTGCGGTTGCGCGTCGAGGCTGCTTCGTTGTTGGACGACCTCGGCCACACTGTGCGGACGCGTTTCCCGTACCCGGTCGCCGCACGCTGGCGCATCGCAGAGGTACTGCAGAGTGCGGCACCCACTAAGGACACCTACGCAGCAATTCTGGACGCGACCGAGATCTTGCTGTGCTACGCCGCGCTGCTGACCTTGGCATTGACCCGCCACGAGGGAATTGAGCTCGGCTCTGCCGGCGAGCTTCGGGCGAAGCTTCGCACCGGCCGCACGGGGCCAGGTCTCGGTGAATGGACCGCAGTCCTGACCGAGGCAGCCACGAGTAAACGGCTTCGATCCATGATGCCGTCGCATCCGCTCGGTGATCTGCGCGGATTGCTCTCCAACACCGCAGCCAACGGTGCACGGAAACGGCTCGCCGACCGACGCAACGACCAAGCGCACCTGCGTCACATCGACGCATCTGATCTGCCGGACGCGGTACGAGATGCCGCCAAAGATCTGAGAATCCTTCTCGACGCCGCCCGATTCCTGACCGACTGGCCCCTTGTGCAAATAACAGAGGTGCGGCGCGATTCGCTGACTCGCCGTTCTCATATCAACTACCGCGAGCTGATGGGTGACCACCCAGTGGTGCCGGTCAGCTCGTCCGAACACACGGACAACGAACTGGAAGTCGGCAGCCTCTACCTACGCGGCCCCGAACAGCGGTTATATCTTCTCCGGCCCTACCTGATAGGCAGGGATTGCCCGGTGTGTCGGACCTGGTCAACATTTCATGTCGACAGGGCGCCTCAGGGTACGGTGATTCTGAAGAGTCTCGAACATGGCCATACGATGTCAGATCCAACGCTCAGCGACGTTCTTCAGATCGTCGGGCTGCTTTAGTTGTCGCTGTGCTGGCACAAGGTCGCCGCTCCAGGGCGATGGGATCACCATACGCCGGCGGTGATGGCTTGCCCTGCAATGCGCCAACCGCGCTCACCGAAGCGGCTAGCGTGCTGCCCCGCCGGAACGGCGAGTCTTCACCCTGATCTTTGATGTAGGCTCAGTAGACTTTCTGTCAGCAGCGCTGGGTGCACCGCGCTACTTTTTCGCAGACGCTAGTCCCCTAAGAAACTCGACATAGCCATCGTAGTAGGGCCATGCGACCGGAGATGGGCCCGTAGCGCGCTGAGCGCGGCGTTCGACAGCAGGAGTGGTGCGGTCCCGCCTACCTCTCACGCGAGCCGCGGTTCGGGTCGTCTCTGGGGAGATCATGCGCAGCGCAAGGTTCGCTGATGCCCTCTGACGTGAACCGCCCACCTGAAACCATCTCGCACCGGGGAAATGGTGCCGTACGCTCGAAGGATAGCGCCGGTCATGATTCGGGGAGGGCTGCAGGCGTGGAGGATTTCGAGCACCGCTACCAAAGGTATCTGGACATGTTCCGGGATGAACGCACGCTCAGTTTTTACGAGCTCCAGACCGTCGAGCAGCAGCTTCGCCGGCTCAATCACGACCTCGAATGCGCTGACCTCCCTGCTGACCGCCGGGTGGGGCTGCTCAAACTCCGCAACGAGACGATGACCGAGCACACTGCAGCGGTGCACCGCGCCCGAATCGACGATGCCCGTGCGGTTCAGCGCGCGGTAGCTTCCCAGCGGGCCACCTCCGAGGAACGGAGCCGCGCAGCTGCCCGCCGGGGACAGACCGGTATGCCGGCGCTCAAGACCTACTCGCGGCCGACATGCTAGAACCAGAGACGAGACTGGAGGACCTCCCGCTGACCCCGGCGCAGGTTCGCCGATGGCCAGCCGAGGCGATATCGGCGCGGACTTCCTTTGCGGTGCGCCGCGACCACACACTCCGACGGCCAACAGGACGGGAATGACCACACATCGTCACCACAAGTGGCTGGCAGATGTCGCCAGCCAGATGCAGTGTGATTTCGAAGATGCTCACGCAACCGCTGCCGAAGCCAGTGGAGTGCAACGGGCAGGACATCATGGTGAGGAGACCTGGTGCCGGTTCCTGGACGCCTGGCTTCCCCCGCAATTCGAGATCGGTTGTCGCAAATACATTATTCTGGAAAATGAGACCGAGGACGGCTCCAGCGTTTCCGGCGAAACGGACATTGTCGTCTTCCACCCCGCATATCCGGCCGCGCTGCGAAAGAAGTCCGAAGTGTTGCTGTCCGGTGTCGTTGCTGCGTTCAGCGCCAAATTGACTCTCGACCGAAGCGGGCTGGCTCAAGCGGTCACGGAAGCGGCGAAGGTGCGTCGCGCCGCGACGCTGCGGGCGCGGAACATCCACAGCAAACTTCTGACACCGTTCCTGTACGGCATGCTTGCCCACACTCACTCGTGGAAATCGGCCGCCTCGAAGCCGATTGCGACTATCACGTCGGCATTGGCAGAACTCGACATCGAGCACAGCAGGGAGCCGCGGGAGGCGCTGGACCTGCTGTGCGTGGCCGATCTCAACTGCTGGTCGAAGATGGTGAAAATCGTGTCACCGCAAGAAGCCGCCGTACTGCCGCCGAGCGTTTCGCCACCCGGCGGCCTCATTCAGTACTCATTCTTGAACGTAGGCCCTGACGAATCGCTCAAGGACGCCAGTGGCCTGCCGCTGGCGCCGGTGGCAGTGCTTATCGGGCTGCTGTATCAAAAGCTGAGCTACTACGACGATTCCCTGTCTGCCCTCGCCGACGGGTTCCGGGTCAACGACACATCCATCTACAGCCTGTCGTCGACCTCGGCACGAAATCGTGTATTCCCACCTGATCTGTTCTTCGGACCGGATGATCGCGCGGCATTCGACCGGGGATTTGTGCCATACAAAATGTACTGGTGAACCCCGCGCCTCCTCCGGCTCGAGGTCACGGTCGATGCCCCTTACGTTCGTGCGGTACGCCGAAATCTCCGCGCAACATTTTCGACAATAGATTGTATACCAACGCTTTCTGAGACTTTCGGCTCTCGGGGCGTCGACCGGATTGGCGGGATATCCCGTCCCGCGCGGGCCGGCGGCCAGCAGCCGGAGCTGACCGCGTGCTCACGAACCCTCCGCTGACGCGCTGCCAGTGATCATGCGCGGAGGCTCGCGGGTGAAGGCCGATGAAGGCAGCACACCGCTTGTCACGCCCAGATCGTCGCGGGCGCTTGCGTAGAACGCATCGCGATGGGTGCCTATCGACACCACCAGGTCGGCGAATTCGGCATGGCTGACTTCCGCGCCCTGCGCAATGTGCCCGAGCTGGACCAGGTCCTCGAACCACGCTCGCCCGGCCTTGACTGCAGCAGGTGATCCGAGCAGCATGACGGCCTCCCAGTGCGCAGCCCGTTCGGCATGAGTGTCGGCGAGGCGTGGAGCCCCGGTGTCGGAATCGAGTGGCTGAGCAATCGTCGGGTAGCCCTGCCCGGCCGAGAGCCGGAAGGCGACATCGGAGTATCGCCTCAGAACTTGGGCGTAGTCGTTGTACGCGGCCAGCCGTTTGTCATCCCATCTCGCTGCCTGGGATCGCCTCCACTTCGTGCGCTCGGTGATCATCGTCGCGGCGTAGGTGGCGCCAGCCCCCATAACGACGCCGAGGATGGCGACCATCTGCTGTGCAACTGCAGTCATTCTCACCCGTCTCGTCGAGCACACCGAACGCAGCCGCTACGCTACGCTCCGATTGCCGTATCGAAACATTCCGCCTCTCAGATTGTCCGAGTCCGGGCGAGCTGGCGCGACAGGATTGTCCAGCGCCATCTCACGTGGGTAATGTCGCGAGTTCTCGGCGGACACGTTCAGCGTCGGGCAATACCAGGCGGTGGTGGATGTCTATGGCCTACTGCGTGGAGTTTCGCTGATGCGGTGGTGCTACCGAGTCGCGCATGGGATCGGGCGGCTCCTTCCAGTGCGCGGGCGTGTTCGAGTCGGCTGTTGATGGAGCGGGCTGAGGTTTTGGCGTCGGTGAACATTTGCAGGGGGTTGCGTGGGTCGCCGGTGTCGAGGAGCAGGTTTCCGAGGTCGCAGAGAGCTTCGGTTTCGCCGGTTCGGTGTCCGAGGTCGCGGTACAGGGCGAGGACTTGGATGGACAGGCTTGCCGTTTCCTATGTCTTTCCAGCTTCTTTTCGTGCTTTGGCGAGGTTGGCGAGTGCGTTGGCTTCGCTGAGCCGGTGTCCGAGTTCCCGAGAATATTGCAGGGCTATTTCGTGGAAGATATCCATTGCCTCGCGGTACAGGTGCATCGCCGCCACGACTCGGCAGTCCGGCAGATCCCCGCACGAGCGCGTGCCTTCGTCGTCGCGGATCTGGCCCGCTTCCAACCGGTTTGGGGCGAATCCGAATTGGTAGAGCTGCGCGGGCACTACGCAGGCAGGCCCGGGCAGCGGGTTCCAGAACCACATCTGCCGACGCTGGATCCCATCTCCAGTTTGCCGACCTAAGTCATTAGAATCGAATGCTGACCTGCGCTTACACGTACGGTTAAATTTATTGATGTCGACATAACCAAAGTGCTGTCTGCATGTCTGCCTGGTCGCCGTCCAACACGGAGCGGGCAGCAACAAGCATATTCCGTTATAAGTGGCTTTCAGTTCCCGAACCAATTATCGGCCTCCGCAACCTGGGCAATCGGAGCTAGACCCTTAAGTACCCGATCTTCGATGTTCTCCACGGCACGCTGAACAAGATCGCTTGGCCATTCATATGGTCGACGTAGAGCTTCGTCAGCGACGTTGCTGCGTAAAGCCCCGATCTTCACGTTGCTTGCCCAACCGCCGATGGGAAGTGACGAGCGGTGCCCGCGGAATTCCTCAAACCTGATCATTTTTCTGTTACCCACCACCGATGTCAGCTCTCGCAGGTCGCCTATATCAGCACTCAGTAGCTCTTCGAACGAGCCGATCAGGCGCTTGCTGATCTGCTCGACACTCGCCTCAGTTGATCCGTGAAACAACAACCAGAGCGTCTTCGCAGAGAACACAACCTGATTCATTCGCAGTGCTTCGTGGAGCACCAGCTTGCGGCCCCCTGAGAGCTGACAGGATGCGTGGATTGCCTTCCGGATAGCCACGTAGTGTTTCGGCGCGACCCGGTCGACGGCGCCGCTGAGCTCGGTTGCTAGCGCGATGACAACAGAAGAGTTGGCACACGTCGATAGCGAGAGGATCCAGTGGCGCAGCGCAAAGTCGTCGACAGCGGCAATGAGTTGTTGTTTCCACCACTCACTGTCGCCCCGGTGGTCGCGGGCCTCAGCCTCAATGTTGAGCGCCGCCTGCAGTACAGGCTGACTGGACTTTAGCGAAAGCGCCATCGTGCTGAGGGAGATTCCAACTGGCGTCGCCGCGATTGCCTGCCGCAAGACCCAACCATCGCCCCACACCTCGGCGATGCGAATCAGTTGCTGACGCCAGTCGTCATCCGTCGCCGCAGCAGGAGACCAATTACTTAGCGCCGCAGTAGCGTCGGATACAGAGGACAGCACAGATGCCTCGCCTTTGCCTCGAAGCCTCGTCCGGGTCGCCGTCGCGCCGCTCCCCGATCGGCGAAGCATCGCCATCGTCGCGCCGGTCAGTATGCGCCCGGTAGCGGTGGTTCGGGCGACGTATCCGAGCACCTCAACCGCGCCGTCGTTGACGTCTCGCATGACGACACGGAGCACCTCATCGGAGGAGCCGTCGAAGCCGCCTGTGGCCAGAAGCTGCACCGCCCATACTTCGCCAGAATCGCTCGTCTCGAGCAGCCGCGCCAGCTTGGCCTCGGCATCCGGATTGAGCCCACCGAGGACGCCAAGGTGGCTCGCCGTCCGGAGCCAGCCCCAGGTCGACTCGAATCGTTCCCACCACCAGCTCGCGAGGTGGTCAGCATCGGCGTGGCGGCGCAGGCTGGCCGCCACCGCTGCCCGAGTCTCGGGCTCCGCGTCGGCCTCCAATCGCGCCTTGAGGTGACGCACGGCCTGAATGCGACCAGCGCGCTCCGATAGATGAAGCCCCGATCCTGCGACATCGAGCAGTCCATCCTCGGCCAGGATGACGCCTGATCCACCGAGGATGAAATCCACGACTTCCTGGATGGGATCGTCTTTCTGCCCCTCGTAGCTGCGGTCGTTCAGGAACAGGGCAGCGGTAGAGCGCAGCAAAGGGTGCAGCCCCAGGTTCTTGTCCTTCGACAGCTCCTGGAGCACGGAGCGCATACCGCGCATTTCACCCTTGGAGTACTTGCCGACCAGGAAACGGCAGACGTTCGACCAATACGGGCGTCTCAGCAAGGCGACAAGGCAGTCGTCTCGTGAGTTGCGGTCGACCTCGTCGAAGATGTAGACGGCGGCGAAGTACTCCCGAAGCGATTGCACTTCGAACTGAAATGAACCGGGGTCCCGCTCCACGAGGCAGAGCACTCGCGTGGTGAACGCCGAGAATAAGTCTTCCGCGAGCTTCTGTCCGTCGTCACGACCGTCCAAGTGCTTACGCAGGAGCGCCTTGAGGTCCTCGCGTTTGATTGAGCCGGCACTCCTACCTTCCTCGGCCTGCGTCTGGATGTACCACCCGATGTAACCGTGGATGTCTTCGATGACCTGGCGTTCCTCGGCGAGCAGCGGCTCCTTCTCCTCGCTTTGCTCACGATCAAGGAACGTCTTCAAGTACTCGCCGTATAGCTCAGTGCGCCGTTGTGGAAGCAGCTGCCGACGGTGCAGGAGGTGGAGCAAGATGGCGAGCTGCATCGGGTATGACGCCAGCTCCCGAATATGCGGCACGTTTTGGTTTTCCATGAACGTCCGTTGCAGTTTGTCCGCCGCCCCCAGGGACAGCTTTGCGACCTTCGCCCATCGCTGGAGGTACTGCACGCGCAGCCCGTGCGTCAGCCGCTGCAAGTTGAGGCGCGGGAACTCAGAGGATGACCACAGCGCCGAGGTGGTGCCACCAGGGCGTGTCGCAACGAGGGCGACAAGGTCAACTGCGTCGACAGCGAGTCGAAGCTGCGTGTCGACGATCTGGGAGCTGACTTCTTCGCGATACACGAGGTTGGCCACCTCATCGAGGCCATCGAAGGCGACGAGCGCCGGTCGAGTGGAGATCAACAGACCCAAGTCCTCAACCGAAAACGCGCGACCGCCGCTGTTACGGGCAATCTCAAGGGCGACGTACTCCTCGATCGTCGGCCACCTCAGTGCCTCAGTCCTGCCTCTCTTCCCCTTACGCTTGCTGCTTTTCGTCGAAGCGTTGCGCTGGTGGCGGCTCGCCCAGAGCGCATACTTTCGCAGGTCGAGGCGAATCGGGACCCGGTGCACCTTCGTGAGCTGGCCAAGTTTTTGATCCTCACCCGTGTATTCCTGCCTTGCTAGCAGACGAGCCCGGTGGAACTGGCAGACGTACTGAAGCAACGTTGACTTACCCTGCCCCGGGCCGCCAACTAGCAGCGCATTGCCGCGCCAGTCCGGGTGTAGCAGCGCTTGGGCTGCACCGGTCACAATGTGCCCGTCCGCGTCGTCGGCCGCCTCGACATCGCCGGGAAACGCCTCGGCAATGCGCTGCATGAGGTCCGCAACACTGGCATCCGGGCGGCAGGCGAACGGTACGTCAACAAACATAGAATCGACCCTTGGCCCATTGAGATCGACCTGCTCGAACAACACCTTGTCGTCTGCACCGTACTGCTGCGCCATGTACTTCTGGATGGTCTTGTCGATCTCGTCGCAGCGCTTCGCCTGGGCTTCGTGTGTCTTGCGCATCTCGATGAGGTCAGAGACGGTGAATTCCGCGCCGCCGTTGGCATCGACCCTCTGGTGGTGGGTTGGGCACAGCAGAATTAGGTTCTCGTAGCTGTGGAGCTTGTCGGCTGGGTAGCTGGCATCATACCGAGGCCCATCCGGTTTGTAAGAGCGTATGTGTGCTTGCTCGCCGACTGGTGTTGTCCGCACCTCGCCCGTTGTTGCGTCCACAGACTCCTGCGTCAACGCCTGCTGACAGCCCGGAAAGGCACATTGGTTGTAGGCGTTTGCCCACAACACCTTAACGTTCTGAAGGGTGATGCTCACTTGGTACCAGCCTCGATCAGTGTGCGGGCGGGAAACTCACGCTCAATATTCTCAGACAACACCGGCCTTAGCTGCAAACACCACGACTTGTCGGCATCCCGCCCCTGCCCCCGACTGGACTTGTGCGGTGATCCAGGTTTCGAGATCGGCAGTGCGGCGCCATGTAGTCGCGATCTCGACCTCGCCGTGTAGCTCTACTCTATTGTGGTTTGGCCTGAGCCCAACCCGCCATCCATTCCGCCGGAGTCCTTCTCCCGAACATCAAGCGAACAAGCCACACGACGGGTTGCAGCAGCCCCGAGCACCTGGCGCGTCAGCGTCTGACGCGTTCTGCCACCGTCGGTACTTCCTGGGTGTCTTACGTGGGTGTTATTCGTTGTCCGGCATGATGTGTCCGGTGGTCGACAGACTTGCTCAGCGACTTGTCCCGGGTACGTTGTGGGACAACGCAAAACCGTTGCTACCCGCGTTCAGTCCCAGACCCGCAAGCCGGCGGGACCTCACCGGTGGACGAAATCGCTGTGTTCACCGCGGTCGTGTTCGTATTGACCAGCGGGTGCGCGTGGCGGCGTCTGCCGCCGTCGTTCGGGGTGAACGTCCCGACCGCGCATCGACGGTTCATGGTGTGGGCCGACACCGGAGTATTCGACGCGCTGCACCGAGGGATACTCGACCGACTCGGAACGGCCGGCGAGCTCGACTGGAGTGCGGCGATCCTGGACGCAGCGTCCATAAGGGCAAAAAAGGGGATCTCTGACCGGCCGCAGTCCTGTCGACCGCGGAAAAAAGGGGTCGAAGATCCACGTCGTCTCCGACGCGTACGGAATCCCGCTGATCACCGGCGTTTCCGCCGCCAACACCCACGACTCGGTGATGCTGCAATCGATGGTCGAACGGACCCCGCGGGTGCGGTCGCGGCGCGGCCCGTGCCGCGGGAAGCTTGCCAAGTTGCGTGCCGACAAGGGCTACGACTTCGATGTCCACCGCCACTGGCTACGCAGCCGTGGGATCGTGCCCCGTATCGCCGTCGCGGGATCGAGGATCCCTCGCGGTTGGGTCGGCACCAGGGGAAGATCGAGCGCACCATTGCGTGGTTGACCGGCTATCGGCGATTGACGATCCGCCACGGTCGCCTCTTCGCAGCATTTCTCCCACTCGCTGCCGCCTCACCTGCTACAAGAAACTCCCCACGCAAGACACCTATTAGTCGTCGGTCCCGGCTCGCTCAGGGTGGCGTCCATCGGAAAGCGCCGGACAGGGAGCGCCGTAGGTGGATTCTATAAAAGCTACTCCCCCAATGCTTCTCGCCCAATAGGCTGGAGTGGGTTTCGTCGACGACAGGGTGGGTGTCATGGTTCGCGGCAACGAGGAAGCTTGTAGGCAAGCTCAGATCCTCCAGTACTGGCGGTCCGTGGAGTACTTCAGCCCACCGTCCGGGATCGAACGTCCCGGATATGGCAACGAGACAGTGAAAGCCTCCCGGGGGCAGCAACTACCGTGGGCCGGGCAGCAGCGGTCCCCGAGGAGTAACAAGGTCTGGCGTTACACCGTCTACGCCGGGATATTCGAGGTGGAGCGGGTCCGTACGGCGCTCGGAGCGATCCTCGCTCCAGAGGAGCGGGAGCACGATCTGGGTGGGCGCGTCCGGGGCGATGGAGCATTGTTGAGTCTGACCCTCGACGAGAACGGCAAGCTGTTCAAGGACAGCGTGACCTTGTCGTCGTGTGCCTGGGCTGTAGGCCGGACCGTCGGTACACCGGGACCGGATGCTGATGACTGGCTCGATGGCTTCGAGGAGGAGGAAAAGCGAATCCTGCATGTCCTGTTCGACATCGGTGACGGGCGGGTACGTATCGACTCGTCCGGTTCCGTCGAATCACGGGGTAGCCGAGCCGCTCGCTTGATCGCCGGCCTTGGCGCCCGTGTGGCGATCGATGCCGCAACCGGCGGTATCACCGCGCTACCCGGCCTGATCGGGTCTGCTGTGGAATCACATCTCGGTAAAAACGCTGCCACGATCGCGGAATCGATGGCGGGTTCGGTGTCCGCTGATGCTGTCAGCTCCCTGGAGGCCCGGCGGGACCGCATCGGTCAGAACCCCGACGAGAGCGAAGAAGCCTCGACCTCAGAAAATACCGGTGCATCGCCCCAGGGAGCGCTGGGCAGAAAGTCTCTCGAACTCGTCGACCTGGTCGCCCTCACCCGGTGGGTATCCGAACAGCTCGGTGTGGACGAGACATTGGAACCGGACGATATCTGGATCAAGCCGTATCAAGTGTCCCTGCGTCACGCGGACGAGGTGTCCAGCGACGAACTGATCAACAGCTTCTACGCCGAAGACTTGAATCGGGTGGCCGACGAATTGCTGTCCGGCAACGCAGGGCAGGCCGTACTGGACTACTTGGCTTCCGACGTAACCGCAGAATCCTCTCAACGGCTGGATGTACGAGAAGATCCAGCCCGGGTGCTACGAGACCTGCACCCGGCCGTCACACCGGACGGGCGTTGGCCGGGTCGACCCGATCGGCCGCTGGTATCGAGCCAGCAGTTCGCCATCAACAACATCATGCGCAAGCTCTCCGCTCCGGATGCCCGCGGCCTATACGCGGTCAACGGTCCCCCGGGAACCGGTAAGACGACCCTGCTCAGGGACCTGATCGCGGCGATCGTCGTCCAGCGTGCAGAAGTACTCGCCGGGCTCCCGGCCCCCCGATCAGCCTTCCGGCCCGACTCGGAAGCGGTGAAATGGCAAGACCCTGAGAAGCCTCAGTATCACCGCAGGATCGTTCCGCTCATCGAGGAACTGACCGGTTTCGAGATCGTGATCGCCTCCTCGAACAACGGTGCTGTCGAGAACATCACGCTGGAAGTGCCCACCGAGGCGTCGATCGACACCGAAACGTTCCCGGACGCCGATTACCTCTCCGGTGCAGCCACCCTGCTCGCCGGCGAACCGTGCTGGGGTGCGGTAGCCGCACGTCTGGGCAAGCGACCCAACCGCGTGGATTTCGTCGAACGTTTCTGGTGGGGCAAGGAACAGGGACTTCACCCCACCCTGCGGGAGTCCATCGACGGATCCGACCCGGCCGCCGAACGAACACGCTCCTGGCGCGAAGCCAAGCAGCGATACCGGGATGCGGTGGCCGAAGTAGAGCGACTGAGAACCGAACGCGAAGCCGTCGCCGACCTCTACCAGATGTGCACTGGTGAAGACGAGATTCTTACCGACCTCCGTGCGGGAGCGACCGCGTGGCGGAGCGAATGCGGGCAACTCGAAACCCGACGAGACGAACTGCTGGGCTCGCTGGCGGCGCACAATGATGCTCATTCTCGAAACCTGGCAGCAGTTGCCGACAGGCGTGGTGCGCTGGCCTCCGTGGAGGTGACAGTCCGCAGGGCCGAGGGACAGCTCACACTGGCAGAAGAGCGCTGCCGCCACCATGCCGGAGAAAGGCCCGTCTGGTGGAAGCGGCTCTTCGTACGAGCCGCCGACCAGCAGTGGCAACGCGAACACACGGCGTATCAGGAAGCAGTGCGGCAATCGCGGGAAGGCGCGCAGGCCACCTGGTCGGAGCAGGAAGAACGCGAGATCGCGCTGAGCACTGCCGTTGAATAGGCGACACTGTCGGAGGAGCGGACAGCCATTGCTCGGCAGCGGGTGCAGGACTGCGAGCGACAGCTGCAGCGAGGCGAAGCGAAAACCGCTGAAGCAGAGAACATGGTGCAAACCCGCGTCATGGAGCTGCAGCACGCGGCAGCCGAGCTGGAACAGGAGCGCCTTCGCCGTCCGAACCACGTCCCCGGACCGGAGTGGACAGCCGCACCGGAAGACCGTTCCGCAATGGAGACACGCGAACAGACGTCACCGTGGATGGACCCGGAGTTCGCTCGAGCCCGTTCGGAAGTTCTACTTTCCGCGCTCGACCTACACCAGGCAACCCTGTTCGCCGAACCCGCTCTGGTTTGGCGGAACATGCGCGCCGTCACCGACATCATCCGCGGAGACGCCGCGAACAACCTTCCAGAAGACACACTCCTCGCCGGCTGGCAGATGCTGTTCTTCGTCGTCCCGGCCGTATCGACAACCTTCGCCTCCCTACCGACCATGTTCGCCGGACTAGGCCGGGAGAGTATCGGCTGGCTGGTTATCGACGAAGCAGGCCAGGCCACACCACAAGCCGCGGTCGGTGGCCTGTGGCGTAGCCGCCGGGCCGTGATCGTCGGAGATCCACGACAGCTGGAACCAGTGGTGACACTCCCAATGCCCGGCCAGAAACTCCTGGCAAACCACTTCGACGTCGATATCCGCTGGGCACCGCAATCGACTTCGGTGCAGTCCCTGGCCGACCGGGTCACACCACTGGGCACCTGGCTACCCGGCCTCAACGAACTCGAAAACATCTGGATCGGTTCACCTCTGCGGGTGCATCGCCGCTGCGATTCACTGATGTTCGAAGTCAGCAACGCCATCGCCTACGACGGAATGATGGTCAACGGCGTCCACGGCCGCCACACATTCCCACTCGCCCGCAACAACCTCTGGATCGACATCCCTGCCCCCGCAGACGGTCGAAAATGGCACCCAGAGGAGGGCAAACAGCTGGTATCAGTGTTGGAAAAGCTCCATGCCCGGATATCGGAATCGATGATCGAAGAACTGGCCCGCATCCGAGAAGAATCGACCGACCCCGATCGGCTACCCGCCTGGGCGCAGGACCCGCAGCAACAGCAAGCCGAAGCCCGGCGCCGTCTAGCCGACTCGATATTCATAGTCAGCCCCTTCCGCGAAGTTGTCACCGAAACCTCCCGCTACCTCCGGAAAAACAACTTCACCATCCCACCCTCCCGCTGCGGCACCATCCACACCACCCAGGGCAAAGAAGCCGACATCGTCATCATGATCCTGGGCACCGCCACCGACCAGCGCCGCGCCCGCTCCTGGGCCGCCGCCACCCCGAACCTCCTCAACGTCGCCATCACCCGCGCCCGCCGCTGCCTGATAGTGATCGGCGACTACGAGAACTGGTCCAAACTCCGAAACTTCGCCGAACTGACCGGACACAACGGCGGACTACTACAGAGGTGGAGCCCCTCAGCAGAACTGGAAGTAGAGGGTGCCGAGAGAATCGACCAGCAAGAGGATGCCTGACCTACTGCAGGATCCGAGTGGAGCCGAACCGATCAGACGGTCCATGACCGCGAGTGGAGCCGCCGATCGACCCCAGGCGGTACCGGCCAGCGCGAAGAACGCCGCGCGGGCCGCCCAGCACAGCGGCACCAGGGCCACGGCCCTGTCAACCGGTTCAGTAGCCCTCAGTAACCTTCAGCGCGCATTCGTACAACACGACAAAGGGGCCTGACGCAGCATTGGCGAGGCCCAGGCCTTTCTGAGCTTCCGTCCCTTCACTGTGCGCCCGTCCTCCGGTAAGGGCCGCCTTCGGGATGCAGATGCCCTGGTAAGTCGGGCCGAACCACCGCACCGCAGCCACCCTCAACACACCGAAGTGAAGCTCCCGAAGCAGTCACCCGGAGCGCGACTACCGCACTCCCAGGACCATAACTCCAGTCAAAACTAGCAACTTGACCTGGTCGACGCGCGAGCTCAGGCAAACTTGCTGACAGCTACAGGGATCCGTGCTCGGGCATGCGCCCGGACACTCCGAGGCAGCTGAACTACTGAAGCCCCGGCACGAGTCGAATATTTGCCACACATTAACCAATCGCTTGCATGGGCCGCGCTTTGACAGCCACACGCCACCCTGCAAAAACTACGGCAGCCGCCCCGGACATGCACTGCCACAGCGCCGATGAAACCATCATGCCGAGTTACCCGTCACTGCAGAGCACGCTCCAGCCATCGCCATTGCGTCTCACCAAATCTCACACTTTGACGGGAAAAGGCGGGAAATGATGGGATGCGTCCGGCAACCGATCAGGCCGTGAACAGCGGCTTTTCCAGCGCTTTTGAGGTGGTTCGGGAAGCGTTCGGAGAATTTGAACCTGTGTCAAGTGGTCGCAGGTTCGAATCCTGTCAGCGCGACAGATAGATGCACGTCAGGGCCTTACGGAAATCATAGCCGTAGGGCCCTCAACCACGTTTCCCAGGCTTTCCCCAAGAATTGCCCGTTGGATTGGCGCGAAGGCCGGGCAGAAGGCCACCCCGGAGCCTGAGCGCCCGGACCCGACCGCATGGCGGCGCCGGCACGCACATCGCAAACCATCCGCCCCGCGCAGTCGGTGGACCGCAGCGACCCGCATGCCGACGTCTACTTGGAGAGCCGGGAGGCGACCGTCGACCGTCTGTCTGAGCGCGTCGACTACTTGTTTGATCAGCCCGGATGAGTGGTGGCCTCATGGTCCAGCAACGGGCTTCAAGTCGGTGGCTAAGCGGCCGGTACTGGCCGGGGCGGGTTGGAAGCCAGGGCGCCTCTCCTTACCCGATTACCGAGCCACGCAAACATAGCGTGAAACACACTCTCCGCCCACGCCGATCCTTCAATGAAACAGCGGGGGCGCAGCTTTCGCAAAAAACCAAGTCAGGGGAAAGCACTCGTGGCATACCAGGATCAGCAGGCATTGAACGTCGCCCGGCGAAGACGAACCAACCGCAACGTCCTCATCGTCGTTGGCGTCCTACTCGGATCGTTCCTGCTGTGTGGGCTCATAGGCTCCATATTCGGGGACGACGCGGAAAGCGAAAGCCCAGCACCGACCACTACACGAACCACAGCAACAACCACCCCGAAACCGACGACCTCAACATCGATGACCACGGCTCCCCCGAGCAGCCCAGGAGGGGTCGCTCCGCCCCCTCCCGCACCGCCAGCGACGACCACCGCCCCGCAACAGCCGATGCCAACCACCTCGGTGGCACCCGCCCCTGCGCCCGTGCCGCCGCCCGTTGCTGTGCCCGAGTGGACACCCGAGCCGACGACCACGGTTCCGCCTGCACCTGCCCCGGCGCGGGACTATCTCGGTAACGGTGTTTCCGGCGGTTTCTCTCAGTAGGTTCGGGCGTCGGGCCAGCGGTCGGCGAAGGTGATCGCGAACGCGTTGAC